>NC_003551.1:677987-1016981 GCF_000007185.1 Methanopyrus kandleri AV19 | reverse complement strand
AGCTCGTCCATCAGACGCTGAAACTCCGAGATCTCCATTCCCCGTTCACTCCCCCTTTCCGTAACCTCCACCGCCAGCGGTGCGCACGATCAACATGTCACCGGGTTCGAGCACGGTCGAGTCCTTCGGACCTAGCCTCTCTACCTTCCCGTTCGATCGCTCGACTTCGTACTCGGAGGTCTTCCCCGGTTTCCCTCCGTCGACGCCGCGCGGCGGGTGCATGGTCCGGTCGCCTATCACGGTCACACGACAGCGCTCCAGGGCGAGGTATCGCTTGATGATACCGTCGCCGCCGCGGTACTTACCCTCGCCCCCACTCCCACGCCGGACGGTATGCTCGAGGATCCGGATCGGATACTCGCGCTCCACGTGCTCGACCGGAGTGTTCGCGGTGTTGGTCATGTACACGTGCACGGCGCTCTCCCCGTCACAGTCCGGGGATGCGCCGGCCCCACCGCCCACGGTCTCGTAGTACGCGAATCCGACCCCGCCGATGGCCACGTTGTTCATGGAGCCGTGCGAGTGGGCCGGTAGGCTAGGGATCGCCTCACGTAGTGCATCCAGGATGGCATCGACGATCCGTTGGGAAGTCTCCACGTTGCCCGCGCATACCGGGGCCGGCGGCTCGGGGTTGACCACCGTTCCGCGTGGCGCGATCACCTCGATAGGCCTGTACGTCCCCTCTGAAACGGGTGTCTCCGGGTCCAGGGCCGCCTTGAGGGCGAAGAAGACCGCGGAGTACGTGACCGGCAGAGGCGCGTTCACGGGACCCCGAGTCTGCTCGTCGGTCCCGGTGAAGTCGACGGTCACCTCGTCCCCCTCCACGCGCACGGTCACGGAGATACGCACGGGGTCCTCCGAGATCCCGTCGCCCTCCAGGTAATCCTCCCCGCTGTACTCGCCGTCGGGGATCCGCTCGATGGCCACGCGCATGCGACGCTCGGCGTAGTCCTTACACCACTCGCAGGCCCTCTCCCAGGCTTCCCGTCCGTGCTCGTCGATGATCCTCCTCACCTGGCGGCATCCTCGGAACGCCGCGGCGATCTGAGCGGTGAGGTCGTACCGCCGCTCCTCACCGCCCCGGGAGTTCGCCTCGAGGAGGCGTAGCACGTCGTCTCGGGGCTCACCGTCCTCGGCGACCTTGATCGGGGGAATCCGGAGCCCCTCCGAGTACACGTCCTCGGCGTCGTGAGGCATGCTCCCTGGGACCTTCCCACCTACGTCGGCGTGGTGCGCACGAACTGCGGCGAACGCCACGAGCTCATCGTCGTGGAACGCGGGAGCGACGACGGTGAGATCGGGGAGATGGGTACCTCCGGCGTACGGGTCGTTGAGCAGGAAGGCGTCTCCCGGTTCCATCTCGGAGGACCCGAACTCATCGAGGACGGCCTGTACGGCCCACCTCATCGATCCGAGATGCACCGGAATGTGCTCCGCCTGGGCTATCAGCTCACCGTCCGCGTCGTAGATCGCGCAGGAGAAATCCTCCCGCTCGCGGATGTTCGGGGAGAAGGCGCTACGGCGGAGCAGGGCCCCCATCTCCTCGCAGGCGTAGATGAGAGCCTGCCGGACGATCTCATGCTTCATCCGAAGGTTCCCCCAGCACCGAGGTCAGACCGCGCAGGAAGGCGCGCTTGACCCGATCGTACGCGTTCACCACCCCCGGCCCCACGTGGAGCAACACGTCTCCCTCCTCGGACCGTGCGGCCACCTCCTCGGCAGCCTCCCGGACCGAGTCTACGGCCACCCCCTCGCAACCCGCCGACTCGGCGCCCTTCACTACCTCCTCGGCGGCCGACCGGTCGAGCCGCTCCAGGGTCTCGTTGTACCCGCTGGCCGCCACGAAATCGGCGTACTCCCCTACTATCCGCCCGAACTCGAACTTGTCGCGCTCGGTCACGGTGTCGGGATTGTCCACGCTGACGAGCAGTCTTCCGCCCCGTTCGTCCGCGAGCTCCCGGAACGGTGGAAGCGACGCCTTCAGACCGTCCGGATTGTGTGCCGCGTCGATGTAGGCTACACGACCCGAGAACTCCCCCAGCAGCTCCATGCGCCCGGGAACGCCCTCGAACGTGGCGAGACCCTCGGCGACCCCCTCGGGATCGGCGCCGAACTCTAGACAGGCGGCGACGGCTCCCGTGCAGTTCTCTACGTAGTAACCGATCAGGTGGAAGTCGGCTTCCACCGAGGCGTCGGGTCCCTTCACCACGAGACGTCCGTTCTCCCTACGTCCGTAGTAGTCGGCGTCGGGATCCCGCACGGAGTACCAGACCGCGTCGTTCAGGCGCTTCCGCAGCTCCTCGCAGTCGTAGCCGGCCACCAGCACTTCACTCATTTCAGTTATCGTGAGTTTCCGACGAACGTACCGCTCGAAGGAACCGCCGAACTCGTCCAAGTGCTCCGGTGAGACGTTCGTCAGCACCCCGACGTCCAGCTCGATACCGGCCGCCAGTCTGATCGTCCCGTGTGGGAGCTCCACGACGGCCACGTCGTAGCCCTCGATCTCACCCGTCACCACGCCGTCCACTATCGCCTCGATGACGAGGTGCCTGTCGAGGGACGAGCACCGCCAGACCTCGTACCCGCAGGCCTCCAGGAGATGCGCCACCGCCCAGGTCGTGGTGGTCTTCCCGTTCGTTCCTGTGATCCCGATGGCGGGTACGGGGAACAGGTCTCCCAACAGCCCGGCAACGTCCTCGACGGTGATCTCCTCGGGGACCAGCTCCGCGAGCTTCCTACCCTCGGCGTCCTCGGGGATCGCCGGGGACACGAAGGCCGCGTCGGCCGACTCGAAGAGCTCCCGATCGTGTCCCCCGAGGGCCACCTCGACGCCCTCGCGCTCGAGAACCTCCAGATACTCGCGCTCCTCCGTGGTGAAGTCCTCCCAATCGCGGATGTCGTTGATCACGACGTCGTACCCCACGTGGTTCAGCAGCCGCGCCACCGACCGTCCCGCACTGCCGGCTCCGACAACTATAACCCGCTTCAACACGTTCACCCTCCCGGCGGGGCGGGATCCGCCTTGAGACCCGTCGAGACCCGCCGGGTTACCTTAAACGGTGCCGCCGGTCGCGTCGACGGCTACGTGTGCCGGGTTTACTCATCGGAGGGCCACTACGGGACCGGTTTCGGGGTTCGATCCGGCCGTAGCCCACGAGATGGCCGTGATGGATGCCGAGGCCCGGTCTCAGGGCCTCCCACTCGCGGAACTGCTGGGGGGAGAGCCGAGAACCGTCGAGTCCGCGTGCTCCGTCCACGAACTCGGAAAGCACGGGGCACTCCGGGAGGCGCGTGACAACCTCTCCGTCGGGTACACGGTGGTCCGTGTACGCGCCGACTCGGCGGGGTTGTCCTCGGTGTCCGCCCTGGACTTCGAGACCGTACTTCTAGAGTTCACGGACCGACCCTCTGAGCGGGCCCTCGAGGAGGTACGGTCCGTGTCCGACGCGGAGATAGTCGTGATCTCACCGGAGGAGTTCGACGCGGAGGTCCCCATCTACGTCCGTGTGACGTCGGAGGAGGACATCCACGGGCTGGGTTCAGCCGAGGGAGTGGCTTTAAGCGTTCAAGAGGTCGGTTTCCTAGACGCGGTACTGCTCGGACGCAAGGCCAGGGAGCTCGGATTCAAGATCATCGTGCTGACGGAGGTGGAGAGCGCCGTCTCCGTAAAGGCGGCCGCACACCTCGCCGGTGCGTTGAGGGCCGAGTACTGTGATCTCTCGGGACATCTGGCCCTGTACGAGGACCTGGAGTCCCTGGGGTACGCGCCCGAGGTGGAGCTGACGGGTCCGGGACGCGAGGTCCGGGTGAATCACGACCCCTACGAGCTCGCGGAAGCCCCTTAACGCCCCCACGGTCGATCGTTAATACATTCGTAACGTTTGTCGAAGTGGGGGGCGTTAGCGGCGCCGGAGCGGCGGGATCATCGCCAGCGCCAGCGCGATTACCGCCGGATACACCGCGACCTTCCTCTTCTTGAGGCTCTTGACATCCTTCCTCAGCGAGTTAATCTCGCCCTCGAACCCCTCCTTCATCCCCTTCACCGCCTCGTACTCCATCAACCACGTCGGCAGGTGAGTGGCGATGTAGTTGGCGTACACCCGCGCCACCTTCTCCGTCGCGTTCGGAGCGTCCAACAGCCCGCGTCTCACGTAGATCACGTACATGTCGGCGTCCGTGCCCAGTTTCTCCTTCGGGATCCGGTAGATCCGAGCGTTGATGTACACCGTCCGGGTTTTCTCCTGACCCTCCTGCACGTACGTGTACTTCCTGACGTCGGCTACGGTCTCCGCCACTAACTCCGCACCGAAATGCCGCAGAATGGCTTCCGGATAGTCGTAAGCCTCGGGCTCGTCACCTTCGGGACCGTGCTCCGGGTTGCCTTCGAACAGCTTGCGGTCCGTGATACCGGTCACCGTGATGTACGGGAATGCGACCACGTACCTGACGCCCTGCCTGCAGAGACTCTGCATCAGCTTCTGGAACTGCTCGTATCGGACCTCCCAGCGTGACTTCTCCCAGTTCTCTGGACCGATCTCCGGGTTCTGGAACGCGAAGAAGTACGCCTTACCCTCCCTCACGAACGGGTTCTCCAGCGCCCAGTCGACCTCACCGACCGGGATCGTCGTCCCCAGGAGGTTACCGAGTCTCTCGGCGACACCACGTAGTACGTACATAGCGTTCGCCTTGAAGTCGTCCCAGTAACCCACCCGCAGGGTGCCGAACATGATCTCGAGGAGACCGACCTCGTCCTTGTGGTCCACCAGGAAGTCCAGGAGTCTCTTATCCTTGTACGCCGAGAACACGTCTTCGGGATCACCTTGACCGTTCGGTCCTGTCAGTGTCTTCTCAGCCTCCGTCTGTATGTTCCTGAAGAGCAGCTCCGGTACGATACCGATGTCGTTCTGGCGGTCCCAGTTTGTAATACCGAACGGCTCGTAGTGGACCGAGTACTTGGGCACCTTATCGCCCAAGATGATGTCGATAACTTCCGGGATCTCCACGCACTGGTGCTGACCTCCTCGGTTCACGAAGGCCGGTAGCACGACGATCAGACCGTCCCTACCGGAGTTCGTGAACTCTTCGGCCTCCTTGAGGGCGTGCCCGAGTTCGGTCTTTAGGACTTCCTCGCCCGTGTTCACCTCTTCCTGATGGATGACGTACTCCTTACCGCCCTGAAGTCGCACCTTGGTCACGTCGTAGGTTTCGAAACTGCCTGGATACACTTGAATATTGTATTCGTCATAGGTTACGCTCAGTATCTCTTGGACTTTCTCAGGGAGTTCGTGGGCCATGTAGATCCAGTGCGGATCGTAACTGCCGTGGTACGGCATCACTACGGCAACCTTGGGACTTTCACTGGCTGCGGTCGGACCCAGTGCAACGAGTAGCCCGATGACCAGCGCCGGGAACCTCACGGTCTCACCCCCTACAGCCGCCCCACATGGCCGGCGGCTTTAAATTAAAGTGGAACCGAGTTTTTGTCAACGAAATTTCTACACTGGTTGGAAGAAGTCGTGAATTAGTTGTGAGTACTTTCACCCGCCACCTCAGAGAAGAACGGATACGAAAGAGTATCCGTGAGGACAGAAAACGGGTTAGCGGCGTCGGCACGCGAATAGCAGCACCACCGTGACCACCGGCCACACTGGAACTTTCCACGCTCCCTTCTTAGGCACCAGCTTCCAAACGTCCGCCGTAGTGCGCTTCAACAGCACCTCTGGGTGCGAGAACGCCACCGCACAGGTCAGTCCGTAGAGCTGGCTCGACGGTGTCACCGTTTTGTGCTCGGCCTTGGAGTTCGGGTACAGGAAGTACCCGAGTCCGTCGATCTCTTGCCACTCGTGAGCCACCCACTCCGCCTCATCCTCTAAGGTCACTCCGACGGACCTCATCTTCTCGACGGCTTTCGACCCTAGGCCCAGCTCCTGCGCCAGCTTCAGCGTGGCGGCTATGAGGGCGGTGTACCCGAGGTACGGACCGCAACTCTCCAGGCGTGTCGACGAGTAGGCCCAGCCGAGCACCTTCCGACCGTCGAACTCCACCAGCGAGGCATCCTGGTACTTCAGCGCCCAGTCCACGATCGCCTCCAGCGCCCGATCTATGCCTCCTTGAGCTCGGCCTTGTTCAACCCTAATTCCTCCGAGATCGAGTATGCCTGGATAAGTGCACGTACGATTTGAGCCTCCGACGGTGGGGCGTACGCGGATCCCATGATCGCTGCGGACTTCATCTCCCATAGCCCGGCGTAGTCACCTTCGTCCTCCTGGTGCGAGAGTAACCAGTCGACCGCCCTACGGATCGCCTCTTTGACCTGCTGGACGGTCGCGTCGTCGAGCCCCAGTAGGTCCCTGTACCGGTACGCCTCGCACAGCGCACGTAGGGCCCACGCCGTGTAGAGCGGGTCCTCGGTCATCGACCACTCCTTGTTGGCGCTGTATCCACCGCTCTCCAACTGCTGGTCGATGAGAAACCTCACCGCCGCACGCGCGTGTTCGGCGACGTCGTAGGTGGTCCCGCCGTAGCTCACGTTCTTAATGTTCAACCGCAGCGCCGGGATCAACACTTTAGCGAGTATCTTCGCCGTGTACAGGACATGGCCCTTGCCGGCTGGAAACCTGGTCTTGCCTTCCACTAGGACTACTTTCCATCCCCAGCCACCATCTTCCTGCTGGAGTGACAGGATCCGAGCGAGTCCGACGGTAATGCCTTTCTCGAATCGGGATCGTTCTGGTTCGGGCCATGTCTTCGGTTTCACCTCGCCGCTGAGTAACCCTAGATATATCCCGGATAGAGCTACCATATTGCCGTAAATTACCTCACCCGATGTCTCCCACTTAGATCTCCCGAACTTGCCTTCCCAGTACACTGAACCGTCCTCCTGAATCAGCTTGAACTCCTTGATAGGCACACCACGCTCCCTGGCCTTATCGACTGCGAAGTAAAACCTCACTGACTTGTCGATGATCTCCCCCAGTCAGCCGCCCACGCGGACGTCGGTAAGGGCGACGATCAGGGCCGCCACAGGTATCGCGCGCAGACCGACTCACCCCCACCGAAACTGTTATTTCGACACGTCGCGTGGCCGGCGCGGGGCACTCAAGAAGATGTTAAAACACTTACGACGTACGTCAGTTGTGTTACTTCTTACAATGGTTGTGTTAATCCAAATTTTAAGTTCCGATTCCGCCTCCGCCGTCGAGATCACCGTGTTGAGCACCACACCGCTGCCGAACGCCGAAGAGGTAGGCCGGGAGTTAGGGATCCCCGTACACGTTCATCGGATCCCGAAGGATCCCACGAGCATAGGGAACTTGGACTGGGACGGTATCTCGAGGGACGTCCGATCCGCCGACGTGTTGGTGATCCAGCGTATGGGGACGGTCCCAACGGCTTTCACCCGAGAACTGTCCCGGAGGACCCTCGGGACTGCCTTGGACGATAATTGACGCATTGGCCGAAGCCCTCGCCTCGACGAAGCGCGTGGTCGTGGTGGCCACATCGGATCCGGAGCGCGCGCTGGTGGTTATCCGCGGTCGGCCCGTGAAGGCCAAGGTGGCCGTCGCGGCGCATATCTGGCTGTGTCTGACGGCGGGGGACACGCGCGCTCTCGTGACGTTCCTACTATGGCTGGCCGACCCCTCCTTCCCGACGGATGCCGTGGAACCTCCTAGAACGATCGTTAGAACGGCTCTCTCGGCCTACATCCCGGGGACCGGATGGATCGGGGGAATCCCACACTTCGACACCGCCTCCTTCCGAGATTGGCTCCGACGCTTGGCCCGCGGAGAGACCGAAGGGACCGTGGTACTCTTCGGGTTCCGCCAGAAGCTACCGAGCTGGGCTGTCGACGTCCTGCGTGGAATGGACCTGAGCGCGTTCGCGTCCAGGCTTCCCAATGACCTCGTCCTGGTACTCGCCCACGGGATCGACGCCGTAGGACCGCGCAGGGACGCCGTACTGCGACTCACGGAGGCGCTAGACGACGTCACAAGCAGATACGGCGTTCGGACCGTCGCGGTCTTCTGCGAATCGTCGTTCGTGAAGCCCGTAGAAGTACTTTCCGGGCTGGAAAGGCAGCACAAGCGCGTGGAGGCCTTAATCAGCGTCCGGGCGTTCACGCTGAACTTCCCGAAACCGGCCGAGTACGTCGTCATCAGGCTAAACACGCCGGTCATCCAGGTGGTGTTCCCCTTCACCGGAGACGCCAGCATGGGCCTGGGAGAGTACGCGACGAATCGAGCAGGGCCCTCACTCGAATGGACCTATCAGGTACAGTTGGGCTCCGAACGGGAAGGATCCTTCTGGTACCGGGTGCTGTGGTTGAACGGGAAGGACGACGAGCCCGTGCTGCTACCCGGGACACTGGACGATCTCGGGAGACTGGTCGACCACATACTCCGACTCAGGCTGTTGCCGGACCGGGAGAAGAGGGTCGCGCTCGTCGTGTACTGCTACCCGCCGGGACGCGCGGAGCTGGGAGCGGCGTACCTGGACGTCCCCAGGAGCCTCGCGCGGATCCTGGCCAGGCTGGCCGGTGAGGGGTTCGACCTGGGCCCCGGGACGGAGTTCTTCCGGGAGCTCTACCGCGCGTACCGAGAGGATCCACGGGAGGCTCGAACGCTCGAGGACGTGTTCGTCGCCGTGTTCAACGCGATGTCCTCCGCGGTAGACCCCCACGACCCGCGTCGGTCGGTGCTCCTGCTCGCGAACGTCGGACCATGGGCGAAGGGCGAACTTCGACGGATGTTCGACCTGTACGAGGGCGGGTACGGCGAGTGGTCGCTGAACGTCGACGGACGCGAGGTCGAGATCGAGGTGCGCGATGGGAAGGTCACGGTCAGCGTCGACGGTCGCTCCTTCGTGCTATGCTCGATCTCCCGGGACCAACTGATTCCGGCCGAAAACGTCCGGGAATGGTTCGAGGAGGACGTCGTGAGGCGGCTGCACGCGTACCTCGACCTCGTCCGTGAGCTGGATCCCGAGGCGGTCAGAGCCGCCGTGGAGGGTATGATCGAGGGTTTCCGGAGGACCTGGGGGGACGTGACCGACAACCGAGGGATCATGACGGACGGTCGCCGGTACCTCGTCCCCGCCCTCAGGTTCGGCAACGTGGCGGTGGTCCTGCAGCCGGTGCGTGGTTGGTCGGGGAGCCCGGAAGCCGTCTACCACTCCAGGGAGTTGCCCCCGCATTGGCAGTACATCGCCGCGTACGAGTGGTTGCGCAGGGTCTTCCACGCGGACGCGGTGGTTTACGTGGGCACGCACGGCACCTTCGAGTTCCTACCGGGCCACGACCGCGGACTCACGGTCACGGACTGGACGCACTTGCTGCTCCCGGACGTCCCCCAGGCGTACTTCTACATTGTGAGCAACCCGGGTGAAGGGACGCTGGCGAAGTACCGGGGCGGGGCCGTGATCCTGACGTATCCGTCCCCTCCATCCGGGTATTTCAAGGACTTTCGCAAATACGCGGAGCTGGAGCGGTTGTGGTCGCAGTACGTGAGCTCCTCGATATACGGCGGCGATCCGGCCGTACGGAAGGTTATCGCGGAGAAGATCCTGAAGAAGGCGAGGGAGCTGGGGATCCTCGAGGACGTCGTGAAGTCCATCTTCGCCGAGCGTGGGGAGAGCCCTCCGGAGGATCCCGAGTCCTGGGCCGAGCGACACCTGGAGGAGTTCCTCGACGCCCTGCACGATTACCTGCTGGCGCTCCGAGACGAGAAATCGTTCTACGGTCTGCACGTCATCGGTGAGGACCTCCCGGTCGAGCTCGCTGTAGAGGAGGCGGCGTTGCTCTTCGCACCGCGGTTCGCCCCCTACTTGGCGGTCACGACGGGGTTAACCCCCAAGGCCGACCTGGAGCTGTTCCGCAGGTTAGCGGACGAGAACCCCGACTTCTACCAGGATGTCAAGATCCGGACGTACGAGCTGCTCCGCTCGATGCTCCACGAAATCTGGAACGACCCCTACCTGCGGTCGGTTTTACTCCAGTGGGTCGAGCTCAAGGACGAAGGTGAGCTACGAGACGACGCGTCACTGCTCTCAAAAGCGGACACCATACTGCAACGATTTAAGCTCAATTTGTTAGGATTGTACCGACAGTCGTTGTTAAAAATAGGTCTATGGGAGGTCACGAATCAGTACGATCAGGACATTATTAAGCTTATAGCCGAGGCCTTTAGAGAGTTCGTTCACGTGTACGAATCCGGTGAGTACGAGCTGGACAATCTCGTCAACTTCCTGAGGGGCGGGCACGTCCCGACCGGAGGGTTCGGGGAGCCCCTGTGGAACCCCAAGGCCTATCCCACCGGACGGAACGGCGTACCGTTCGACCCGTATACCCTTCCCACTCCAGAAGCCTGGGAGGTCGCTAAGCGTCTCATGGACGACTTCCTGGCCCGATACTACCGCGTATACGGTAGGTGGCCCGAGACCGTTCCCATCGTGCTCTTCGCATCACACGAGCTGACGTCCGGCGGGTTAGGAATAGCACAGGTCTTGTACCTCCTAGGCGTCAAGCCCGTCTGGGACCCGAACAGCGGCAAAGTTCTGGGAGTGGAGCTGATCCCGCTGGACGAGCTGAAGGTGAAGGTCGGTAACCGGTGGATCAACCGACCGAGGATCGACGTGGTAGCGCTCTGCACGGCCGTCCTGGACTCCATCGAGCCGGTGGTCCAACTGCTGGCCGCCGCCTTCCGGCTCGCCTCCGACGCGGAGGAGCCCCTCGCGTACAACCACCGTAGGAAGCACTATCTCGAGCTCCTAAAGCTCGGGGTACCGGAGCCGCTGGCGGCCACCGGGGTGTTCGGGGAGCCACCGGGCGATATCCAGGGAACCGGTGTCAACCGTCTGGTGGAGCTGGGCTGGTCCGAGCTCACGAAGGGCCTGGGGATCGACGGCGCGGGGACCGTCGACGCGCGGTTCTCGGAGAAGATCGCGGAAATCTTCGAGTCCAGGGTGGCGTACGCCTTCACCGTCACGGGTAACCCGAACGGCTCCAAGCTGCTTCGAGAGGAGCTGACTGGGTACGAGGCCGCAGTTAAGGCCGTGAAGGTCTTCCGGTACCTCGCGAGCACCGTGGACGCGGTGATAGATCAGGTGGTGAACGCGTTCAACGTGATCGACGTGAACGACTACTACTCCTGGATCGGCGGGATGGTGACGTACGTGCGGTTGATCAGGAAGAAGGAGCCACTAGTGTTCCTGACGGTGGCCCGCGATCCGACCACCGCGCACGTACAAACCCTGGCGGAGCGGCTGGCGATCGAGGTGCGGACGGAACTGCTGAGCCCGAGCTGGTGGGAGGCACTGATGGCCCACGGACCGGACGTGGGATGGCACGAGGTGATGAAGCGCGTGCAGAACATCGTCGGCATCGCGGTGACGACGACCCAGGTCAGACCGATGGTTCAGACGTTGCTGACCGAGGTGGCGTCGACGATACTGTCGGCGCTCGAACGCTACCGACCGTCGACCCCGAAGGGTTGGGCCGAGGTACAGTCGACGCTCTCGTGGCTCGTGGAGGCGGTGCGTGTGGGTCTGTGGAAGCCGGACCGGAACACCCTCAAGGCCCTAGTCAGGGCCTGGGCGGAAGTCACGGCACGGTACGGTCCCTCCACGTGCCACCACACGAGCCTGAACCCGTCCACGGTGCCGTTCGTCCGGAACCTGGCGGCGTCCCTGGGTCTCAACGACGTCCTGAAGATGCTCCCCGATATCGTTCGGGCGTACCGTACGCTGGACAACCCCAAGGTAGTCGCGGAAATGATCAGGATGATCGTCACCAGAAGCAGGGCATCCTACCGCGCGGTAGAACCACGATCCGTTTCCCCTCGATCCTTACGGGCGGTAGAATTCGTAGAATCGCCTCGAGCGAACAACCTCGAGGTGGGTAACCTCCCCTCGGGGTCGGTGTCGAGGGCGTCGGAGCTGGTGTCTACGACCGGGGTGATCTTCCACGGTCGCCTACCGGTCGGAGGAGCGATCTCGACGGGAGGTACTTCGGGATCCGGCTGTCGAGCCGTCCCCTTGAAGTCGGAGGCCGCGAAGGAGTCCGAGGCGAGGGCAATGGTCCGGGAGAGTGCTCCCGCGCCTAGGGTTATCTGGGAGTGGGTAGTGGGGTTACTGGCCGCGTCGATGATCGTGGTCCTTTGGGCGCGGCGGCAGTTCCGTAGGTGGAACTGGTGATTCAGAACGCGAACCAGGACCGCAGGGCATAGGGGACCCGCGGCCTTCGGCCCTTGAGGAAGGCATCCAGAGCCTCCTTCTTACCGACCCCGGGTAGCTTGGCGAGGACGTCCGGACCGTCCTCCCGCCGTACCGGCAGCGGGATCACCTCGACGGAACGAGCCCCGTGACCTACCACCAGGCCGTCGACCCACTCACCGGGTTCCCGCTCGGCGAGTAGTCTGCAGGCCACGGGGTAAGAGCCCACCTGCCGCGCGAACTCCGGTTCTCTGGGTTCCACCCGGAGGCGCCTCAGGACGGTGCCCTTCGGTAGCACCCGGCGGAGCAGGACGGGATCCACCTCTTCCCGGACGAAGCGCTTGAACGCGGCCACCCGTTCCCTGTTGCGTTCGAGCCACTTCGTACCGTGTTCCCCCATCTCTGTGCCCGGGAAGGGTACGACGTTCCTGACGTTGATCCGGCGCACCCGAAGACCACGTTCCACCAGCTCCCGAAGGACCTCCTCGTCGCGACGGTAACGCTCCCTGTTCTCACCGATGAGACCGCACACGAAGTTGAGCCCCGGCAGGAGATACGGCATCCCGTTCCAGCCGCGGTACCCGCCTACGGAGGCCACCACCTCGATGGCCCGGAAGACCTCCTCCTTGGACTCCACGTTCAGGTTGTTCTTCCTCGCCACCCGCTCGTCGAAGGTCTCGACGCCGAAGGCCACGACGTTGCCGGGGGTGCCGTAACGGACCAACACCTTCGCGATCTCCCGGGATTCGACGGGATGCTCCGCGATCACCGCCGGGTTCGCGTTGTCCACGTGGAGCGTCACGAGGTCGGGGGCGACCGTGCAGATCCCCCGGAAGAGCTTCTCCACCGCCTCGGGGTTCGGCCGGGGTCGCTCGGTCTCCCCGATCCCCTCGGCCATGTAGGAGAACACGCAAGGTTGTCGTCCGACCCGGAACCTGCGGACACCTACCTTGTACAGCGCTTTCACCTCCTCAACGACGTCCTCCGGCGGTCTGAACTCCGGGCTCGCCGTACCTAGGGACCTCGGTGCAGAACGAGCACCCACCGGACAGGAAACGGGGGCAACCTCGGTAGGTCTCCAACTCCGCGATCACGGCATCGGGGTAGTCCACGTGCTCGCGGGCCGCGGGTGCTCCCTTCACGGAGTACTCCCGGAGCTCCTCGATCGATCGCCTCCGGTCGGGGTCGACGGCTTCGGGCGAGCCCTCGGAAACGAGGTCGTACACCACGGCCTCGACGTCGCCCCGGGCGATCACGTCCACACCCTCGACTTCGGTCTCGGGTAGCTCACCGCCGACCCGACCGTGTCCGGACTGAGCCGCCGGCCCACCTAGGACCGTGACGGCGTCGACCTCACTGAGGATACGGAGCATCTCGGAGAGGTCCGCCGGCCGGGCGCCGAGGTACTTCCCCGGCGTGTGCACCCCGCAGATGCCCACCACGACGTCGAAGCGGTTCAGGTCGACGTCGCCCGACCTCACCCGCTCGACGGGCACGTACCGCACCTCAGTGGCTCCCGCGGCCCGGGCCGCGCCGTAGGCGTACCGGGGGTGGGTCCCGAGGTAGGGTGGTACACCTAGACCCGCCGGCTCATCCGTGTACCCGTCCAGGATGGCCACTCGCAAGGAGAACACCCACGGTCGGCCAGGGTGAAGCCGATCACCGATCACTTAGGGGTGCTCTCGTCATCCCGTCAGCCGAAGAACTGATCCAGCGTCTTCTGTGAGGCCGTCTCACCGACGATCTGCCCGCGGGAATAACCTATCGCCCGCATGATCCGCTCCACGGCCGGTAGTATCTGGTGCTCGATGTAGTAATCGACGTCGGGCTCTTTCCCCTCTTCCCGCACCAGTTCCACCGGGTACGCCTTGTCGCTGACGCTACCGGGACCGCGGACGATGACGTACCTCACGATGGTACCCGGTTCGGGCTCCACTCCGAGGTGTCGAGCGAGCCGTAGCGCGGCCCTGACGTGGGGACCCTTCTGAACGTACTCCGAGGGCTTCTTCGTGAGCTGGGACGTGACCGCGAGCTCGTCGATGTCGACGTCGCCCGACTTCAGCCTCTCGAGGACCTCATGGATCTCCTTCAGCGCCGCCTCCGGGTCGTTGTCGGCTAGGATCCGCTTCAAGACTCGACGCTGCGTCTCCCTGGCGATAGGCGCCCAATCCCGTCGGACCACCTCCAGACCTTTCGTAACGATCTTCCCGTCCTCGGTGTACCCGGCGTACTTCTTCTTGGTCACGAACAGGATCCTCTTGTAGGCGTCCTCCAGCTCTAGTTCCACGGGGAGGCGGCCGTTGACCTCTTTCAGGAACTCCTTCACCCGCTCGATGGTTTCCTCCAAGTCCGCGTCGGGCAGCTTCACGAACAGCGAGTCGGTGTCCCCGTACACGACCTTCAACCCGTACTTCTCCTCCGCGATCCTTCGAACCTCGCTGATGTAGTAGCGACCCCAAGCGGTAACACTCTCGGCACACTCGCGGCAGAACCAGCGCGCGTTAGCCCAGCCCATGTAACCGTAGTAGCTGTTGGCCAGGACCTTGTACGCCTGCTGTCGTACGTCGAGGATCTTAGCCTCGTGAGGATGCGACTCGGTATCGAGCTTCCGGAGGCGGCGCTTGAGCTCACGCCGGCGTTCGATGAGTCCCTCTACGAGCCGGGGGAAGAACCCCTTACGCCGCTTGCAGAACTTGTGGCCCACGTCCGGTGCCACGGTCGCGTCCGTGGGGTCGTCCACCTCCTCGACGGTCACACGCGGACAACAGTCGCAGTCGAACGTGTCGGGCGAGATATTGTGCGCGACCATCACGTTGGGGTACAGGCTGGCGAAGTCCACGCAGACCACGTTCTCGTGGAGCCCTATCTCGGGCTCGAACACTATCGCGCCCTTGTACGCCTTGCGACGCCGCCGCTTGTACTCATCTCGAGTCGGTTTGTTCGGTACCAGGATGTCCTCCTGGCGCGCCTTGTAGATGGCCCTCCACTCCGCGAGCTGTCCGAAGCTGAAGCGGGTCGCATCCGGCAGCGGCAGCCGTGTCAGGTAGGAGAGCTCCAACTCGACCTGCGCCAGCTCGAGCCCCAACTCTAAGGTGTAGTGGGCATCCTCAGCCGAGTACCTCATCAGTTCGTCCAGATTACCGCGCTTCCAGGCCTCGTTGATGTCGGCTAGCTCCATCTCCTCCTTCTCTACACCGAGCACGTCCTTGACGGCCTCCTCGAGCGTGAAGCGTTCCAGCTTGAGGTTCTTCCTCGCCGTGTGGTACAGGTCGACGTGGGCCCGTCCGAAAATATCGGAGGCATAACGGCCGCCCCCGTGCTTCAGTATGATCCCACGCTTGCCCGCCGGCCGCGCCAGGGGCGAGACGTCGATACCCAGCTTCCCGGCCCGGTGTTGCAGGTACGGCAGGTCGAACTCGTCCCCGTTGTATGTGAACACCACGTCGGGATCAACGCGGCGGAACTCGTCGAAGAACCTCCGCAGCGCGGCGGCTTCCGACCTACACACGATGACCTCGGTTTCCACCCCGTCCACTTCGAACGACTCGTCCTCTCCTTTCCAGGTAATCACGTAGTTACGGCGCTCCCCGTCAGGCGTACTGTACGCGAAGCTGATGGCGATGATGGGGCCCGAGGCTCCCTTGATCGTCGTTCCGGGTTCCGCCAGCACCTCGAGGTCGAAGCTGGCGACGACGAGGTCCTCGATCGGGTAGGGGCGGTGGTCCAACTCACGGGCGTCCTCGACGTCCGCGAAGTACGCGGGAAGTCCGGACCAGGACCCCGTGTCCAGGTCGGAGACGTCGACCTCGGACGCCGGCGGCAAGTTGAGGTCGACGGCGGCACGGCGCACGAAGGGGATGTCCGCCTCGTAGACCTCCTTCACGCCGTCCAGCTTCTTGACCTGCTCGCGCAGTTTGGGGACGACCTTGGGGTACGTGGCGACGATCCGTAGGAGCTCCACCCGGTCGCCGCCGTAGGGGTGCTCCAACAGGACTTCTTCGACCTCCACCACACCGCTCAGACGCTCCACCTCGGACGGATCGAACCCGTCCTCCACCTCCGCGTAGAAGTAGGGACGAAACCCCTTAACGACGAGGGCAGCTGGGTTCCCGTCCTCCCGCCGACCGACTAAGATGACATCGGGTTCGCCTTTCCTGGCGTAATCTACCCACACTGTACGGAGCAACCCTCGCCCCCGAACCTCCCGGGTAGTCACCGGGTAAAAACCCGGCCCCCGCCCTGGTATCTCAGGGCCGGAGGGCGACTATCGTGCACAGGTAACTGGGCTCGAACTCGGCCCCGTTTACGCGCTCCACTCGCTCTCCCTCGAACCCCAGCTCCCGACACGCGTAGACCTCGAACCCCTCCCTGAGAAGCCTTTCGACGCCTCGCCGGGTTGGTTTATAGAGTATCACCGTATCCATGCCTTCGAGGTCTTCTGGCGGTTCCCGAGTGCAGATTAGGACCTTGTCACTCTCCATCGCTAAGGGGCGGCCGATGCGAGCCGCACAGAGGAGTCCCGCCGGGATTCCGGGGACCAGCTCTATCTCGAAGTCCTCTAGTGGGATCCGCTCCACGATGTGCCAGAACGTGGCGTAGAGGGTGGGATCTCCGAGGTTGCAGACCGCCACTTCGTGAAACCGCTCGAGCAGTTCCGCCAAGGTTTCCGCGGCCTTCGAGTACGCCCGATCGCGTTCCTCCGGGTCCCTGGTCATCGGTGCGTGGTAACCGACCACGGTGGCCTCCGGGTCGACGGCGCGCACTACCCTGGCGGCTCGACTCTCCGCGCCCACGAAGGGTACCATCGCGACGGGTACCTTCTTTATAATCCTGATCGCCTTACGAGTTAGCAGGTCGGGATCCCCGGGGCCCAGGCCCACTCCGTACAGGGTGGGTGCTCCCGTGTTCAATGTCGTAGACCCCTCCGACTTGGTCACAGAGGGTGTTCCAGGCCCCACCAAGCCGGTGATGAAAGCGACGGTGCTGGCCGTACTTCGACCGCGACCGGGCGAGAGGATCCTCGAGATCGGTGCGGGATCGGGCTCGCTAACCCTAGAGCTGGCCCGGGCGGTAGGGCCTCTCGGCCGCGTGTACGCGGTGGAAGGAGACAAGGAAGCGTTCCGATCGTTGGAGCGGAACGTCCGGGACTTCTGCCTGGAGGATCGCATAGAGATAGTGCGCGGGTGGGCCCCCGAGGCCCTGGAGGACGTGGACGAGGTGGACGCCGCCGTCGTGTCCGGTTCCGAGCGGCTGGAAGAGGTACTCCTCGCCCTCGCCGAGCGCGTGCGACGCGCGATACTGCTAAACGCCGTCACACCCGAGACCTTCGCCACGGCGGTCAAGGCGCTCGACGGCTGGAGACGATCCTGCCTATGCATGGTGTGGGGAGAAGGGAAGGTCCTCCGGCGGGGGACGCTGTTCTCGGGGATGAGAACGTCCTACCTGGCGCTCTTCGAGCCCGAGAGGTGAACCCGAATGTTGCCCGCCCTCGTGCTGATAATCGCGGTATCCATCGCGATGACGCCCGCTCACGGTCGAGTGGGAGGGTTCGTCTCCGGTCATTACTACTTAGACCCGGAGTTCGACGCTCCGAACACCTCTTTCGGGTCCGATATCGACGGAGATGGGCGCGTTGACAGGATCTGGTGCGCGGAGGCGTGCGCGGTGGACATGTACAACTTGGGTGTCGCCATGGGATGGTGGAACGGCGATCCCGTGACCCCACTTCAGTACGAGATTTCGGCTACGGGGGAACACGACGACGATAACCTCGACATCATCGACGCCTTCCAGGCGATCGCGGGCTCGGATGCGGCCTCGAAAGTGTTCGAGGTAGCCGTGGTCTCGTTGTTGAACCGTCCCTCGGTGTACCACGCGGTACTCGTCCTCGGGGCCGTCCAAGAGGGATCTCGTCGCTACTTCGTCGTGGACGACGAGTCCACGAGCGACGTGGGGGAGCTTTTGCTGGTCCCTTACGATCTCTTCCTTTCCAACCTTCACCCCGGTATCCTGGAGTTCTTCGGGCCCGTGGAGGTCGTGAACAGGTTGTACTCGGTACTCTCCGGCGCTATCTCCCCGCTGACGGTTATCGTGTCCTCTAAGCGCGGTCGTACCCTCACGGTCGTCCTGTTGACAGACCTACCCGGTGACTCCCTGGCGGCGTTCACGGAAGAGTTGTGGAAGGCCGCTCTGGAGGGGTACCCCGTCGCCGTCGCGGTTTCCAAACCGTTCCTGGACCTCGGCGGTGTGACCCGGATCCGCTGCGACGCACCGGTGACGGGAGACGTCGAGACGCGGAGACCACTGAACGGTGTGGAGAGCGGGGAGGGTCCATCACCCCCCCTAGGGATACCGATACCTTTCATCGGGACCGTCGGGATCGCGGGATTGTTCTTCCTTCTGCTGACGTTCCTCGGGCTCTCTTACCTACCGGTCTAGTCCCAGAACCGACGGGTGCGGAGGTAACGGAGGCGCTCCTGCAGTAGCTCACGGTAGAAGTGCGGCTCACGTCCGCCGGTCGATCGGAGCACCTTAGCCGCGGCCTCGGGCCCGACACCCGGTACCGCGAGGGCCTCCAGGGCCTTGGCACCGTATGACTCGAGCAGATCGGCCACCCGCCGAGCGCGCTCGGAGTCCTTCAGCAGCTTTTCCAGACCCTCCTCGGTCTTGGCAGCGACCAGGTACGTAGCGCCGCAGTCGGGACATTCGAGACCCTCCTCCTTAACGGTCTTGACGGAGCGTCGACCGCGCCAGCCGCAGTTCGGGCAGCCGAGCCACAGCTTGCGTCGTTCCAGGTCCCGCTTGAGCGTCTCGACCTGCGCGGCCAGGAGTCCCGAAGTCACGCGCCCTACCTCTCCGAGTCCCTCCAACACGTGTTCGGCGAACGGGGAAGGATCGCGCACCCGGACGATCTCCGCCTTCTCCTCCAGCTCCTTCACCAGTCGGAACGCCACGGAGGTGTCTAGATCCCGCTCGACCTCCGAGACTGTCTCGTAGTACGGGGGAGTCCCCTTGAACGCCTTCAGGAGGCGTCGCGGTGAGACGTCCCTGTAGTCGGCGTCCGGCTCTATCGCACCGAAGCGCTTCAGGACGTGCACCAATCGGCGCTTGAAGACCTCGGATTTCTCGACGATTCTGAGCGTGAGGGCGTGGAACCCGCGTTCGTCGGAAGGCAGCGTCTCCAAACACTCCATGAGGAGGTCCGCGTCGAGTCCCGCCCGCTTCTCCGCCGAGATCACGATCTTGTACGGGGTCGAGTACGTCCTGACCGTCGTCCCCAGACGTCCCGAGATCAAGGTCCCGAGGACTTTCTCCAGGGTGCGGTTGGGGTTCGTACCACCGTACACGTGGATCACCAGGGTCCCACCCAGGTCCTCGATGACGGGCCTCTCCGGAAGCGGCACCGCTGAGTGCTCCCGCTGCCTACGGATCAGGTCGGCTAGTACCTTGGCCTCGCGGCGTCCTAGACCGAAGGTTTCGGCCGCGACCTCGACGGCCTCGGTGAACCCATCCTCCAGCGCCGCTTCGGCCCGCCCGATCCCTTCCCCCACCTCGCGCGCCACCTCGTACGGGACCGGGATCTCCTCGCCGACCCACGAGGGTATGGCGCCTTCCACGGCCTCGGCCGGCGTCACTAGCACCTCGTAACGGTCGTGATCCACGTCCTGCACGATCCACGGCCTACCGGCGCAGATGAACTTGATACCCGGCCTTAGGTACTCGAGGACGAACGGCTCGTCGAGGACGCTGACGTGTCCGCCGCTCTCCGTAACTACCCGGTAGTGTCGCTCGTCGGGGATCATGCTCAAGTTCGAGTAATAGTACTTCCAGGCGTCCTTCGTCCGGTACACACGGTCACCGCGCACCCGGAGCACCTCGATATCGTCCAGGAACTCGGCCACCTCTCGGAGCGTCTCGGCGTCGAGATGGCGGTACGGATAAGCCCGTCTGAACACCTCCAGCGCGTAGTCCACGGTGACCTGGTGCCCGTCCAGACACAACCCCACGAGCTGGTGGGCGAGGACGTCCAGGCAACCTTCCGGGATCTCAGTGGGTTCCAGGGATCCCTTCAGCGCCCGACGACATATCACCGCCGCCTCCGCGAGATCGTCTGGATTTGACGTTATCACGAGACCCTCGGCCCGCTTACGTCGACGGCCCGCGCGTCCCACTCGCTGCACGAGGCGGGTTACTTGACGTGGCGAGCCGTACTGGACCACCAAGTCCACGTGGCCTATGTCTATACCGAGCTCCAGTGAGCTGGTGCACACGAGGACATCGATCTCACCTTTTTTGAACCTCTTTTCGACCTCCATGCGCTTCTCTCTCGATATTGAACTGTGATGTATCTCCACCTCAATGTCGTCGTACTCCGTTTTCAGGCGGGTCGCGAGTAGTTCGGCCATCTGTCTAGTATTGGTGAACACGAGAACAGAGTCCCGCTCCTTCGCCAGCTCGTGGATCAATTCCAGCCGTTCCTTAACCTCGTGCGGCCCGGTCGGATGAGCCACGGAAACGTCCAGGTAACGCTCGGCCTCGATCTCCAGCACCTCGACGTCGCGATCGCCGACCAAGAACTTACCCACGCGGTCGGGCGAGCCCACGGCGGCGGAGAGGCCGATACGTTGGAAGTCACCAGCCACCTCGGCGAGTCGTTCCAGTCCGAGCGTCAGTTGTACACCGCGCTTGTCCAGGGCGAGCTCGTTAACTTCATCCACGATCACGTGACGTACATGGGAGAGGTGCTCACGCATGCGCTTACCCGGTAGTATGGCCTGGAGGGTCTCGGGAGTCGTGACCAGTACGTCCGGCGGGTCCTCCGCCTGACGCCTCCGCTCGCTCTGCGGGGTGTCGCCGTGACGCACCGCAACCTCGAGGCCCAGCTTCTCCCCCCACCAGCGGATCCTTCGCAGTATGTCCCTGTTAAGGGCCCGCAACGGGGTGATGTAAAGCGCCTTGATCCCAGGCTCGTCGAGCTCACGTACCATGGAGAACACGGGTAATACCGCGGTCTCGGTCTTACCGGAGCTGGTGGGGGCTATCACCAAGACGTTCTTCCCATCCATAATCTCGGGTATCGCTACGCGTTGGGGTGGAGTGGGTTCATCAAACCTCGAGTACACTACTCTCTGTACGTCGTCCGGTAGCGCCTCAAACCCTTCGGTCACGGCCGTCGACCCCGGCCGAGTCGGTACGGCAACGCTTCAATACCGCCGAACGACGGACAACTCATGTTGCCTTCGGGGGACATTACGTGGAGGCCGTAGTGCTATTTCCAGCGGGACCTCGGGACGTGATCGTCGGCGGTGGAAACCTCTTCGAGGCGTCCCGGCGTCTGTACGAGCGGGCGCTGTCGGACCCGAGTGCCTTAGGTGAGGCCTCGTTCCCGACGCTGGACGCGATTATAAGGTTCGTACTCTACGAGGAGGGGTACGATCCGCGGGAGATCACACTCATATCGCTGGGAACCCGCCGTCTGGACCACCAGTACGGCCATCACCCCGAGGACACCGAGTACTGTGCTCGGCTCGTCTCCTTGTACGCGGAGAAAGAGTGGGGCGTTCGTGTCGAAGACCCCGTGGTCCTGAGGAAAGACCCGGACCGGTTCGAGGTGTTTCGGGAGATCGAGGACGTCCTGAAGACCCTACACCGCAGGGAGGATCTGAAACGATCGGAACTATACGCCTACGTGGGCGGCGCGCACCCGAACGTGGGTTGGGCGATACGTTTGATCGGGGCGACGTTATGGGAGGACAGGTTTCACCCCCTCAGGGTGCTCGACGAGAACGTGGAGGTGGAGCCGTCTCCTCTGATTCTCCCGATGAAAACCATGAAGTGTGTGCTGATAGAGCACGGTTTGTTCGAGGTGGCGGCCGGAATAGCCGAACGGTTCTCCGCCTACGAAGACAGGATGGAGCCGGTGTATCTCAGGGCCCGGGACTCGGAGCTCAACTTCAACTACGAGGAGGCCCGGCGGCTCTACGCCGAGGTTACACGGTCAGCTCATCTGGATGAACTGAGACACGAAGCCCGGAGAAGACTCAGGAAGCTGAGGGAAGCCGAGAAGGACCCGATACGAAGGATAATCCACCACATGAGGGTGGTACTGGAGAACGCCCGGTACCAATGGATCCGCGGGGAGTTCGGGGATTTCATCGTGAGATTGAGCATGCTTTACGAGAACTACACCCAGGCTTGCTTTATGCTGCTGTACGAGAGGTTGTCTGGAGAGCGCGTCACCACGTCCGATCCCGTAGAGCTCGCCAGCCTACTCGCCGACCTACTTGGTTCGAGCGAGGAGCTGAGTGGGGCGGTAGAGGATAGGCTCGACTCGGATATCGAGGCGGTACTGAGGGAACTGAGAGGAGAGGAAGGAGAAGGGAGAGCAGTCCTCGCGTTCCTCCACGTAGCCCAGAAGGTCCTGTCTGGGGCGTTGGAAGTGGGTGCGGTCGAAAAGGACGTGTTCGGACCCTTGTCGAGGTACATCCAGGTACTCTCGTGCTCGGAGCTACGGAAGGCACGCCATCTCTTCGCACACGAGGGGCGAGGCGTTTCGAGGGAAGACGTCGAGCGGATCGTGAAAGCGATGGCGAGACCCTGTAGGGTGAACTTCGAGACGATCGATGAACTGCTCTCGTTCCTGGAGGAGGGTATCGACCGCCTCGAGCTGGCGGTTTCCGAGGTCCGGGGGACGGATCGTGGACCGTGAGCTGGTGATGCGCTTCCTGGGAACGGGTGGCGCGGTCCCGTCGAAGGATCGGAGCCACCCGGGACTGCTGGTGGAGTTCTCCGGAACCAAGCTTCTAATCGACTGCGGAGAGGGTACCCAGCGGCGGGCCATGGAGCAAGGTGTCACGATCCACGATGTGGACGCTGTGCTGCTCACCCACCACCACGTCGATCACGTCGCGGGCCTCCTACCACTCGCGACCACCGTGGACCTCCTCCACGGGCGTAGGTTGAAAGTCTACGGTCCCACGGCGGGTTCTGAGTCCGCTTTGGACATCTCCGACCTCGAGGTGATCGAGTACCGGGAGGTGAATCCGGGAGACGAAGTAGAAATCGGTGACCTCAGGGTGCTGGTGTACGAGTCAGAACACGGGGTTCCTACGGTCGACTATCGGATCGAGACACCGAAAATACCGGGAAAGGCGGATCCGAAGTACATACGAAGGGTCCCTCCATCGAAGCGGCGTGAAGTGCTCTTACGCGGTGAGCGCCCGTACTCGTTGACGAAACCCGGTAAGATATCCGTGTATGTGAAAGGAGACGGTCGTCCGGCCGATCCTGAGAACGTCCGCGGTTGCCAGGTATTGGTACATGAAGCGTGCTTTGAGGATCATGAGGAAGCCGTGAGATACCTGCACTCGACCCACTTAGAGGCTGCCGAGGTCGCCCGCGAGGCAGGCGTCGATCTCCTTGTACTGACGCACCTGTCCACGAAAGTGGATCCGGAAAGAATGAGGGAGGAGGCTCGGGAGGTGTTTCCAGTAGTCGTCGTGGCGCGCGACGGACTCATGGTCCGTGTGCGGAGGTGAAGGCCCGTCAGCTACGGCCACACTCCGCATCGGTCCTCGGGGTCCCGGCTGTATCCTCATCCGGGGATCGCACAGTTGCGCAGTTAGCCCACTAAACCGCGGTCCGTGAGTTCCACTTGGACCTCGAACGGTGGCTTGTCGGGAGCGTCTTCGAGCGTGATCACCCGCTCAGTCCTACCCTTGTAGTCGATGCTGAACCGGTACGTGGCGATGTGCTTGAGCACCGTTGGAGCCACGTCTTGCCAGCGCTTACCCCAAGCGTCCGGGTTCGCCTGGACGTGAGTGGTGACCATGCCGAGGGCGTTGTAAGCGGTGCAGTACTTGAGCAGTGTGTTCAAGATGTGGGCAATCATACGCGATCGCTCCGGTAGCTTATCGCGGGCGCTGTACGGACGGAACGGCTGTGATATGGAATCGATGACCACGACCTTCGGTGTCAGTTCGTAGGCTTCGCTGATGAACTCGCCCTCCTTCTCGTCGAAGTACTGTCTCAGCGCCGCGGCGTCGATGATACGCCGCAGCACGAACCTGTCGGAAACTTCTTTCAGTTCGTCCTTCTTGAACCCACCGATCTCTAGGAGACGCTGCGGTCGGAAGGCGTTCTCGGTGTCGATGTAGAGCACCGACTCACCCTCCTTAAGGGCGTGCGCGGCCACCTGGGTGGCGAACTGTGACTTACCGGCACCTGGCGGTCCGTACATACCGACGATAACGCCGGTCGGTAGTCCACCGCCCATCCGCTCGTCGAAACCCTGTATACCCGTGGGGATTACGTCACGCTTCTTCTCTTCCTCTAGGAGGTCCGCAAGGGTCTTGGCCTCCATGATACCCTTACTGGCTTCCTCGCGGGCGTCCGCGATTATCTTCTTGGCTGTGCTCTCCTTCACACCGAAAGCGTCCGAAATTGTAGCAGGGTCGGTCGCAGCGAGGTCCGAGAGTGTCTCGATACCTATGGCTTTGTAGATCTCAGCGATTTTATCGGGATCCCTGCGGAGATAGCGGGAGGTTATCTCGACGACGTCTTCCTCGACCACGTTATCACCCCCCGCACTTCGGTAAGCTTCGGGTGAGATATTAAGCTTATCTTCGATTAAAATCGGTTATGAAATAGGTTTGAGATGGCAAAGTTTCAGCGATGGAGCAGTACGTAGGGGTTTCACACGGTCCGGTGGCTATTTCTCGACCCGTTCCGGTGGTCTATGGGGTGGTCCGCGTTGAACGTCAAGAGGGCTTGGAGGAAAGTAAGAGAACTCAGGGGCTGGAAAGCCGCGGTCTTCTACGTGGTCCTAGGAGTGGCCCTGGGGTACGGCCTCAGGTACGGGCTCGGATTCGTGCTGGGCACGCCCGATCCGGTGGTCACGGTGATCTCCGAGAGTATGTACCCGTACTACAACGTCGGCGACGTGCTCCTGGTCGTCGGGGTCCCGTACCGTGACATCAAAGTCGGAGACGTCATCGTGTACCGGCTGCCTGGGAAACCGATCCCAGTGGTTCACAGGGTGATAGCCAAAACGCCGGAGGGCGTCATCACCAAGGGAGACAACAACCCGTTGCCCGATCCATGGTGCCCGATCCGGCCCAAGGAGATCAGCGGTAGGGTGGTTCTCAGGATACCATACGTAGGGTACCCGAAAGCGCTCCTCGACAGGTACTTGTACGGGGGCTAGTCCCCCACCCAGCCACGGTCCTGTCCCGGATAATGCGGGATTCTGGCGAGAAGGAGGAAGGGTTCACTCCTCCACTCGCGGCGCGAGGTAGAACGTCAACTTACCTTCACCTGCGGGACCGATCCTGAATGTCAGCTCCAAAGGCATGTCCTGACCTAGTCTGATCCTAACACTCTCCGCGCCTTGAGCAGCCTGGATCATGTCCTTCAGGTAGTCCAGCGGGTACGCGGTCTCGACATCCTCTTCGACTTCGAACGTCAGTAACGCTTCCGCACCTTCCTGAACCTTCGGAATCACGCGACCACGCTCTCCTTCGGCCTTGAAGTAGAACGTGTTACCCTTCGCCCCGACCTTGACCGTGTCACTGACGAGATCCGCGTCCCGTACGGCGTCTTGGATGAAGTCCGGCACCACGGTAACCTCGACCGCGAAATCCAGCTCGGGCTCGTCGGGGATGTCATCGATGTCGATACTCCGGAGCCTGAACTCACGCTCGTAGCCGCTGGATCCGAGTTTGATTATCACCTCCTCCTCGTCCTCACCCTCCAGGGTGATCTCGTCCGTAACCCGCGCACGCCGCACTATCCGGGTCACCTCCTCCATGTCGAGACCGTACATCAGCTCGTCGCTCGGGGGCTCGTACTCGTCGAACATCTCCCAGGGCATCTCCAGCACTGCCATAGCGATATGCGAGGCATCCATCGCCCTGGACACGATCCCGTTCTCCGTCACGATCAAGGGGGCCTCTTCGACCACCTTGCCCGCCGCGTTGAACGCGTACTTGAAGTACCTAGCCTCCTCCTGGTAGGCCCTGAACTCCACCAACTTAAGCACCCCGATGCACTCTGGCGCGAGGGTGTGAAAGATAAACCCTTACCCCAGCGCCTCCCGGACGTCCTTCCACAACTCCGGGTCTATCCCCAACCGCTGCACCGCGTGAGGCTCGACCTTGACGGTCTCACCGATCTCGGTGATCGAACCGAAGACCCGTACTACCTCACCTGTCTCGGGGGGATCCTCGATTTCCACACCGCGCTCATCCAGAACCCTCACTTCCCCCACCGTCGGACACTCCACGATCCTCTTCCCGTCGTCCACGGTCAGCGGTTCCGTCCCCACGACTACGCCTGTCGTCACTATTCTCGTCCCCGGCTCCGTCCCTTCTTTCAGCGGTTCGTACATCGGAACTACCCCGCTTCTCGACCTTCTCTTCCTCCCCCTCTTTTTCCGCCTTTTCCTTCTCCTTCGCCTTTTCCTTCAGCTCTCGCTCCTGACTTTCCAGTTCCTCTTCCATCTCCTCAAGGATTTCGACGGCGTTCTTCACACATCTGAGGGCTCTCAGCGCGTAGGTCACGGCGTTGTACTTCGCCGGAATCCTCTCCGAACCTTCTTCGAGGTAGCGTTCAGCCTTCTTCAGGAGACCGAGCGCCGCCCGGACCCGTTCGACGTTCCTCAGTTCCCAAATGCCCCTACTGACCCCCATGATGCCCACCACCAGGCCTGAAATCGCCAGAAATACTCGATCCCCGAGGCTCGGGTTGTCGATCTCGGCGAACCTCGGAGGCTCACGCATACCGAGTAATGCGTTCGCGGACACCGTACACAGAAGCAGACCACCGGCTACGTAAGCTGCTATCTTCAACCCCCTCTTCAACGCACGATCCCCGCGTCCCGAAGCATATCGTAATGGTCGAACGCGAGGTCATCGGGAGTCAAGTCCGAAGGGTCTACGACCTTCACATCCGCCGCGTCCGAGCCCGCTCGTAACTCGCCTCCCACTACCTCACACCTGAAGCACACCGATACGACGTGACCCCGCGGATCACGCCCGGGGTCCGAGTACACCCCCACCAACTCGACAGGCCGAACCTTGAGTCCTGTTTCCTCCCGGACCTCACGAGCTACCGCTTCTTCCACAGTTTCACCGCACTCCACGAATCCCCCGGGCAGCGCCAGCTTACCCTTGAAGGGCTTCTTCCCCCGTCGTATCAGCACGATACCCCCACGATAGGGGACTATACCGTCCACGGTGAGCGCCGGTGCCGGGTACTTCCCGTTGCAGATACACGGACACCGGATTTCGGACTCGGACAATCCCTTCGAACACCCCCACATTCGGCGGGGGAACGGATTGCGTTTATTCCTTCTTGTAGCGTGTTTCCCGGTTAACCCGGTAGTGCCACACCTTCGTTGCCTATCTTCACGTTCTTCAGCCCGGCCACCTCCCGCGCCAATCGCTCGGCGGTCTCAAGTTCGGAGCGTTTTGGAGGTCTCACGGAGAGCTTGTACTCGGGGAAGTACGCCAGGATCGTGAACGGAATATTCCGGTCGATGTCCGCCACGTACTTAGCGATCCTGAGGATCTGATCGGCCTCCACGTAACCGGGGATGTAGAGTGTGCATACCTCGAGGACCACGTCGTGCTCGACGAGTAACTCGATCGCTTTGAGGGTGTAGCGGTTCGTCGCTCCCGTCAGTTTCCGATGCACGTCTTCCTTCCACGCCTTCACATCGAGCCAGACGGCGTCTAAACCCGCGGCGACTAGCTCTTCCACGTTCTCTCGGACCAACCCGAACCCGTTCGTCTCGAGAAGGACCCAGAGATCGTCCGTCTCGGACTTGAGCCCCCTTATCGATTCGACGTAGAACTCGGGACGACACGCGATATCACCGCCCGTGAACGCCACGATGTTGCGTGCGGGCCCCCATCCTTGAGGGCTGGGGACCACTTGATCCGGGTCCAACTCGCCCGGGCACCACTCCGGCCTCTCGCCTAACGTCACACACCGACCGCACCCCAGGCATAGATCCGTGGCGTGAAACGATGTGGCGCGGCTCCGCGGCTCCCAGACTGTGACGGTCTCACGGTACTCCAGAGCGTGCCGGACGAAGTCCTCGGGGCTCCACCACGTACCCACGGGACGCTGTGTGAACCGCCAAGAATGGCAGAACAAACATTCCCAGTTGCAGCAGCTCTGGTACACGGAGTAGTAATGCTCGGGACGCGATAGATGGGCGTCGTGTATCAACCGCTTCCCATCACGTAAGCCGACTTTACAGGCGGGCTTCTCTCCGACCTCGCATCTCTCGGCCTTCTCGTACCCGAGCTCAGCCATCCTGCAGGTCAACCTTCAGCTCGATCCCCCGGCGGCGCGCCTCAAGCAGTATCTCACGCTTCGGGAGGTTAACTACTTCTCGCAGTCGGCGCAGCTCCTCCTCCGTGAGCCTGTCGAGCCTACGCAGTTCCCTGCTCAGACGTCGTCTGGCGAACCGTGGTGATTGTACCCGCAGGATCGCCCGCTCCAGCGACTCACCTTCGACGATTACACGGGAGAGAGCTTCCACGAGCGCGTTGATCCTGTCCGGAACTCCGATGATGCTACCCCTGAGCGTGATACGACGCCGCTCAACGTCGCATGGGATGCCGGGAGCCAGCTTCGCAGTCCATCCGCGCATATTCTCGTCGACAATTCCACCCAGTACGAAGACGGCGTCCTCGCGTATCTCGTTCTCGTCGAGTTCCTCCTCGGCGTTGGGATCTAAGAGGATGACCCTATCCACACTGAGTTCGGCGATCAGGTCCTCCCAGTCCTCGTACAACCCACCCTCGAAGGAAGGAAAGGCATTCAGGAACCTCTCCTCGGCTTCGGGGGTGACGTTGACCAAGCTCATATGACGGTCCGAAAGGTACAGTCGGAGCGTCGAAGCTGTCACGGCGGTTTGACGTATCAGGTTGGTGCGGCCGAAGTCGGAATGCTCACCCCAGAACCGGTAGTCTACCACGAAATGCGGACGGGCCGGATAGTCGGGCACTGCCTCCGCGAGCTCTTCAGGAGGTACGTCCCGACCCCTCGGCGTCGCCCGGTAATCGGAGGTAGTCTCCTCGCCGGGAACCGCGAGCGACAGCCCACGCCAGGAGGTGTAGACTCTGACGGGTCTCTCTTCGACCTCGAACCCTAGTCCCTTGCGGACGGCGTACAGTGCGAACCGGTTCACCGCTGCGCGGCCTGTGGCTTTACCGGGTTTGTACGATCTCGGGACTAGGACGTTAGCCGTCCCTAGGATCTCCAGAAGCGCCTCGGCGGGAGTGAGCGGCAGATTACTTTCGCCCCCGCGGTTCGACTTCGACGCGGATCAGACCGCTCAGTCCGTCGAGTTCCTGAAGGACTTCCTCGTGAACGACGTTCTCCGCCTCGAATTCCATGATGGCGATTCCCTCTTCCACCTTGAGCTCGGTTTCTAAGATGTTAACGCCGGCGCTCGCCAACCGGTTGGTGACGTCGGCGAGTAATCCCGGCCGATCTTCGGCCTCGATCAGTATCCTCGCGCGACCGCCACCGCGTCGGACGATCGTGACCCTACCACCCGATCGCACGAGAAGAACGGCGTCCTTGGTCGGATAGACACCACCCCCACGCCCCGGTTTAGTCTCGACGAGTCCTAGATCTTTGAGAATCTTGACGTATCGATCCAGCGTACTTCTATGGAGTCCTAACCGTCTCGAGATCTCCGAGACGGTGATCCCGGAGTTGTTCACTACCAGTTCCAAGATGTCACGGGCGCGGCCGCTGAGGCGCGATCTCGATACCCCCAATACCTTTCGGTATTTACACAAAAGTCTGGCGGTCTAAAGTCCTCGGGGTGGGGCCGGTGTCAGCCGACTGGATTCCCGATTCACCGGACGAACTATTCCGGAAGATACATTCCGGCGAGGTGATAGAGCTCGGCCAGAACACCAATCGACTGGGACCCCCCGAGGAGGTCCGTAGAGCGGTCGTGCGCGCCGCACTGGAGGCACCGTACAACGTGTACGCACACCCGCAGGGCGACCGGCGACTTCGAGAGGGACTCCTGGAGTACTTCGAACTCGACGACGATTTCGACGCCGTGATCACCAACGGCGCCATCGAGGGCGTCCACGCCGTCATCAGGGCGTTCGCCAGCAACGGTGTGGCCGTGACTCCGGATCCAGGGTACAAGACGATCGACGGTATGATGATGGCGGAGGGAGTTCACGTCCAAGAGGTCGACATATACTCCGAGGAGTTCGACTATCAGATGACGGTAGACGCCGTGATGGAGGAGTTCGATGGTAACCTCCGGGAGCTCGATCTCATTTTCGTAATAAACCCTTCCAACCCGCTCGGCAGCTCCATGTCCGAGCGGGAGCTCCGGGGTCTCGTGGAGCTCGCCCAAGATGCGGACGCATTCCTGGTACACGACTGCACGTACAGGGACTTCGCTCCGGAGCAACCAGTAGCCTGCGAGATGGACCCGGAACGCTGCGTCGACCTGTACAGTTTCTCCAAGACGTACGGACTCGCCGGCCTTCGGATCGGAGCCGTGATCGGAGAGCGGAAACTGCTGGAGCAGGTATCCAAGTACAAGGTGAGCAAGTTAGGGATAAACCTGATAGCTCAGGAGGCCGCCATCACCGCCTTGAAGGTTCGCGATCGATGGATCCCGAGACTGCTCAGGGAGGTCACGCGGAACCAGCGTCTGATCAAGCGCGAGTGTGAGGGAGACGGAGTGAAGATACCGGTGTACCCCTCGCACGCCAACTGTCTCGTGATCGACTTCTCCGAGTACGGGTATATCGACTCGAAAACCGTCGTGGGTAAACTGTACTCCGAGCACGGTATCTTCGTGAGGACGGGCTACTATACCAGCCCACGCCGCGGTAAGGGGTTCATCCGAGTGGCGTTTTCGGCCCCACGGGAGGACATAGAGCGGTTCTGTGAGGCCTTCAACGAGGTTATGGGGGAGTTGATCAAGTCGTGAGCTCTGAGATCGTTCTGGAGCACGATGTGCTTACCGCGCTTCGTGAGGGCGGTCTCAAAACGCCACGCTTCACCGTCCTCGAGCGCCCCGAGGAGGCCTCCGACGTACCGTTCGATCCCCCTTACACCGTCAAGCTCCTCCATTCGGGAGTCGCGCATCGGGCCCGTGTCGGTGCCATATACACGGCCGTACCGTCCAAGGAGCGGCTCGAACGACGCGTGGCCGAGCTGTTGGAGCGCTGGCCCGACGCAGTCGGTGTCATCGTTCAGGAACATTTGGACGTGGTCAAAGGCATAGAGGCCTTTTTAGGGATAAAGGAAGACGACACTTTCGGTACCGTCGTACTGCTCGGTCTCGGCGGGAAGCTCGTCGAAGAACTTCGGGCCTACATCGTGCGGCGACCCCCGGTTGACGGAGAGGACGTCGAGAGGGGCCTCCGTAGAGTGCCCGGAGGTGAACGATTACTCTCCGAGATAGGCCCTAACCGCCTCGCCGAAGTCGTCAACGCAGCCCACGGGGTGTACAAGGAGGAAGGATGGTCCGAACTCGACGTGAACCCCCTCCTTCTGATTGACGGTGAAGCGATAGCGTTGGACGGTCTGGCCCGGAAAGCCGACTGACCGTTCACCCGAGCGACGGCCAGCATATCGACTCGGCCGGTCTTCGTACTATCATCCATCGCTACCGAGTAGCAGGCGGCGAGCGCCAACGGACTACGTCCCGTGTCCGCATCTGAACCGTCGGGAGACACGCTGGGGGAAAACTATAAGTAATGTGAATTCCCGGAAATCCGCGTTCTCGGTGAAGGAGGTGTGAAGGTTTGGAAGGGAAGGACAAGCCCGTGGATGTTGGGGACGTCTACGAGGTAAAGATCGAGGACACAGGGAAGCGAGGTGACGGTGTCGCGAGGGTCAATGGGTTCGTAATATTCGTACCAGAAGCGGAGAAGGGTGACAAGGTGCTAGTGAAAATAGTGTCAGTACGTGACACGTACGCCATAGGCAGAATTGTTGAAATCTAGTGGGGCGGTTCCCCCACCGCCCACACGTATCGTTTCAGTTCTCAGGACGTTCCATGATCTCGCGGACCGTCCTCACAGCCTCACGTGCCTTCTCGATCCCCCGGACTTCCACCACGGGCAGCACCCGGTGGTGCAGTGCCCTTCGCAACTCCTCGAAATCTAAGATTCCGCTCCCGGGTGGTAGGTGCTCGTCGCCGTCGCCCGAGTTGTCGTGAACATGGAGGAGATCGGGCCGCAACCGCAGGTACGGACGGAGACTACCCTCCGCGGTCAGAGCGTGACCGACGTCCAGCGTGAACCCACACCCCGACGCCCGGAGTATCTCCTCCATCTCGTCCGCACTGGTGCCCAGCAGTAGCGAGTGATCCGGCATGTTCTCAACGAGCGGCTCGACACCGAACGAGCGGACCTCGTCGGCGAGCTCTCCCAAGGTCTCGATGGCGAGCTCGATGGCCAGTTCTCGGTCGTGGATCGTCACCGGTGTCAAGTGCCCGGGGTGAACCGTGAGGTAGTGAGCATCCAGCTCCGCGGCGAGCTCAGCGGCCCGTTGGATGACCTCCAGGATGTACTCATGGTGATGATCGCTCGGACTCGCTGGGTTTAAGTCGGCGAAGGGAGCGTGTACCGAGGAGACCTCAACGTTGAGTTCGTTCGGATCGAGCCGCCCCGGTTGAAACGACCCTTCGAGGATCAGCTCAACACCGTCGCTTCCCGTCAGCTCGGGTAGCTCGTTCACGCGCTCCGGATCTGCCCACCAATCGCCCAGTGCAAGAGTCGAAACCAGAACGGTCACGTAGGTTACCCCCCACGGATCGGGGGAGCGGCGATGCTAACGGTGTTTTTGCTAGCGTTGTTGATATCACCGGTTGGATGCTCGGGGATGAAGCTCGGAGCGGTATGGATATCGCGTGAAAGCGGTTACACACATCATCTATTCCTGGTGGACAACGCCAGTGGAGCGCTCTGGTACCTGGGCACCGACGCGTCGCCCGGACCGCGACCGTGGGTCCTTGAGCGTACACTGCGGAAGCCTGAGCCGTTGATACCGGGCGAGGTGCATCCGGACGCACTGGGTGCCGTCGTGATCCCGTTCAAGCCCGGTGAATGGCCGGGAGTAGCACTGTGCTCGGACCCCACGACCGCGGCGACGTTCCGGAGGCTGTTGGATCGTCCGGAACTGCGAACGATCCTCAACGGTCCGGTGATCGTGACGACGGAGGTACAGGGTAGGCCTTGCTGTATCGTCAGGAGGACACCGGACGGGTTCGAGTTCGCGTTCGAGGATGGGACCGACGCCGACTACAACGATGCCGTCATAGAGGTGACCCTTGAGGCGGTCGTGGTCTCGGTAGGGGAGTTGAAGATCTCGATCAAGCGCGAATCTCCGGAGGAGTACGACGTTTTGTTGCTGGACCGGTCCACGGGCTCAGTGATACGAATAACCCCGGATGGTGAAGCTTCACCGATTATCGGAACACTGGACGTGCACCCGGAACGTCTCGGCATCGCGCTGAAAGGTGAAGACACTGTCCTATGCTCGGACGCGGAGACGGCCGAGGTGCTCAGGAAGTTGGCCGAAGAGTCGCCGGAACTCCGGGCATTCCTCGACGGCGCCATAATAGCGTGGACGACGGAGGTCGTCGGACGGAGGGTAGACGCGTGTCGCGGGTCGACCAAGTGCGAGCACGGTGTATGGTACCTGAGGTTCGGGTTCGAGGATGGTTGGGACGGGGTAGTGGACTACGACGACGTGATCGTCGAGATCACCGGACCGCGTGGTAACTTCAATCCTTTATCCGTGCTCCCGTTGATTCTGATGCCGAGGGGGCGGAACCCGTGGCGGTCGTGATGGAGATTTCGTTCTACCCGATCGGAACCGGATCACCGAGCGTCAGTGATGAGATAGTCGAGGTAGTGAAAGCCCTGAAGGAAGCCGGGTTCGAGCCGCAGGTAGGCCCGATGGGTACCGTGGTGGAGGTGGAAACCTTCGAGGACGCTTTGGAGGCGCTCCGCGTCGCTAGGGAGGCCGCGTTACGCGTCGTGGACCGTGCCGTGTTCGTAGTCAAGATAGACGAGCGCAGGGACAAGGAGCTGACCGCGGAGGGTAAGGTGCGGTCGGTGGAACGGAAGATTCAGGAGTAGTAAAGGTCGATAACGCGACCGAGCAGGCCGCTGAGCACACGTTCCGCGACTTCCGTGACCTCTTTGGCCTCCTCGGAGCCCGTACCGCGCGAGGCCAGTAGAACCTCCTCTCCTAGCTCCACCTTTCCAACGAAGATCTCCTTGGTCCCTCCCCGACCGTACACCTCCACCGCGCGTCCCTTGGGTAGGTCTTCCCTCTCTTCAACGCGCAGTAGTCTAGGTTTCTCCCCCAAGACCTCCCCCACGTTCCGCTCCAACGTCTTACGGGCCTCCAACAGGGTCTCGTCTTCGATCTCGCGGCTGAGTTCGGTCTCTTCCGTAGAGAACTTGAACTTGTCACCGCGGTGGCTGAGATAGGCACGTTCCGGTAAGAACTCTTCGTCTAGAGCCGCGAAGAGGGTGCGATCGGGGAGAACCGTAAGGTAGAGGTGTCGCATCGGTGCCCCCGTATCTAAACTACCGTGCCGATCACCGATTGTTAGCAATTTCCCCGACAGAGTTTTGCGAAAGCGCACGGGAGTACGTCACGGATTACATAACGTTCGAGGGGCCGTGAGCGTATTCAGGCGGCCGTTTCACGTCCAGGTACCGGTGCAAGATCACGATGCATTGATCGGCGTGATAGGGGATCGGCCCGAGCGATATCACGGCGTCGGCATGCCGTCTCAACAGACGATCCTGCTCCGGCGTAGGACCCTCGTGATCTCCGAGGACGAACACGGCATCGGGCTCCGGTTCCACTTCCTCTAAATCCCGACCGTCCTCACTCAGGTAGTAGAGCTTGGCACCTTTCATCTCACCGAGCAGATCCTCGAGGTCCGCGCGACGGACGAAGATCCCGGGATGGGGTTCGGTGTCCGGGTCTGCCTCGAGGGCGCGTCGAAGATGGATCGCGGTGGTACGCTCGTCCGGGTACAAACGGCGCACACGGCGACCCGTCACGGTGATGGTTTTCGGGGGATCGTCGGGACCGCGCAGTAGGAGATGTACCACCGTGTCCGTTCGAACCCCGTGGGAGTACAGTAGAGCTTGGGTCGTAACGCGACACACCAGATCGAAGCGTCCGGAGCCGGGAAGGTCCTTGAGCCGCACGCGGTCGGGTGACGTAGGGGCGTGGTTGAACAGTACGAGGAACTCTCTCACGTTACGACCCCCGTAACGATCCGAGGGAGAGAAGGGGGATTTACGAGGCCTCCTCTATGAGCTCCTCGAACTGCTCGTCGATCTTCTTCCGGATCTCCTGTATCTTCTCCTTCGCTTCCTCGTTGGGTATCACCTTCATCCTGGCGATGTCGTCGATGACGTCGAGCTTGAGGATCTCGTCCACCGGCACTCCCTTGTCCACGGCCTCCTCGGCCCTCTCCTTGAAGTGCAGGATGGTCTTGAGCATCTCGTACTGCTTCTCGGGCGGGCAGTACGTGTCGACCTCGTGGAACGCGTTCTGTTGCAGGAAGTCCTCACGGATCATTCTCGCGACCTCTAGGATCAGACGCTCGCTCTCCGGCAGCGCGTCCGGTCCCACCAGCTGCACGATCTCCTCCAGCTCCGACTCGCGCTGGAGTATCTCCATAGCCTCGTCGCGTAGCTCCCTCCAGTCACCACCGATCTCCTCGTGCCACCACTTCTCGACGTCGTCCAGGTACAGCGAGTACGACTGCAACCAGTTGATCGCAGGGAAGTGCCGACGGTCCGCCAGCTTGGAGTCGAGCGCCCAGAAGACCTTCACGATACGTAGTGTGTTCTGCGTTACGGGCTCTGAGAAGTCACCACCCGGTGGGGACACCGCACCCACCACGGTGACCGAACCTACTCGGTCGTCGGAACCCAGACAGACGACGCGACCCGCACGCTCGTAGAACTCGGCGAGTCTGGAGGCCAGGTACGCCGGGTAACCCTCCTCACCCGGCATCTCCTCCAGTCGACCTGAGATCTCACGCAGCGCCTCGGCCCACCGCGACGTGGAGTCGGCCATGAGCGCCACGTCGTAGCCCATGTCCCGGTAGTACTCCGCCATCGTGATACCGGTGTAGATACAGGCTTCACGGGCCGCCACCGGCATGTTGGACGTGTTCGCTACCAGGATCGTACGCTCCATCAGGGGCCTACCCGTCCGTGGGTCCTCGAGTTCCGGGAAGTCCTCGAGCACCTCGGTCATCTCGTTACCACGCTCTCCGCATCCGATGTACACCACTACCTGGGCGTCCGCCCACTTCGCCAGCTGCTGCTGGGTAACCGTCTTACCGCTCCCGAACGGCCCCGGAATAGCGGCGGTTCCACCCTTGGCCACGGGGAAGAACGTGTCAATGACACGCTGACCCGTGATCAGGGGCTCCTCCGGGTCGAGCTTGCGCTTGTAAGGTCGCGGCTTCCGCACGGGCCACTCCTGCATCATGGTGACCTCGTGCTCCTCGCCCTCTTCGTCCTCGATGACGGCGATGGTGTCCTCCACGGTGTACTCTCCGTCGGCCGCGATCTCGATTACCTCACCGGACACACCGGGCGGAACCATGATCTTGTGCTCGATGAACTCCGTCTCCGGCACGGTTCCGAGGACGTCGCCCTCTTCGACCTTCTCGCCCTCCTTGACCTTGGGAGTGAACTCCCACTTCTTCTTCCGGTCCAGGGCCGACACGAGGATACCACGCTCGACGAAGTCACCGACTTCCTTACGGATCTCGGGCAGCGGGCGCTGGATTCCGTCGAAGATCTGAGTAAGCAGTCCGGGACCTAACTCCACGGATAGGAGCTCTCCGGTACCCTTGACGGGCTCACCGGGCTGCAGACCGGTAGTTTCTTCGTAGACCTGTATAGTAGCCCGGTCGCTCTCGATGTTGATGACCTCACCGATTAGACCCTCGTCGCCGACCCGGAACACCTCGTACATCTTCGCGCCCTCACAACCCACCGCCTCCACGACGGGTCCCGCGATCTTCACTATCTCGCCTTTCACGCTGTTGGACACGGAAGATCCCCCTAACGCTCGATGCGTTCGAGGTCGATCTCCACTCCTACCGCCTTTTTAACTATCTCCTCGATCTCGAACTCCTCGGTTGGGCCTTCCGGTCCGGGAACGGTCACGAAAATAGGAGTAGCTTCACCTCGAGAGACCTTCTCCCGCTGGATCTCCTCTACCTCTTCCTTCACCTTTTCGGCCACATCTTCGGTGAGAATGATCACCCCAACCTCCGGATCCGAAGCGAGCTTCTTCACGGCCTCCTTAGGATCCTCACGGTCCGCGTCGATCGTTCGCACGCCGACGAGCCTGAACCCCGAGGCGACGGACCCGTTCACCACGGCGGCTACTACGTACACGGGTGGCTCCCCCTACACTAACATGGTCTCGACGTCCGCCACCTTGGCGTTGACTAGGGAGATCACGTTATCGACCTCACGCTGCTTCTCGTACACCGCGTGCACCACGGCCGGTGCTCCGATGAGATCGGACCCCGCGATCTCTCGGGCCAGCTCGTAGCGGGCTTTACGGAGGGCTTCGTCGAAGACCTGAACTCCACGCCCTTCCGAGTACTCCTCGGCGGCTTCCTCCAAGTACGGCCCGAGGGAAGTCCCTGAGAGTCTCTCGACGACCTCTAGGGGATCTTCGGCTTCCGCCAGCTCCCGCTTCCTCCACTCGGCCAGCTCCCAGCCGCCTTCCGCCATAGCCTCGAGCACACGTTCCGGGTCCAGGTTCAGGATCGCACCTCGAAGCGCGACCTCCACGTTGTATAGGTCGATCTCAAGGCCGACCAGCCTGGCCAGTTCCTCGTCAACCTTCTCGCTTACCACCAGATCCCACAGGTGCTCGTAATAAGCCCTATCAAGGGCCAACTCCAGCGGTAGTAGAGAGCCCGTCTCCTCGTACTCACGCAGGGCCTCCTCTAATCCGCGATCGTACGGAGTTCCGCGTAGGTAGTCTACGACCTCCGGGACTGAGCGCGCTTCCTTTAGCTCTCGCCAGGTTTCCGCTCCGAGCAGTACGGGCGCGTCCACGAGGTGTTTTGGTTCCTCACCCGCATGGCGCGCACGCAGTACCGCCTTGATGTCTTCTAGCTCGTACTTGGCTATCAGGGCCCGCGCCAGCTCGGAAACGTCCTCCGGGCTGGTCTCGACGATTCTCTCCATCACGGACTCGACGGCACGGCGCTTGAGCTCTATCTCGAGTGGAGCCGTGTTCCCGTCGAGTACCGCCCGGGCTGCTTCAGGCTCGACTCCGAGCTCCTCGAGCCTGGTGACCAGGTCCCGCACCGGGGCGTCCTTGAGTTCCTCGTAATCCTCGTCGGATAGCGTCTCCGCCTCGACGGCCTTGGCCCTGGGGAGCGGGTAAGCGTAGGGGGCGTACCGCCAAACGACGTCGGTGATCGGTATGGACAAGATTATCGAGAGCACCGTGACCAGCGCGATGATCCCGACGGCGAGAAGGGTGTAATCTTGCAGGCCGGCCAGTCCTAGCAAAGGTTATCCCCCGAAGAGCGTCTCCGAGACCCGTCTAACTATCTCGGAGCGCCGGCGACGGAGCCGGGCATCGACGGTGTTGTCGTACGCCTCGGAGCCGTCCTTACTCTCCGCGATCACACCACCCACGGCCTCCACTGGCTCGCCCAGCTCAACGTCCTTACCGGTCTCGTCGCGGATCTCCGAGAGCATCTCGTCCAGCAGCATCAGATCGTTCTCGTTGGCTCGGAGCACGACTTCATCGGAGGAAATCGCGTTCACGGCCTCGATGGCGGAACGCTTGAGGAACTCCAGGTACTCCTTCCGACCCTCCTCCGCCAGCTCCCTGATCTTCTCCTCGGCCCGCTCGATCGCCTTCTCGATGTACTCCTCCTTAACCCGAAGCCTCTCCTGACGGATCTCCAGCTTGGCCTGCGCTATCTCGCGCCTCCGTCGGGTCTCAGCCTCACGCCGAGCACGGTCCAAAATCTCTCGACGCACCTCCTCGGCTTCACGCTCCGCCTTTTCACGGATACGTTCCGCGTCTCGTTTCGCCTCCTCGAGGATCTCTTCGGCCTCCTTCTCGGCATCCTCCAGGATCTTACGCTCGAGCTCCTCTACGCCCATGTGTAACACCCCAACTCAGCTGAGAATATGGTGGTTAAGAGGCCGCGAGGGCGGCGAACACTATCAGGATCGCGGTCAGTAGTCCGTAGATAGCCTGAGTCTCCGGGAGCACCGAGAACACGAGGGACTTTCCGAACACCTGCTCCCGTCTCACCATCGAGGCGGAACCGCGGGCCGCCGTGATACCCTGTCCGATTCCAGATAGTCCCGCGAAACCTACTGCGATTCCGGCGGCGACGGCTGCGAAACCTACGGCCAGGCTCGCCTTGCCGGCGCCTCCGAGTACTCCCGTCAGTGACATGCTCAGGATGGCGATCAGCAGTCCGTAGATGGATCGTGTCTCCGGCAAGATGGACAGGATCAGTGACCTGGCGAACATCTCCGTACGTTCCGCGAGTGCACCGGTACCTCCCGCAGCCGCGATACCCTGACCGATACCCGAGGTACCGGCCACTCCGACGGCGAGACCGGCGCCGATACCGATCAGACCGGCGGCGGCCGCCAAGTGCGCTCCGGCCCCTGTCAGCACCGGTGTCAGCGCCAAGATTCCCGCTAGCAATCCGTAGATGGACTGCGTCTCCGGCAGGATCGAGAACACGATGGACCGACCGAAGTTACCGGGATCTTCGGCGGTCGCCCGAGCTCCCGCGGCCGCGGAGATACCCTGACCGATACCCGAGGTACCGGCCATACCGACGGCGATACCGGCACCGAGGGCCGCGAGTCCCACACCCAAGGCCGGGCTCTTGGAGCCGCCGAGTATACCGGCGAACATCATGATTAGGATGGCGATCAGCAGTCCGTAGATCGCCTGCGTCTCCGGAAACACCGAGAAGAGCAGTGAACGACCGAACATTCCGGGGTCCTTCACCACGTTGCTGATACCCGTGGCGGCCGTAACTCCCTGACCGACTCCCGACAGACCCGCTAAGCCGATGGCCAGACCGGCGCCGAGGGCCGCTAGGCCGACGGCCTCGTTACCGCTGAAGGTACCTCCCATCAGGCCGAGTCCGACCATCACCAGTATCGCCACGAGCAGTCCGTAGATGGATCGCGTCTCCGGCAGGATCGAGAAGATCAGCGAGCGACCGAACGAGCCCGGATCCCGTTTCAACGCTCCGATACCGGCGGCCGCGGCGATACCCTGACCGATACCGGAGAAGCCGGCGATTCCGACGGCCAATCCCGCTCCCAGAGCCGCGAGTCCTGCGCCCACCGGGGAACCGGCCTTCATCGCGAACACCGCTAGCAGGATGCCGATGAGTAATCCATAGATGGACTGAGTCTCCGGCAGGATCGAGAATACCACCGATCTACCGAAGAGCTCCTCCTTCTCCGCGGACGCTCCGACACCGGCGGCCGCGGCGATACCCTGACCGATCGCGGAGCTACCCGCTAATCCGACCGCCAAACCGGCACCGACCGCGGCGAGGCCCGCTCCCAGTCCGATGTTAGCTCCCGCTCCACCCAGTATGCCGGCGAACATCATGATCAGGATCGCGGTCAGTAGTCCGTAGATAGCCTGAGTCTCCGGCAGTACTGAGAAGATGATAGCTCGACCGAAGAAGCCCTCGTTCTTCACTAGGGTGGCGGCACCCGTCGCCGCGGTGAAGCCCTGACCGATTCCCGAAACACCCACGAGACCCACTGCCAGACCGGCTCCGATGAGTGCTAACCCGGCACCGACGGAGCCCGATTTCATCATGAAGAGCGCCAGGATAGCGATCAGCAGTCCGTAAATCGCTCGCGTCTCCGGGAGCACTGAGAGGACCATCCCTCGCACGAAGAGTTCGGCGCGCTCTATCATCGCCCTGATTCCGCTCGCGGCGGCGATACCCTGACCGATACCAGACGTTCCTCCGAAGCCCACGGCGAGACCTGCACCGACGGCGGCCAGTCCTGCGGCCAGTGTCGGCTTTCCGGCACCCAGGAAGAACATCGCCAGGATCGCGGTCAGTAGTCCGTAGATGGCCTGGGTTTCCGGCAACACCGAGAAGACGATCAGCCTACCGAAGAGCTCCTCCTTACGTAAGACCCCCGCGATTCCGCTGGCCGCGGCGATACCCTGACCGATTCCTGAAGTCCCTGCGATTCCGACGGCGAGACCCATTCCTAAAGCCGCGAGTCCGGCCGCGAGACTTAGATCTGGCTTGAGTAGTGAGAACAGCGTTAAAATCGCCACTAGCAGCCCGTAAATGGCCTGAGTCTCCGGCAACACCGAGAAGACGATTGCCCGGCCGAACACTCCTTCCTCCTCGATCAAGGACTTGATTCCGCTGGCTGCGGCGATACCCTGGCCAATACCCGACGTTCCGGCCAGACCTACGGCCAGTCCGGCACCCATCGCCGCCAGACCCGCACCGACTGAAACACTGGTGGGACCTCCCAACAGACCGACGAAGTTAGCGATCAGAATCGCGGTGAGTAGTCCGTAGATGGCCTGGGTTTCCGGCAACACCGAGAAGACGATCAGCCTACCGAAGAGCTCCTCCTTGCGGAGCACGCCGTGAATGCCGCTCGCGGCGGCGATACCCTGACCGATACCAGACGTTCCGGCCAGACCTACGGCCAGTCCGGCACCCATCGCCGCCAGACCCGCTCCCAGTGAGACCTTACCACCGGCTCCACCGAGCAGACCGGAGCCGACCATGATGATGATCGCCACTAGCAGTCCGTAAATGGCCTGAGTCTCCGGTAGTACGGCGTACACGATGGCTCTACCGAAGAGGGCTTCATCCTTGAGTACCGCCCCTATTCCGCTGGCCGCGGCGATACCCTGACCAATACCGGATATACCGGCGAGTCCCACGGCGAGACCCGCACCCAGGGCCGCTAGTGCGGCACCCACGGTAACGGCCTTCGCAGCTCCGAGCAGTCCAATTCCGACCATGATCAGGATCGCGGTGAGTAGTCCGTAGATCGCCTGCGTCTCCGGGAGCACCGAGAACACGATCGCTTTACCGAACGTCGCTTCGTCTTCGGCTACCGCCCCGGCACCGGCGGCCGCGGCGATACCCTGACCAATACCGGAACCCACACCCGCGACGCCGGCCGCCAGACCCGCTCCGATGGCGGCGATCGTGAGTTCGGTACTCACCATCCGGATTTCCCCCCTCAAGCGCGTATTTCTACGTGCTCACCCTTGAGCTCTAGCGGTTCGAACGGCTTTCCGCCTCCTTCGTAGAACTTGCTGAAGAACTCCACGTAGTGCAATCGTAGGCTGTGCACGAAGGCTCCAAGTCCGTTCATTGCCATGTTGAACAAGTGTCCACCGATGAGGATGATCCCCGCGATCACGTACCCCACTACACCGAGTCCCTCGACCATTTTAGCCAGCAGGTTGACCACCAGCGCGATACCGGCGGTTGACAGACATCCGGCTAGCAGTCGTGAGTAGGATAGTATGTCACCCATGAACCCGATGGTGTCCAGGACACCCAGGAGCTTGTGACCGGCCAGTACGAGGACGAAGCCCAGCCCCGCGATGGCGATTCCGGCGTATCCGAGTGGTGTGTAGATTCCGCCCGTCTTGTACGCCACCGCCAGTAGCAGACCGCCGAGGAGGATCAGGAACCAGCACAGGTAGTCGAGCATGAAGGACCTCATGTCACGCTGCTTTCTGAGGGAGACGTACATTCCGAGCATCAATCCGATACCGACATGTAGAACTCCGAAGCCCAGCGCCACGATGAGTATCGTGATCGGGTCCTTCATCGGGTCTACCCACAGCGGTTTGATCCCCAACAGGTTCCCGAAGTAACCGCCGGTGAGTGCACCGAGGATGATCGTAACGATACCCGCGTACAGCAGTATCTCGGAGAATTTCCGGATGCTCTCATCGACCCGCCCCGCTCCCATACGGATCGCTGCTGCCAATGCTGTGAGGATGGCCCCGTAGGCGGCATCTGTCAGGATGAAACCGAAGTATATCGGGAAGAATATCGCCACTATCGGTGTAGGATCGATCTCCGTGGGCTTCGGCAGGGAGAACATCTCCACGAGGGTTTCGAAAGGCTGGATGAACCTCGGGTTACGTAGGCGTACGGGCATGTTCTCGAGGTCCGACGGCTCGTGCACTACTATCTCGCATAGTCCATCGGTAGCCTCCTTCACGACCTCCTTGAACCTGCCGACTTCCTCCTCCGGCACCCAGCCATAGATCAGGTAGGTCCTATCGGTCATGGCGAGCTTGGGTAACACGTCGAACAGCTCGCGCTCGTTCTCCAGAAGCTCCACCCACGCTCGGATCTCCGTACCACGCTCCTCGTAGAATTCCGCGAGTTCATGCTTCGTTCGCTCGAGCTCGTCCTTGACTTCCTCTATCTCCTCAGCCAACTCCTCGCGGACCGACTGAACGGAACCTTCACGATCCTCGAGGACCTCGTTCACTACCTCCTCTTCCATGGCTCCGAGCCTGCGGATTTCGGACTCTATTCCGCTACCCTTCGGGAACGCTATCACGGCTATGGGATCGCCGTCTTCGGTCTCCCCTACCTTCCCCACGTACGCGGGTTCGCCGTCGAGCTCCTGGACTAGATCGTCCCAGGAGTCGGCCCGCACGGTGTAGAGTCGAGCGACCACGCGCGGTCCTTCACCCAGGTGGGAGACGTTGAAGTCCTCTTCCACGTATTCCAGGAAGGAACACGCCTCCTCGAGTCGCTCGAGCTCGTCCTTGAGCTCGTTCAGTCGCTTCAGTTTCTCCCCGGCCTCGGACTCCAGCTCCTCGAGGAACTCGTTCGCGTCCTCTACGATCTCTTCGGTCGGCTTGAGCTCGAACTCCACGGTTTCAGGCCGCTCCGCCTTGAACATGGGTTTCAGTGCATCGAGTAGCCCGGTGGACCGGACTTCCTCGTGGATGCGACGGAGCGATTCCTCGATCCTCGCAAGCCGTGTGAGTACGTCGGTGAGCTTCATCAGTTCCTGAGGTACCTCCGGGCGTTTCACACCGTAGAACTTCTCGACGCCGTGAGCCTCCCAGAAATCCTCGACGTGGAGGCAACCCTCGAGCTGAACCCGCTTGAGTAGGTCCGACACCTTCTCGTCCAGGCAGAACACGAAGACCTCACGCATCGGCTCGATGGCCACTATTCACTCCCCCAGAACTAGCCCGACGACGGCATCGGCGGCTTCATCCAGTCTCTCCTCAGCCTGACTTCGGAGCTCCTCGATCTCCCGCTCACCCTCCTCGCGGACTTTGCGGGCCTCCTCACGGGCTTCCTTCAACGCCTGCTGGAGGATCTTCTCGGCCTCCTCCTCGGCCTCCACGCGGGCCTTCCTGACGATTTCCTCGGCTTCTTTCTCGGCCTCCTCGACGATCTTCTCGGCCTTCTCACGAGCCTCCTCGACCTTGCGCTGCGCCTCGGTTTCGGCGGATCGGATACGGTCTAGAACCTGAGCAACGGACGCCATGTGGGTCACTCCCCTTCGTCGCGGCCTTTGAAGAGTTTCTCGACCTTCTTGAGCTTGTCACGTAGCGCGAGCACGAGGACCCGATCACCCGGGTTTATTTCCATGTCGCCGCGGGGTAGCTCCAGCTCGTCATCCCGATATATGGCCACTATCACGCAGTCGGCCGGGATCTCCGAGATTTTCTTCCCGGATACCAGAGAGTCTTCGGTCACCTCGAACTCCAAGAGCTCGGCCTCGCCGCGCCCGAACATAATCACATCCACGAGATTATGCCTCGTGATCGCCTTCTCTATGAGTTGCGCGGCACTGCGATCGGGGTTTACGACTGCATCCACCCCTAGGCGTCGGAATACGTCCACGAACCGGTCATCAGTCACGCGGGATACGACCCGCTCGACACCGAATTCCTCCTTGGCTATCAGGGACACGGCGAGGTTAACCTCATCCTTATCGGTCACGGCCGCGACGACGTCCGCTGTCTCGATCTCGGCGTCCTGCAACACGTCGAGGTCGGTGGCGTCTCCCTGGACGACCAGGACGTCCAGTTCGGACTGCGCGAGCTCCCTGGCTCTCCTTTTATCCTTTTCTATCACGACGACGTCGTGACCGTGAGCTATCAGCAACTCGGCCAGTATCCTACCGACGCGTCCGCCCCCCACGACCACCACGTACATGCCCCTCACGACCCCCGGAGAACCCCACCCTGGAGGGCGAGGGGATCAGTCCCTACCTTTGACGGCGAGCCTCTTCAGGATCAAGGTCAGCCAGTAGAGGGCCGCTAGGCACGGCAGAACCTCCAGCCTGCCTATCCACATGTGGAAGATAAGCAGGATTTTCACGAACGCCGGCGCGTTGGGCGCCGTGATCCCCGAGGACAGCCCGACGCCGCCCTGTGCCGACGCGACCTCGAACAGGGCGTCGACCAGCGGGTATCCGTACGCCGTGAGCAGCAGCGTGCCTATGAGCAGGAAGAACATGTACGCCGAGGCGATCGCGAACGCGTCGGAGATCTCATCCTCGGAGAGTACCCTACTGCCGATGCGAGGGACGACCACGCCTCGGATAGGTTGAGTCCTACGTGCGATGGCCGCCTTCACGGCCTCCGCCATGATCAGGAAACGCAAGACCTTAATGGCTCCCGCCGTAGAGGCCGTGGATCCTCCGACTATCATGAGGATGGTTATAGCCAGCTTGGCGTACTCGGGGAAGGAGAGAACGTCCGCGTTGGAGAATCCACAGCAGGTGATGGCGGACACCGCCTGGTACCCGTAGTACCGGACGACGTCCCACGCTCGGTCGCCGGATACCGCGCCCGCATACGCGGTGACGGCGGCGGTGAGACCGATCATGGTGAGGAACTGACGATCTTGGAGGTACTGTCGAAGTGCCTTGATGATCCGCTTCGGAAGTTCGGCGGGAGACGTACGGAAGGTCTTGGCCACCCTGTAGTGAGTGACGAAGCTGGTGGCACCGAGCACCATGAGGACGACCGTGATGAGTTCAACGGTCGGTGAGTGCCACGCGGTGACGCTCTCGGACCGCGTGGAGAACCCTCCGGTGGCAACCGCGGTCATGGAGTGGTTCAGCGCGTCGAAGGGATTCATCCCCGCGGCCCACAGGGCTAGGAAACCCACCGCGGTGATCGTGATGTAGATCTTCCACATCTCTTTCGCTGTGTTAACGACGTTCGGTCTGATCCGTTCCTCGCGGGCCTCGGCGACGTACAGAAGGCTCGGTGTTTCGAACCTGAGGATGCTGATAATCGACACGACGATACCCAGGCCTCCTACCCACTGCTCGAGGCTTCTCCAGAACAGGATGGTGCGGTGCGCGTGGTCGATGTCCGGGAGCACGGTGAGACCTGTCGTAGTCCATCCAGACATGCTTTCGAAGTAAGCGTCCAGCCACGACATGTGTTCGCAAAAACGGTAAGGAAGCGACGTGAAGAGTGGGATCACGAGCCAAATTATGGGCACGGCAACTATCGCATGTCTCGGACGAACGTGGCGCTCAACCCTCGCGATCCGCTCGAGGGCGACCCCGCAGACGAGCATGATGAGGGAAGTCAAGAGGAGAGGAGCGATGCAGTCTAATTCCCCGTAAAGTAGCGAAATCGGGAGGGGGAGTAGCGGGAGCACGGCGGCGACCTTCACGACGGTTCCTAGGATACTGCTCACCAGCTTCACGTCCACGATCGGGTCCGTTTCTACCTCCCCCCTACTCCGTTCCGAGTATCTTCTTCAGCAGGTCTGCGTACACCGGTCTGGTGATGACGACACCGTAAAACGCTCCGGCGATGGTCATTATCGCGAACCCCTTCAGGAGGCCCATACCGGCGACGAACAATACCGCCATCGCCGCCGCCAGTGTCGCGAACGACGCCAGTACCACGCTGAAGGCCCGCTTGATCCGTTGACGGAGTGTAACCTCCTCCTTCCTGCGCTCACCGCGGACGATCTCGTCGGTGATCACTATGAGATCGTCCACGCCGCTACCTATCGACAGGATGATTCCCGCCAGTGCGGGCAGGTCGATCGTGAAACCCGTCAGCGAGGCGAGACCTATGAGGAAGACCACCTCGGAGGATCCCGTGAACAGTATCGGACCCGAGATCCTGATGTCCCTGTACCTCAGCGCGATGATTACCGACACCGCCGCGAACGCGATCGCTCCGGCGATCATCGCCATCTTGAGGAAGTTCTGGCCCAGCGTGGCGGACACGGAGTAAACACCTTCCGGAACGAGCTTCGCCGGCAGCTGACCGGAACGCAGGACCGCCATGATCTCCTTGGCTTCACGCTCCGCCTGCTCCTTGGTCTTAGCACCACCTACGATCTCGATCTCCCGCTCCATGTGACCGGACGCCGCGGCCATGGCCAGGTCCTCGGAGATCCGCGGGCTGGACACCTTCTTGTTGTCGAGGTACATGTCGATCGGCTGGCCCGGGGCGTTCTTGGCTACCTCCGCGAACTTGCGGGCGCCTTCCGCCGTCAGCCTGAACGGGACCGACCACTGGTAGCCGCCTTCAACGCGCTCTATCCTCGGAGACTCCACCGACTCTATATCCTGGCCGGTGATGACGGTTTTGCCCTTGTACTTGGCTTCGAAACGTCCCGGCTTAGTGATGAGCTCGACCGCCTCTTTGGGCGGTGTACCTGGAAGCATCACGATGATGTGGTCGCGCCCGACTGGCTGGATCTTGATGCCTTTGAAGCCGAAGGTAGAGAGACGACTCTCGAGTACCGTCACGGTCTGATCCATCTCTTTCTTACTAACCGGGTGATCCGTCTTGGCGATGACCATCGTGCCACCTTTAAGCTCCAGACCTAGGTTCACTCCCTTCACCGCGAGAGACGTCGCTGCTACGATCCACACGGCGGTTATCACGAGTAGTCTCCAGTTCTCTTTCATCCATCCCAGCCCGGACAAAGATCACCTCCCCGCGATCTTCTCGCGGATGACCCAAGCGTTGAAGATCCACGTGTTAAGGACGTCCGCGATTAGCCCGAAGATCACGACGGCGGCGATTTCGAACATGGCTTCCGACATGGATAGCAAGAACAGCGCGCATGCGGCCGCGGTGGTCGTGGCTACCATGGTGATACCCGTCTTAAACGAGTCCGCGATCGCCCGATCGACCCTCCTGACCCTGCGACGCTTCACGGTGTACATGGAGAGGAGTATGTTGCTGTCGACCGCGTAACCTATGATCATAAGGAGGCCCGCGAAGCTCGCCAGGGTCAGCGGTACGCCCGTGAGTGCCATCAGTCCGAGCGCGTCGACGAGGTCCAAGGCCAGCGCTCCCAGCACGGCGGCACTCAGCAGCGGTTTCCGGAATATGGCGAACACGACGATGGAGACCGCGACCAGCGCCAGTGGTACGGCTACTTTGACGCTCTCCCAGAACACGCGGCCCAGTGCCGGTCCGATGGTCTGGACGGACTCGACCTCCCCTCCGACGGCCCGTGCGAGTTTATTCACGTCATCTGCCGACAGATACTTAGGAACCTGCACGATCACGTCGCCTTGGGAGGAACGTATAGCCTCCACGTCGGACACGCCGAGGATCCTCGAAGCCTCGCTAGTTACCGTATCGGGATCCTTCTCCGTTTTCAGGATCACCATGGTACCTCCTTTGAGATCAATGCCCTTTTTGACCCCTAAGGCGAGGGTGGATCCTGCGCAGATCACAGCGAACACCATCGTGAGGATCAGAAGGCGGTTCAAGTTGGAGACGTACTTCTCGAACAACCCCACACTCGCGCCCCCCGAGGGGTGATAGCCCTGCGAGTCGAGGACGTCCTCAAGGCCGGTGTGCTGATAACGTTCGTGGGCATAGTTCTGACAGCACTGGCTATCCTCCTGTTAGCGATCAAGAACGCTTCGGGTAGGGGAGAGTGGGGCGGAGTGATCCTGATCGGTCCCGTGCCGATAGTTGTGGGAAGCTCCCCGAAAATGGCACTGATCGTGGCAGTACTGGCACTGGCGATGATGCTGATTATGTTGTTCCTAATGTGGAGCGCGGCCAAGGGGTTCCGCTGAGCGCGTCCTCGAAAACGTTATGTGATCCAAAACGATTGGTGCGAAGGCATGTTTGTTCGGGAGAGGGGCGTTAGAACTCGCTGCTACCGCCCTCCTCTTCCTCCTCCTCTTCCTCCTTGCTCAGCTCCCTGGCGGCGATGACGTCGTCGATTCGCAGGATCATCTCCGCGGCCTCGGTGGCGCTCGCCAGCGCCTGGGTCTTCACTCGCAGCGGCTCGACGACGCCCTCCTCGAGCATGTCCTTGACGTCACCGTCGTACACGTCGATACCGGCGGTCACCTGACCATCCTCGTGCTTGGCGCGCAGCTGCACCAGCACGTCGATCGGGTCGAGTCCGCTGTTCTCGGCCAGCGTCCTCGGGATGATCTCCAGCGCGTCGGCGAACGCCTCGACCGCGAGCTGCTCGCGGCCCTCCACTCCGTCCGCGAAGTCCCTCAGCTGCCTGGCTACCTCGACCTCCGGAGCACCACCGCCGGCTACCACCTTGCCGTCCTCTAGGGCCGCCGCCACGACTCCGATGGCGTCCTCGATGGCTCGCTCGGCCTCGTCGACCACGTGCTCGGTACCACCGCGGATCAGGATGGTCACGGCCTTCGGGTCCTTGCAACCCTCCACGAAGATCATCTTGTCGCCGGCGACCTTCTTCTCCTCGACGACCTCGGCCTCACCTAGGTCCTCCTCGCTCAGGTCGTCGATGTTCGTCACGATGCGGGCTCCGGTCGCCCTGGCCAGCTTCTGCATGTCGGACTTCTTAACACGCCGTACCGCCAGGATGCCCTTCTTCGCCAGGTAGTGCTGGGCCAAGTCGTCGATACCCTTCTGACAGAAGACCACGTTCGCACCCGTCTCCGCGATCTTGTCGACCATCTCACTCAGCATGCGCTCCTCTTCCTCGATGAAGGCCTGCAGCTGCTCCGGGTCGGTGATCCTGATCTCAGCGTCGGTCTCGGTCTCCTTGACCTCGATCGGGCAGTTCAGCAGGGCGATCTTGGCGTTCTCCACGCGGCGCGGCATACCCGGGTGCACTCGCTCCTTGTCGATCACCATGCCCTTGACCAGCTCGGTGTCCTCGAGCCCGCCACCCTCCTTCTTCTCCAGCTTGATGTGGTCCGTGTCGATGACGATCTCTCCGTCCTCCTCCTCGGCGACCTGCTTGACGGCCTTCACGACCAGCTCGGCCAAGTAGTCTCGGGCCTTCTCCACGCCCTTACCGGTCATCGCGGTCTTGGCGATCTTCTTGAGCGTCTCCTCGTCATCCGGGTCGATCTCTTCGGCGATCTCCTCAAGGATCTCCTCGGCCTTTTCGACGGCCATTCGGTAACCGCGTGCGATCACGGTCGGGTGGATGTCCTGCTGCAGTAGATCCTCGGCCTTGTGCAGCAGCTCACCCGCGAGCACGACGGCCGTGGTCGTACCGTCACCGACCTCGTCCTCCTGCGTCTTGGCGACCTCCACGACCATCTTAGCGGCCGGGTGCTCGATGTCCATCTCCTCCAGGATGGTTACACCGTCGTTGGTCACCACGACGTCGCCCATCTCGTCGACCAGCATCTTGTCCATGCCCATCGGACCTAGAGTGGTCCTGACTGTCTCGGCTACCACACGCGCGGCCATGATGTTCATCCGCTGAGCGTCTCGACCGACGAACCGCTGGTAACCTTCCGGCAGGATCAGAACCTGCCTCCCATCACCTGCTAGCATCGCCATACGCGGACTCCCCCGTTTCCGGCTTCTTTTCGTCCATCCGCATACCGATGAGCACTTATATTTAAACCTTTCTCTCGTCGGTGATCCCCATCCTGCGCAGGAACTCTCGTATCACCGACTCACGGATCCCGGTGCGTTGCGCTATCTCCCTCGGGGACGTTATGCCGGCCTCCTCAACGAGCCGTCTCACACGCTCCTCCGGATCGCGCTCTTGGAGGTACTCCTTGAGGTCCTCGAGGTCCTTGATCTCCTCGAGGGTCCCGATGTCGATCGTGGGCACGTACGTGTCTTTGCAACGCTCTCGAGTCACGATCACACCCATCGACCCCGTAGCACTGGCCACATCCCTGAGAGCTATGGACTCCCGGTCTCCCCCCTCCTCCGCCCGTGCCAGCACGGTCTCGCCGTCCTTAGCCAGGAGCTTGAAGGGGGCCCTGCGAACCTTCCCCGTACGTTCGGCACCCATCCGTTCCAAGAGCTCCGCTACACGGCGCTCGAACCGCGTCATTCGGTCGCGTCCGGTGTCCACGTGTTCCGGGGTCTTGAGCTCCACCGGTACCCCCTCGACGTCGGCCTCCTCGGCCCGTGCTAGTGTGATCCTACCGCCCTCACGCCGGAGCTGGCGACGGCGCACCCTAGATACGTCCAGTTCATCCACCTCGTCGGCACGGATCACGACGTACTGTCCTCCCCGGTCCGCCACGGCCTTCGGCGGCTCCCCCTCCACGAGCCGGGCGAACGTCAGCGGGTCGAGCACGGGGACTTCGTACCGATGGTAGACCACGCCTTTCTCCAGCGGGCCGGTGTGGCGTTTAAGCGCCACGACCACCGGTACGGCCTCCAAGAAGTGCGAAATGCGTCTGAGCTCCTCGGCTACCTCCCGGCGCAGCCCGTCGGCGTTGATCAACACTTTTACTATGTAAGCGCGACCATCGCGGGTACGCACGAAGATGTCGAAGCAAGCCCTTTCGATGCGGACGACTTCGTGGCCTCCGGCCCTCAAAGCCTCCTCGAGGTCCGCACAGAGCTCGGCCCGCACCCCGTCACCCCCCGACTATCGCGATGGACACTAGTACCGACGTTGGACCCCCGATCACTATGATCAAGAAGCCTAACCTGCGCAAGTGCTCGTCGTCCTTCATCGACGCCGTGAGAATGAAGTAAATCCCGACGGCGCCCACCAAGAAAGGCAGGAGGTGGGCGACGGCCGACGCCAATATCTTCTGACCGACGACCACATGATCACCCCCGGGTGGAACGTTCGATGGATTGGGTGGCACTCGATGACACCGACTCACCCGCCGGGGGATGTACCACCCACGCGGCCGTCTTACTCCGTGCGGAGCTGGCGGAAGCCGGTGCGGAACCCGTCGGTCGCCCGCTGTTAGTTCGATTGAATCCGAACGTGCCGTTCAAGACTAGGGGTAACGCGGCGGTCGCCCTGCCGGTGGAAGCACCGTGGAGCGTCGACATCGAAGCGGTGGTGCTACGTGCACTTAAGAAGGTAGTCCGGAAGGGTTACCCGGAGACCCGGCCGGGTCTGGTGGTCTGCGAAGGTGAGCCGCCGAGGGTCTGCGAATCCGTCTACGAGGAGGCGGTACGGCGCATTTTAAACCCCGGGAGGGTGAAAGAGAGCGTCGACGACGACGTCAACGTGGTCCTAGAAGGTCGCGGTATCGTCGGTGCCGTTGCGGCCCTGGGCTTCGCCCGCGTCCGGAAGGACCACGAGGTCACGTTCGAGGGGATCGCGTACCGTGCCGAGAAGTACTGGGGAACGGAGCGGCGTGTGGAGGAAAGTTCGATCAGAGAGTTCGACCGTAGGACGTTCCCCGTAACGTTCGATAATCTGGATAGTAGGGACGGCGACGTGCTCATAACGCCCAACACGCCATGTCCCGTCCTCTACGGAGTGAGATCCGTGGAACCGGACGTCCTAGAGGTCGCTCCGGATATGATCAAGACGCGAGAGCCGGTGGTGGAGTACGAGATCTTCGAATCGAACCAAGCGACGGATGCGCACCTCGTCCGCGTGGATCGGTTGGCGGACGCCGAGGACTACTCCAACCCCGTCCTAGACCTCACGGTCGTTGAAGAGCCTAGGCGAATACCGGGAGGTCACGTCGTGGTGAGGTGTGAGGACGAGGAGGGCGTCAGGGTAGATATCGCCGCGTTTCGTCCGGCCCGACCGCTCACCGAAGTCGTGGCGGCACTACATCCCGGCGATGAAATCCGTGTGGCGGGTGCGCTGAGACCGGAGACTCCGAAACACCCCCGCACGGTGAACGTGGAAAAGCTCCGTGTGCTGAGACTGGAGCGCGTGGAAGAGGTCCGCAATCCCGTGTGCGGACGGTGTCGGAGGTCGATGAAGTCGGCAGGACGGAAAAAAGGGTTCAAGTGCAGTTGTGGGGAACGGGCTCCGGAGGACTCGAAGATCGGAGTAGAGGTACCTCGAGAGCTGGTCGAAGGAGTGACGTACGAGGCACCTCCCGTAGCCCGGAGACACCTATCGAAACCTGAGTATTTAGTGGAGTTAGGACTGCTCGAGCCTTCACCGCTGAGTCGCTGAGTCGCGGCTACCGTGAGTACTAAATCCCCAATCCCTTAGCACGTCTCTTGCGCTTCGGTGGTACTATCTCCTTAGGAACTTCTGCCAGCCAGTGCTTGGATCGGAGGACGTCCGTCACGAGCTCGTCTACGCCCGGGGGCTTCCTCCTGTCCTCGCGGGTCATGGTTCCAACCCCCCAAAGATGACGAGCGGACCCGACCGAGGTTACCCCGATGACGAATAACCGGATTGCCGACTTACGTATAATACCAATACTCCTTACAGTGATCCTCGCGGCTACCTTTGAGAGTTCTCCCCGGAGCTTCTTCTGTTCGTAAAGAAACTGTGTGGGGACGCTAAACGGTGTCACGCGGTCTCTATGGTATTCACTGTCCTACGTAATGTACGAGCCTGCCAATGCGTTCGATTTCCAACTCGATCTTATCGTCCGGTTCCATCGGACCCACACCGGGCGGGGTTCCCGTAGCGATGATATCACCGGGCTCGAGCGTCATCACCCTAGACGTGAAAGATACCAGCTCGTACGGATCCCGAACCATGTCGTCGGTGGTAGCACGCTGGCGCACCTCGCCGTTAACACGGAGCTCCATTTCGAGTCCGTCGGGCTCTAGTTCGGTTTCGATCCACGGTCCTAAAGGCGCGAACGTGTCGTAGCTCTTCGCTCGGACCCATTGGCCCTCTCTTTTCTCTATGTCACGAGCCGTCACGTCGTTGATGATAGTGAACCCGAGAACGGCGTCTCGAGCCTCCTCAGGAGACACTTTACGACATCGCTCTCCGATCACCACGGCCAGCTCGAGCTCGTGATCGACCCTGCGTGCCTCCCTCGGTAACTTAACGGTATCCAGGTGGCCGATTACCGCGGTGGGCGCCTTCATGGTCATGACGGGCTCACTGGGGACGTCCATTCCCATTTCGCGTAACTCCTCGACGTGCTCACGGTAGTTGAGTCCGAAGCAGATTATCTTAGGAGGCCGCGGAACTGGGGGACCTATTCTGAGCTCCGATAGCGGATACACAGAGTAGTCCAGATCACCCAACCCGTCACTGTGGACGACTTCGATGAATTCGAGCACGGGAAGGTCGTAGACGTGGACCTCGTCGTCGAGAAACACGGCGGGACGAGGGGTGCCATCCACCAGGTAGGTCCCTACCCGCAACGTTCGCCCCGGGCGGAGCGGGTGGGGTGGGTGAAAAAACTCACTCCATCTCACCGGAGCGCTCATAGGAGACGTTGATTGAGATGGCGTCGACGGGACACGCGCGCTCACAGAGCTTACAGGCGGGACACTTCTCCGGCACCTTGGCGACACCGTCGACCTCGATCAGGTCGCCTGGACAGACTTCGGCACAGACTCCGCATCCGACACACTTGTCCTCGTCGATCTCGTTCTTGACTTCGCGGGACTGAACCGGTACGTCACGCGCTGCCGTAATGGCTCCCCACGGACACACCTGGGCGCACAGTGTACATCCAGTGCACTTCTCCGGGTCGATCTTGGCGACCTTCCGGCCCTGCTTCAGCTCCATCGTGTCCGGGTCCACGTAAACGGGCGACCACTCGTTCTCCTCGGCCTTGAAGAACTCGGCATCTGTCGGCACCATTTCGATGGCGTCGGTCGGACATACCTGGAGGCAGTATGTGCACCCGACACACCGTTCGGGGTGTACATAGACATCCTCATCCTCGGGATGCTCTGGGGGCTCGGACTTGGGCTCGACGACACCCTTCATGCCGATTGCGTCGATAGGACACGTTTCCATGCACTTGAGGCACATGACGCAGAATCCGCGGAGCTCCGGATAGCCGTCTTCAATCCGCATGATCTCCTGCGGGCACACCTCACCGCACTGAGGTGGATCCTCCTTGTGGCACTCCTCGGGCTTCCAAGCTATCCTTTTGAGTTCCACTTTCTCTCCGTCCACTTCACGCTCGAGGTCCTCGAGCTCCAGGGCGTCGACGGGACAGGCCTTCACGCAGGCGCCGCAGACGATACAGTGGTTCATGTCCCCATCTTCGCGGCGGATAGCACCCGTGGGACACGCTGCGACGCACGCTTCGCACAGCAAACACGAGTCCATATCGATCTCGATCGGCATGAGCGCGAGCCCCCGGCGGAGCTTCCCAGGCTAGCTCTTTTTACGGTTGCGAGAGTGGCCCGGGTGTTGTACCCTGTCGAATTCATCGGGGAACGTTATCCCCCATCGCGACGTGTAATGGCCCGTCGGTAACGGGCCACCCTCTCATCGGCGCGCCTCGATCCCCGTAAGCCTCCTCATCCGGAATTCTCGAAGAACTCCCGCGGATGCCTGTGAACGCCGTATTTCCGGCGGAAGTAGTCGCATACGTTCCGTACGTCGCGTTCGACGAGCTCACGGGCCGAGGGGTGGGATACCTCGACCCAGTGCGCCCAGTCGATGAGCAGCACGTCGTCGCCCTCGACGACTATGTTGAACTGACTCAGGTCCCCGTGAACCACGCCGACCTCGAGGGCGTGTTCGTACTCCTCGAGCACCCGGTTCAAGACCGCCTCGGGGTTTTCCACCCGAGTTTCCGCGAGTTCCCGTCCCTCGAAGCGTTCCATCACGAGTACGTGTCTGTTCTGAGCGACGGGCCTGGGGACGGAAACGCCCTCAGGGTACAGGTGTAAAAGCGCCTCGAACTCACGCTCGGCCGTGAGTCTATTAACGTAAAGCCACGAGATGTGACGCTTATCCTTCACGTACTCACGGTACCGTTTGATCTTAGTGTAACTGGTACGACCGATTCGATTGAACTTGACGGCCAGCTGCGCGCCCTTGGGGGAGATGCCCAAGTACACGTCAGCTTCTTTTCCCACCCCGATCTCCGGGCCGAGTCCTTCCAACACGCCTTGGTCCACGAGCGCCCGGAGGGCGAGGGCGTCGTACCCTTCGGGACGCAGTTGGTAACCTAGATACCCGACCGTTTGCCGTCGCGTTCGGACGACCATATCCCAACGATCGAGTCTGGACAGACGGTAGCCTAGCTCCTTCTCGTCGAGACCGGTGCGTTCGAGCAGTCGATCGAACGGGACCCAATCGTGCCTGCGCATCTCCAGCTCGAGGGCTCGTAGGACCTTGAAATCCTCGGGTTCCATCTCCGGAAGGGCCTGTACCACCCTCTCCACCATCACCATGTCTGGCTACCTCCGCAGCGAAAACGGGTAATTCCTAAAGGGGCGAACACCCGTCAGTAGGGGTGGTGAACGTGACTCGACCCGTCCCCAAATCCAGGAAACTCGACTTCTTCATATCCTCTCCTCCCAGGAAGAAAGGTAGGAAGAAGGAGAAGAGGGAGGAGGAAGAGGCGGAGGAGCGTAAGAGAGCTCGTAAGGAGGAGCGGGAGAGGGAGCCCACCAAAGCGGTCGGTCCCAGTGGAGCCGAGTTCAAGGTCAAAACGACGGACGACGACGTGTACTACTCGTCCCTGGCGGAGGCCTTCGAGAGGCTGGAGCGGATCAGTTCCAGGAAGGCCAAGATAAGCCTGATCGCCCAGTTCCTACGGCAGTGTCCGGAGGACGTCGTCGACACCGTCGCACTGTTCCTGGCCAATCAGGTGTTCCCCGGATGGGATCCGAGGGACCTCGGCATCGGGTCCAAGCTGATGCGGAAGGTGATCGCGACTGCCACGGGGTCTACCGACTCCGAGGTCACGGAGCTGTTCAAGCGGCTCGGCGATCTCGGACTCACCGCCGAGGAGCTGCTGAAGCGTCGGAAGACGTCGACGCTGCTCGATTCGCGACCCCTCATGGTGGGCGAAGTCAGGGAAACCTTCGAGAAGATAGCGGAAGTCGAGGGTGAGGGAGCCGTCAAGCGGAAGATGAGGCTGATGATGGGGTTGCTCGCCAGGGCGAAGCCGAAGGAGGCCCGCTACCTGGTTCGGCAGGCGCTGAGTGAGCTGCGGACGGGCGTACGGGAGAGCACCGTGGAGGAGGCCATCGCCCAGGCCTTCGGTGTGAGCAGGAAGTTGGTCGAGAGGGCCCACATGCTGTCGAACGACCTAGGACTGGTGGCCAAAGTGGCGATGACGAAGGGCGAGGAAGGTCTCCGCGAGATCGACCTGAGACCCATGCGACCGATCAAGCCGATGCTGGCGCAAGCAGCGAGGAACGTGAAGGAGGCGCTCGCCGAGGTCGGAGGGAAGGGCGCGGTGGAGATCAAGCTGGACGGCGCCCGCGTGCAGGTACACTCGGACGGAGAGGAAGTGCGCGTGTACACCAGGAGGATCGAGGACGTGACCCACGCGCTCCCCGATATCGTGGAGGCCGTGAAGGACTGCGTGGACGCGGACGAGTTCATCCTGGAGGGCGAGGCCGTGGCCATCAACCCCGAGACGGGCAAACCGAGACCGTTCCAGGAGCTGCTCCATAGGATCAAGCGGAAGTACGATATCGAGGAGGTGCGCAAGGAGATCCCGGTGGAGCTGCACCTCTTCGACTGCTTGTACGTGGACGGCGAGTCGTTGGTCGACACCCCGTTCCGAGAGCGTCGACGTCGACTCGAGGAGATAGTGCGCGAGCGCGAGGGAGAGGTGATGCTCGTCGAGCAGGTGATCACGGACGATCCCAAGGAGGCTGCCGAGATGTTCCATCGAGCCCTAGAGATGGGCCACGAAGGGGTCATGGTGAAGGACCTGGACGCGAACTACACTCCGGGCGTCCGCGGCAAGAAGATGCTGAAGGTCAAGCCGGTACTCGAGACGCTGGATTGTGTGGTCATCGGCGGTATTTGGGGTAAGGGCAAGCGGAAGGGACTCATCGGTTCCTACCTGCTGGCCGTCTGGGACGAGAACAAGGAGAACCTGCTTGAGGTGGGTAAGGTCGGAACGGGCATGGACGACGAGACACTCGAGCGATTGACCAAGATGTTCGAGGACTTGATAGTGGAGGAGTCGGGACGTGAGGTTAGGTTCAAGCCTGAGGTGGTTTTCGAGGTGGAGTTCGAGGATATCCAGAAGAGCCCGAAGTACTCGTCCGGATTCGCCCTTCGGTTCCCGAGACTGGTGCGCGTGCGCGACGATCTGGGTCCGGAAGACGCGGACACGATCGAGAAGGTTCGGAGGATCTACGAGGAAGTACTGCAGAAGCACTAGACTATCAACTCCACCAGCCCGGTGAGCGTATCCCAGAAGACCAAAGGTCCTTGGGTACAGACCGTGTAGCTCTTGACCCCAGGTGTGTAGAGCTCAGTGCCGTCGGGACGTACTCGGTGCCCCTGCACAGGCCGGTCCGAGGTCCCCACTAACCCAACCGAAGGGTCCACGGTCATCCAGCGACCGTGAACCCAGACCTGAACCTGCGCGTGGAGTACGAACCTCTCACGCTCCCGTCCCGTTCCCGAAACCACGGTCCCCGTATCCGTGGGTTCTATCAGTACGAGGCGGGTCGGGATCCCATAGAGACGGCATAGGTAGGAGAACATGTACGAGGCGGTTCCACAGGCCCCACGCCATCTGCCCCTCAGCTCCAGCTCCGCGAAGGCGCGTCGGAGCACGGGAGGTACGTACTCCGGAGGTTCCGCCCCGACATCGTATTGCATGGTGTCGGACACGAACAACGCCAGGGTGCGGACGACACTGAGCTCGTCCTCACCCGGCTTTATCTGGGGGAGGACCGGTGGTACCGCGGTTAAGGGAGGGTAGACGAAGAGCTTGAAGGCTACGAGACCTCCCTGCTGGTACGCGACCAAGTCGAACCGATCGCAGTAGGGAAGGAGTTGGGGTGGTAGTGGAGACCAACCCATACGGGCGCGGACAGCGTTCACGTACCTCTCGGCCTCGACGTAGTCGTGGTAGACCGCGTACGCGGAGACGAGGGCCAGGGGCAGGAGTACTAGGATCCCGGCGGCGATCCTTCTGATCCCACTCCACCCCTTCAGTAGGCCTCCGAAACCGCCGACTCCATTTCTACGTCGACTTCCACGCGACGACCCACACCGCAGTCTTTGTACTCCCTAACACGACCGGACCCGACCCGATTCAGGATGAGTCTGGCCGCCACGAATTCCCGCTCGAAGTGCTCGTCGCCCCCGGTTACGACGTGCTCGTGGACCACGCTGACGGAGCGCACTGTGGCTACAACACCACTGACGCCCTTCTTGAGCTCTCGCTTGCCGACGGTGGTCACGAAGACCAGATCACCAGGCTGGAGGCGGACGACTGCGTCGAGGTTGTTACCGCTACGTACTATTATCTGAGTAGACCCTTGTGTGAGGAGTTGCTCGACGACTCGGAAGCTCACCCCGGTGATTGCGAGCATTTTCAAGCCGATTCACAACCCCTTAGGTAGGACCCCCGCCTTCAAGGTGCGAGGAGGTATCAGCCTGCTACACGAACATCCTCTCCGTCGGTTCTGCCTCTTCTTCCTCCATCCGTTGCTGTTCCCGGAGACGCTGTACGGTCTCCTCAACAGCCTTGGCGATGCGCTCCGCCTCCTCCTCGAGCTTCGACACGTCCACACTGAGACCCAACGCCTCGTTGAGGGCCTCTACGACCCGCGATGCCGCTTTAGGGTCAGGATACGTACCGGGAGTCTCGACGAGTAAGCAGACTGCATCCAAACCGCGCAAGCTACCCTCTAGGAGCAACGGACCGCTGACCCCCGTGATCGTGCCCCCCTTGAGTGGCTCCGCGATACCCTCGAAAAGCTCGGCGGCTTTATCCGAGGTGGCGGCGTAGTACAGCGAGGGCTCATCCTCGAGGTCAGGCGCTCTGATACCCGCTAGACACACGATGCACTCCACGCCTATCTCCCGGGACAACTCGGCTACGGACTCCGAGATATTCTGAACGACTCCGGGACGCATATCGGCCTGCTCCGCGTAGAAGAATGATAGGTCGTCTAGCACGAAAACTCCGGCTGACGGGTACACACGACCCTCGTGCACGATCGCCGCCGTCGGCATGTCCTCGATCTTCATCACGAAGGCCGGTTCGGCCCCGCACTCCGTCACCACGTGGCGGATGGCGATTACGCCCACCATCCCTATACCTGGGTATCCCTCAATCAAGAACTCACACTCCGGGATCTCGTCCGCCAAGCGTATGAATTCAACCTCCATCCCGGCTCATCCCCGAGATCGCTCCGATCCAGCGGTCAAAAAGCGTACCGCACGCTCGACGTCATGTTGTATTGAGATTATAACATCCTGCCCGTTTCCTAGCACTCCCACATCCCGACCACGCCGCGCCAGCTCCAGAGCCTTCGAGGCGACCTCGGAAGGCTCTACCGGAGACGCCTCAATTCCGGAGCTCGTGAGCTCCTCGATCACGTCGTCCACGGTCTCCTCCGACAGGCCGGGAAACACGTAGACGCGTTCTACCCCCGCCTCCCGGAGGGTCCGGCCGATTCCCTCGATTCGGTAATCTTCGCCCGGCCTCGGAGTCCCCCAGAAGACGACGTCCAGGGGTCCGTAGTCCCTTAAGACGACCTTCAGGGCGGAGAGGTTGTCGGTCTTTCCGATGACCAGCCGGCCTTCACCTAGCTTGTACTCCTTAATGCGTCCGGGAACACTGGTGAAGTCCGAGAGTAACGGGGCCAGCTCCTCGGGAGGTTCGCTGGTTATCTCGGCGACGGCCAGCAGCGCGGCCTTGGCATCCAGCCTGTAGAACTCCCCTCGGAGCGGTATATCGACTTCCACGTCCAACTCATCATAACACCTGGGAGTACTCTCCATCCTTTCGACTACCTTCCGTTCCTCCCCGTCACACTTGACGATCGCCGTCTCTCGGGCCCGATCGCAGAAACGGGCTGCTCGGGCCGCATACCTCTCGATCGAACCGTGGTAGTCCAGGTGATCCAAACCCAGGTTCAGGAAGACCGCGACATCGTACCGTGGAGCTCGGTCGGAGAAATAGTCCAGCGTCATGTCACACACCTCACAGACTACGACCTCCGGACGCGCCAACTCGGCTCGCACGTAGAGGGTAGCGTACCCGTCGAAACCCCCTCCGGCGTTCCCACCGATCTTTCGATCGATACCGAGTTTGTCGAGTAGGTGATCGATCATATGAACCGTCGTGGTTTTACCGTTGGTTCCGCTGACCACGACGAATTTCGAAGAATCTGGCCATGTGAGGAGATCCTCAAGTGGTGGAACCCCGATGTTGCGGACTTCGCGGACTATCTCCGCGTCGTTCGGTATGCTGGGCGAGAAATACACGGTGTCGCACTCGCGGATTCTGTCGATGTCGTGATGACCGAGCTCTACCTCGACGTTGGGAAGCCTCTCGAGCGATGAGACGTCGACGTCTTCCCTGATGTCGGAGGCGTAGACCTTGAGTCCCAGTTCCGCCAACCTCGCCGCGCAGGTACGTCCCTCCACTCCCAGCCCGATGACGGCAACGCTGTCGAATGGAAGCTCATCCACGCTCATCCTCCCTCAGCTCCCGTTCCAGCCTTTCGATACGCGCGAGAGCCTCGTCGATCTTCGCTTCAAGACGGTCGAGGCGCGTCAGTATTTCCTCCAGCTTCGCGATCGTGACCTCGAAGGGGCCCGCTTCTGCGAGCTTCCGGAGTTCATCGTCCAATTCGAGAACCCCATTGTTACGGATACCATAACGATAACGCGTGTGGGCCGGCCGGGATTTGAACCCGGGACCACGGGGCTCCGAAGGCCCGCGCTCTGTCCAGACTGAGCTGCCGGCCCGAGCCCGGGTCCTAACCCGACTGGGTTACCTTAAATCTTTCTCCCCAACCACTCGGGTCGGTACGTGCGGACCTCCAGCTCGTCGACGCCGGCATCCTTCATGAAGTCCCGAATGGTCTCAACGACTTCCTCCTCGTCGGTGTCGTTCCCCAGCAGGACTTCGACGATACCTTCCACCTTGAAGACCGTTATACCGTAGCTGCGAAGAACCCTCGAGATCCGCTCTCGAAGGTCCGTCTCCACTCCGGTGAACTCCTTCAGGATATTCTCGACGAAGGACTCGTCCGGCTCCTTGATCCCATATTTCTTCAGTATCTCCTCACGCGACAGGGATTCCGGTTCTCTTTCTACCTCTTCCGTGAAGTCGTAGGACTCTACCGCCTCCGGCTCCTCGTCATAGGCTTCCTCGATCTCTTCTACTCCGATCCCGGTTTCCTCCGTAGCTTCCTCTTTCTCGGCGCCCTCGAGTTCCTCGGTCTCGAACTCGATATCGGCTTCGAGCGCGGGGACTGGCAGCACGTCCTCCAGTTCGATCTCCTTCGGCCGTATACCGTGGTACTCGAAGATCATCTCGATGTCGTCTTCCGAGGCCTCGAACACGTCGACAACGGCGGACTGACCTCCCTCAATTGCACTTAAGATCTCCCTCAGGTGCTCTAACGCTTCCTCTCCCCGCCATCGTTCCCCGGTCCGTACCTCTTCGACCTCGATGTAGACGACCTTACCGTTGAGGACTACGATGAACGCGTCGAGCAGGGCGTCACCGGACCGTGCGGTGATCCTCACAACTCCGGTCCTTAGATCCGCGCTGGCGATCAGGTCCGCCAGCTCTTCGAGACTCTCAACGTACTTATCCTCCACCACGGGCTTAAGGGTCTTCGGCAACATCAAGCTCGGTCACCCGGGGGACTATGGTTGCGTATTTCCGTCAAGGCTCCACTGAAGGCTATCCTGGCGGGCGAGCACGCCGTCGTTTACGGGTATCCGGCGGTCGCAGTGGCATTAGATACCTATGTTAGGGTCACGGCGGAACCCGGAGACGACAGCTTCAGGGTGGAAACCGAGCTGAGCTGCGAGGGGAACGTAAGGGCTGAGATCACACGTGACGGAAATGTAAAGGGCTTCCGATCCGAGAGCTTGCACGAGGAACTGACGTACGTGGCTACGGCGGTGCGAAAGGCATCGGAGGAGTTCGACGCTCCTCCCTCTAACCTGAGGATTCTGTCGGAAGCTCCCCCGGCGAGTGGTCTAGGCACATCGGCTGCGGTCACGGCGGCAGTGCTACTCGGACTAGCCGAGGTATCGGGTGTAAACGTCTCCAGGGAAGAGATACGGAGACTTGTCCGTGAGGTGGAGCTCGAGGTGCAGGGGAAGGCGAGTTGGACCGACGCCACGGTGGTCACGTACGGCGGGTTCGTGAGGGTTTCAGGGCGGGAGTTCGAGCTGATTGAACCGGAGCGTAACCCCGTGCTGGTCGTGGCGCACTCCCAGGAACCCAGTCGTACGGGTGAGATGGTGCGCCGGGTGGCCGAACTCCGCGAGAGGTTGGACATCGTCGACGGGGTCATGGAGCTGATAGGGGAGCTCGTCGATGACCTCGAGGCGGCTCTGCGTGATGGGGACTTAAGGACCGTAGGGGAGCTCATGAACGCCAACCACGGGCTGTTGGCGGCCCTGAACGTCTCCACGCGTGCCCTGGAGGAGATCGTACACGTATTCAGGAGCGCGGGCGCCTTAGGGGCGAAGGTTACCGGCGCCGGAGGAGGAGGATGCGCGGTCGCGTTATTCGAGAGGGAGGAGGATGCGAAACGTGCCGTCGAAACGCTAAGCGCCTTAGGTTACGAGGCGTTCGTCACTCGTCCGAGCCCTTGCGGTGTGAAAACCGAGGACTCGGGATCTTAGCCAACAACGCTTTCATCTTCTTGAACGCGACCTCGGCGATCATCGTTCCGGTCACACGGACGGCATCGATGCCGTCCTCCTTCAGCCGTCGGATAAGATACCGGGGACGAAGATAGAACTCGATCATGGCGCGCTTTTGGTACTTCTTCACCTCCTCTGGGGACAGCTCGGTCGTCCTGACCACCGGGTCCATGAGGGTGTACTTGTCCCACGACTTTTCCTCGATGAGCCCTTTCTCCACGGCCTCTTGGTAGAACTTAGTGCCGGGATATGGCGTCGCGACGGACACCACGGCGTAATCGGGGTCGATTTCTTTCAGGAACTTTATCGTCTGCCGGGCACTCCTGTGGGTCTCGCCCGGTAAGCCGATCACAGCCGAAGCCACGGTCACTATGTCGAACTCGCGGCAGAGTTGGAACGCCTTCTTCGTCTGCTCGACCGTAAACCCCTTACCGACGTTGTCCAGGACCTCCTGGCTACCCGACTCGACTCCGAAGAACAGGACCGAGCATCCCGCCTCGCGCATGAGTTCAAGTAACTCCCTGTCGATCGTGTCGACGCGTGCGGCACAGCCCCAGGTTACGTCTAGACCGCTTTCCACGATGAGCCGACAGATCTCCTCGACACGCCGCCGATCGTACGTGAACGTGTCATCGACGAAGGCTATGATGTCCGATCCGTAGTTCTCGTGGACATGCGCCATCTCGGAAACCACACGCTCGGCCGAGTGCATCCGGAGTTTGTGGCCGTGCATCGCTGAAGAAGCGCAGAAGTCACATCCTACGGGACAACCCCTGCTCGACACCATCGTGGTGGCGGTGGTTTTAGCCCCGAAGAAAGTGTACTTGTCCATGGGAAGCAGGTGACGCGCGGGGAACGGTAGTGCGTCGAGATCGCGAATGAGGGGTCGATCAGGGGCTCTGACGATGTCGTCCTTCTCCCGGTACGTGATCCCCAGTACCTCTGAGAGTGTCTTTACGCCGTCGATGAACACCTTCGCCAGATCCAGGAGCGTGAATTCGCCCTCACGCCGTACCACGACGTCGACGTAGGGGCACTCCTTGAGGCACTCGACGTCCATGAAGGTAGGATGATAACCGCCAAGGCATACGATGACGTCCTCTAGTTCTTCCTTGACGACCTTGGCCGCCTGGTAGGCTTGGTGAATGATCGGAGTCGTGGCCATGATGGATACGATTCTAGGACGGAGCTTCCGCACGGCTCGTCTCAGGTCCTCGAAGGACATGTCCAGTGGGGGACAATCGAGGATTTTAACCGTGTATCCCGCCTCCTCGAGCACCGCGGCGATGTAGGCTAGTCCAAGCGGAGGCGCTGTAATGCCCAAGAATCGCTGGTACTTAGTCGTGACATCAGGGGGGTTGATCAGGAGGACATCGATCATGTTGGAATCACCTCCGTCCGGGGGGTACGGACCTCGCCTCGCAGGACCGGGATGGAGTTAGCCAGGGAGTGTGCCCCCGAGCTCAAAAGTGGACGCGTGAAGGAGATTTACAAGACCTTAAAAGAAATGGCCGAGCGCGTTCCTCTGAAGGAGTATTCGGAGGCTAGATGCTCGCTGATGGTGTGGGTGCGTGCCGAGGAGGAGCTTCCTACCAATAGCATCGCGCAGTACGTGACATCCGATACCAGGTATACGTTCGAAGTCACCGTACGCCAGGCGGACTCCACGTCTCGCCCCCGGATCGTAGAGGTGATCCTCGAAAGGCACGAGGCACGCTCACGGGGGCCGCTGGACGAGCTCAAGGTTCACGGGTCAGCCTCGGTAGATGAACCTGTGGAGAGGCGGGGACGGTCGCTGATAGGTGCTTTGAAAATCGCCCTACGCTACCTCAGGGAGTACGATGTAGAGCGCGAATGGAAAGTGTGGAAGGTCACGAACAAGTTCCGGGAGATGGTCCAAAAGGTCACCTCTCTGGGCTCTGACGAGCCTGGAATACTGGTGATGGAGGACAGCAAGGTGGGCACGGAGTACGACGGCCTTTTCGAGTACTGGGTCGCGCTGAAATCGGGTTCAATAGCTCTATCCGCAGTGAGAAGGGTGTTGGAGGTGGACAGGAAACTGTCCCTGTACGGCGTACACGTCGAGGTGCCCGATGCTAGGTGGTGATTACTTCAGTGGCACGAACAACGAGCTCCGTGTAGCACCGATTCCTCCGTGCTCGACGGTTTTCCTGGTCTTGGCGAACTCACCGAGGTAGTGACCGATCATCTCCGGCTCGATCTTCACCTCTTTGAACTCCTTTCCGTTGTACACCGCGATGGTCAGTCCTACCATTTCGGGCAGGATGATCATATCCCGGCAGTGGGTCCGGATTACCGGAGGCTTCTTACCGCGTCTCAGGAGCCTCCGAGCTCGCCGGACCTTGCGCAGCAGCTTCTTGTGCCTGGAGGGCAGGCCACGTTTCAGCGAGCGACGCTGGCGTGCGGGGAGTAGCTCGATGAACTCCTCGATAGGCATCTTCATCAGCTCGCCCAGGGTGTAGCCCCGGTACCTGAACTCAACCCACTCCTTCTCCCACCAGTCCGGTATGTCATCCTTCGAGCGTTCCTCCGCCATTGGTGACTCTCCCCCTGGTTCAGACCAAGATCCCCACGAAGATGTTGTGCTTGTCCCTCGTCACTTTCACCCGGACGCGGTCTCCCACGTTTAATATCTTGGCGGAGTCCGGGATGGCGATCACGCGATCGGCGGCTCGGGCTATCATCTCACCCCGCAACCGTCCTTCCAACACTATTTCCGCTCTGATCACATCTCCCCGTCGGAACGGTTTCGGTAGTGATTTCCTGGGCTCGGTCCCGAAGTGTTCGGGTTTGAGCACCAGCGGACGCACTTCCGTCCTGCTTTCCAGCTCCCTGAGCCACCTGTAGAACTCTTTCATCGGTATAACCCGACGTAGGAACTTAGGTCGTCGACCGAACCTGTACTCTAGGTAGTTCTGGATCCCGAGTGGCGGCCACCGCTTCCCCGCCCCTATCTTCGCCGCCCACCCGATGATCTCCACGATATCATCGTCGTTGTAACCCGGCAACCACAGCGGCGCCACCAGCACGTCGGCCTCGGTCTCTTGGGCTATGTACTCGACCACCCTCTTCACATGCTCGACGTCGTAGTCCTTCCGGCCCGCCATGGCCCGAGCTTTCTTCGGGTCGAGCGAGTTGACGCTCACGTTGAACCTGTCGATTCCAGCCTCGACGAGCTCGTCCACCAAGTCTTCGCTCAGCGGTACGGCGTTGGTCTGTATGGAGACGATGTCGACGTGTGGGTGCTCCTTGAGGGCTTGAACCACATCGGGCAGGAAAGGGTACAGCGTGGGTTCACCCTGACCGTCGAGGTGCGCTTCGAGTCCCTGACCTTTGAACTCGGCTACGCGGTCGAACCACTCCATCAGGTAGTCAGGGTCCACCATGAAATCCCGCGAACGCGTGCGGGAGATCGGTCCTTCGTCCACACTGCAGTATATGCAGCAGAGATTGCACCCGGAGAGCGGGCGCACCTGTATTACGTTGGTTCCACGGTCGATGAGGCCGAAAGCCGTGTGGCCTATCAGCGGGATACCTGTAGTCTCGGTGATGTAGTACACCCTACGACCCGTGTAGGCGTTCTTTCCGGACTCGCCGGCGAGTCTGGATATGAGATCTGTTAGAACGCCGACCAGCACCTCACGGGGTACCGGAGCCGCCACACGAGTGCCTTGCAGGGTGACCGGTACCGTGCGCCGCTCACGTTTGGAGATTACGGCAGTCACCATTCGGCGGAATTCTTCGGGGTCCACCTCGAACTCGATCAGTCCGTAAAGTCTGAACCGTAAGTAGCCGGAGTGTCGCTCGACTTTCAGACCGGGATGTAGGGAGCCCAGGTCGACTTCAGTGGACCCTGCCGGCGTACTTGTCTTCAAGCCCCTTGACCGCCCGTACGAACGCCTTCACCGCTGCTTCCGCGCGTCGCAGCTCCGCCATACATTCCTTCAGCTTCAGATCGGAGGTTGCCGGATCTTTCAGCACGTAGACCGCGAATTCGGTGTCTTTCTTCTTCAGTTTCAACGACTGGAGCTCTAGGGAAGCTTTAGCGCGGATTTTCTCGACTTGGTGGAGGTCGGCACTCGAAATCGGGTACAGGTCACGCAGTGCCTGTAGCTTATGATTGGCTTGATCGAACTCCGTCTTGAGCACTTGATACTTCTCATCGATCTCCGCCAGCTGCCCCCTGTAGTTACCGAAGAGCAGCACTTGAGCCTGGTAGCTGTATTGGCCTAGGGCTCCGAGTCCTAACACGGCGATCAGGACGATGAGGAGTACGGAGCCTACGTACAGTGCCGCTCCCCAGACTCTGCTCACACGCCGTAGCCGGAGTGCGATGTCTTCACGCGACGCACTCACCCCCGCACCGGCCATCGTTCTACCACGGTTCTATCCCATGTCGGGTACTCCCGGATGATCCAGGCCCGAATCTCGCATCGAGAGGCCTCCTCCAGGTCCGAAAGTACATCGGCGAGCTCGTCGACGACGAACGGCTTCGTCTCTACTCGGCTCCCATCCACATACACCCATTCCTCAGGCACCTCGAGGATGTTGATCAGCACGTCGGCGAGATCCTCCGGATCACCGGATATTACTTCGAAAATCCCCTTCACTATGAGCCCTTCCTCATCTATCTCCTCGTGGTCACGTGCCACGTTCTTCGCCATTCTCTTGATCCTTTTCCGGAACTGGACGGCATCCTTCACCTCGGAAGGACAGTAATGGAGGGTGATGCCGACGTCGTTAGCAACCTCCGATAGCGCGGTGAGGGCCGTCCTCTCGCTCCCGGCGACGGCGTCGGACAGGTCGTCATCTACGCGCTCGAACCTACGTCTTCTGAGTTCTTCGGCGTTAGATTCGGTGAATTCCAGCTCGTTAACGTTGAGGAAGTCGAACCCGTACTCGTCCGCCAGTTTAGCTACCTCCAGGATCCAGTTTTCTTCCCCGGGAATGGCGGGCATCTCGAACCCCAGATCCATTCCGGAATCCTCCAGGACCTCGGCCGCACGCCTGTTGACAGTCGAGTCCGGGGAGGGGTGCACGCGCAACTCGTCCAGTCCCACTCCATCTAGCTCTTCAATCGCCCCTTCCCTGACGGACTCCGCCGGCGCATAGAGGTGGATGTGGAAGTCGTCGCCGAACTCGTCTTTGAGCGTGCGGATGATGTTGACGGCCCTCTCGAGACGCGTTAACGGATCGCCACCGGTGAGACTCGCTCCTTCCGCGTCCATTAATTCCGCTTCTTTCACCAGGTCCCGCTCGGACCGTATCGGACGCTCGTTGGCGAAGGAAACGTCACTCCCTTTTTTCCTCGGCGATACGGGACAGTACCAACACCCGCGGTTACAGACCCCGGTCACGAACACCACCAGCTTGGCGCCGCACACGCAGAGCCTACAACCCTTCGGGAAGGCACCACGGACCACATTTCCGGTGTCTAGTCTTCGGAAGCCTCGAGGCAGCCCCGGATCAGCCTCGAAATCCGATCCACCCCCACAGCCGCGATGAGGGTGCCAGCACGTGGACCTCGGTCCTTCCCGACCACGACGTTGTAAAACACCCTGAAGGCGTCCGCGGGACGTAGCCCGGCGGTACGGGCGGCTTCGAACACCGTCCGCTGTAGTGTTTCCGGATCTTCTTTAGTTGTTTCCGATTCTAACCGGCGGACCAGGTCCTCGAGGAACTCCCGCTCCTTGTCTGACAACTCCACGGGTTCCGGTTCCTCTCGAACCCTGAACCGGGCCTCTTCCGGGGCGTACCTGTCCACCCATCGCGATGCCTTCTCGAGTCTCTCCCGGAGCCACTCCCGACCGAAGCCCTCGGGCTCCGCTTCAAGGTGTCCGGTCCTCCGGAATATCTCCAGCGCCCGCTCGAACTCTTCCTCCGAGACGTCGTCTTCGATACCCACTACTTGAGCTACGACGGCGCAGAACCGGAACGGTACGTGGGGTGGACACTCCTCCGGGATCTCATCGACTCGGGAAAGCTCGTAGATGCGCCGCTCCCTCTCGTCGGCTTCACCGGCGAAGTACCGCTTCTCTAACTCATCGTAGTCGTCCACCGCCTGCAGAAGACCGAACCGTAGGTCCAGGTCGAGATGTTTCAGCGGTTTGCCGCGCAGGACGAGGTAGCGGAGCACCTCGCGGTGGCATACTTCCCCCCAATCGGACAGGGTCACGTAGTGTCCCTTGGAGGAGGACATCGCCTTGCCGTCGAGCGTGATCCACTCGTAGGGGACCGGTACCGGGGCCGGGAACCCGAAGAACTCCTCGGCGATAGCCGACCCCACCTCGTACGAGCCTCCGGCCACGTAGTGATCCTTGCCGAAGGGTTCACAGGCGACACCCAGGTAGACCCAGCGGGTCGGCCACTCGATCTTCCACCCGAGCTTGCCCGGTGGTATCTCGAACCCATTGACCTCTATCGGTTTCCTGAGGTCGAGCTCTCCACGGTGCCCACATCCTTCCAGGACGGCGTCCCCTATCTCATGCCGTCCTTCGCAGACGTACTCGATACGCCAACCGTCTACGTCGACCACCCGAGTAGTAGCGATGCGGCCGCACTCCTCGCAGACCGGCATGTAGACCCGCGCATCCTCCAGTCCGAAACGTTCGAGGACGCTCGCGAGCCTCCCACCGCCGCCGTAGTAATCGTTCACGACCTCTCGGACCAGCTTTACGAAGCCGTTGTCCGTGTACAGTTCGGCCGACGAGATCCACTCAACCTCCGCACCGAACTCCCGGAGCTCCTCCACGAAGTTACGAGCCCAGCGGTCAGAATAGGGCTCGTCGCCTACTGGGATCGCCTTGTACGGTACACCGAGGTAATCCTCCGAGAGTCTACCGTCGAGGTCACGTGGGATGCGACGTAAGGGATCCACATCGTCGGAGATCCACACGACCCTAACATCTTCATGGTAGCGCTCTCGCAGGACTCGGGCCACGGCGTCTGCAGTGAGAACGTCTCGGGCGTTTCCCACATGGAGGCGCCCGGACGTCGAAGCCCCGCTGGCCACGACTATCTCGTCGGGGAGTTCGTCAGCGTGCTTCCGACAGTGCTCGGTAACTTCCCGCGCCTTCACCTCCGACCAGTGTTCCTTGGTCAAGCAGCAGCTCCCCGGTGGGCTTGCCCGCTCGAGGTCGATAAATAACGGAGCGGTGTGGCGACGCCTTTTCCGCCGGTAACCTCGGGGGCCGGTCTCGTGCTGACGAGGATTCTCCAGGTGATAGGCGTGGGGCCTGAAGAGATCACGGTTTACGACAAGAAGTGGGAGCAGTATCGACCCCTAGTGTACTACGCCAACTCCGTCTTGGCGAGGGAGGAGGGGAACTTATCGTGGGAATCCGACCGTTGTTCGAGGACGAGGCGGGTAACGTGACTTACATCCGCGCCGAAGTCACTACGGTGAACGCTCGGGGTGACGTGAAGAAACGGGAAATTGTTGTCGTTCAATTCACTGACTCCGGAGAAGTACACGTGTCATGGGAAAAGAACAGGCGGGTTTTGACGTTTCATCGCAAGGGCTCTACAGGTAGCCCATCCTCGCACGCTCCAGGTTCCACTCGGCTTTAGCCGCGTCCGGATGGTCCTTGTTCACTTCGATCTCGCCGCCACATACTGCGCACTTGAGTCGTAGGTGCTTGTATTTCCTGCCGCAGTCGGAGCACTGGTAAGGACCTTCGTCCTCCGGTAGTTCCATCTCCTCCGCGATCTCCTCGGCGATCTTCTCGCCCTCGTCGGTGAGGCGACGTCCCTCCATGTGCTCGAACTCCACGAGTCCCTTCTCTTCGAGCGCGTTCAGGGCCCTCGAGACCTTCGTCTTGTCCATGTGTACGACCGGCGCCAGCTTCTTCACTCCGGCGGGACCGCCGTCGAACTCCTCGTATAGCGCCAGTAGTACCAGCTTCTCGCGGTACGTGAGATCGTCAGCGCTAACCATAGTCCTTACACCCCTTCTATCCATTCCAGTACGATACTCCGTACCTCACCGCGCTCGGGTGGTTCTATGATTTCCCCCGGCTCTCCGTCGGCTTCCCCGCAGAACATCCCCTCACTGACGACTCCGGAGAACTCCCTAGGCGGGAGTAGAGCGACGGCCATCGAGTCGCCCTCCTCCACGTCGGTGAGGTTCGTAACGACGGTACGCTTGCCGAACCGGCCCGTGTTTACCACCGTGATGTAGAGGTTGTCCGCGTTCGGATGCTCTCGGACGCTTCCGACTTCGCCGACCACGCACAGTACGGCGTCGGCCTCGTCCCCTATCTCGCGCTCGAAGACTTCGTCGGCGTGTTCCAAGTACTCAACGAGCCACCTGAGCTCGGGTTCCTCCGGATCGACGACGTCCTCCAGGTCTGGCAGTAAGTCCTTCAGTCTTTCCGAGACGTTTTCCGGCGGCAAATACGAGTACCTGAGCTCCTGGAGCGTCGACTCTATGGACTGCAGAACCTCCGTGAGCTGTCGTCGATTGACACCGCTGTAACCGCCGGAAGCGGCTCGGTCCTTCACTCGGTTCACGTACGCCAGAAGCAGTCGTATCCTGGGATCGTCCGGCTCGACGGGCTTCGTCAAGGCTTACACCCCGAGCTCGGACAGCTTCTCGGCCGCCTTCGGGTTACGCCTTCCGAGCTCCCGAAGGAGTTCGATGACCGGCTCTCCCGGCCGACCTTCGACCTTCGCGTGCACACCCTGTACCCCTACTTTATCCCTGCGCGTCAAGGCGCGAACCCTCTCGTGAATCAGCTGTGTGCTCACCCCGAGCTTCGTAGCCACCTCTCCCTCGCGGCCTAGGATCGAGTACTCCACATGGCCCCAGGGTTTGGGCTCGATCATCCTCAGTCGCTTGTCCACGCCTGGAACCCGTTCGTCCCGCTCCAGCGAGTCGGGGGTGAGCTTTCCCGAAAAGTCGAAAAACTCGAGTTCACGGTCCGTCGGCGGCGTAATGGGGAACGTCACTTCAACGTCTTCCTCCATCGCGACCTTGATACGGACGCAGTCCCGAGGTGTGGGTAGTACCGCGGTAACGCCAACTACCTCGAACGGTGCCGCGTCCATGAACGCGTCGACTACGTGAGGTGAGACGGGAGTCGGTATGAACACGTCCACGTCGCTACCCGGTCTCACGTCGCCTCGGGCGACACTTCCGTGCACCCAACCCTCTAACCCAAACTGTGATAGAGTTTCCACGACCTTTCTGGCTCGATCCCTGAGCGTGCGTAGCAGCTCCCAATGCTCCTCCGTGTACCTTACCTCCCTCAAGTCCACTCACACCGGGGGATTCCATTGGAAGCTGAAACGGTCGCGATCGCACTCACGATCATCCTGGCCGCGATGGCCCTGGGACGGGCCGCGGGGATGAAGTTCCGCTACGGTATCCTCTACCGTGCGACTCGGAGCGTCGGCTTCATGGACCGTTGGCTTGAGCATACGCTCTTGGGCCCTGTCCTGAAAGTTTCGGTACGTGCGTCCCCGATCCTGGGTTTCGCGGGCTTAGCGTTCGCAATATATACGCTCGTGAAGGGGGCCTCGGAAGGTTCTGGTGGGTTCACCGTACTCCTCCCGGGGATCACCTTACCGCTCATCTCGGGCCTGGCATCGTTGGCGGTCATCCTGACGGTCCACGAGCTCGGCCACGCGGTAGCCGCACGACTCTCAGGGATCCGAATCAAGAGAATAGGGTTCTTCCTGGTGGTCGTCCTCCCGGGCGCCTTCGTAGAACTCGAAGAGGAAGAGTTCCGACGCGCCCCACTGAGGCGGCGAATAGAGGTTCTCAGTGCCGGACCGGCGTTCAACGTGCTTACGTCGTTCATCGCTATGGGGGCCGTACTCGGCTTAAGCGCGATACCGGGATACGTGACGTCGGGTGTAATGGTCCACGGTAAAATGTTCAAAGACGTACCACTGCATACGGGAGAGGTGATCAGGGAGGTCGACGGACAACCGGTTAAAACCATCGTCGATCTCCGACGGGCACTGGCGAACCACAAGCCCGGCGACGTAGTCCAGGTGGCCACGGATTCGGGGACCAAGTTGGTGAAGGTACACGAGCACCGAGGTCGGCCGGTGCTTGGCGTTTACGTCATACCGAACTTCGGGGGGTACCTCGTCTCCGAGGTGATGGTGGCGCTCGTGATGTTCCTGAACATGTTGGGGATGTTATCACTGGGCATCGGTGTCGCTAACTTGCTCCCCATCAAACCATTAGACGGTGGACGGATAGTCCATGAGGTGCTTCGGGAGGTGTTGGACCCATCTTTAGCCTCCCGTCTTTCAACCACGGTCTCCATAGTCGCACTGATCCTCCTCGTACTCAACTTAAGAGCACCTTATCACGTGTTGGGGACGTAACAGCCTTTGACCGCTATTACGGTGCTCGAGAAGCCGGGGATTCGGGTCAAAGCCAGGGTGAAACAGGGCCGTGTTAGCTTCGAGATGGAAGGTAAGCTCGCTTCACTCCTGAGACCACTCAAGAGGTTGTTCGAACACCTAGAGGAGGAGAAGCCGGCGGCCGTCCGCGAGGACAGGATCGTGTTCTCACTGTACTTACCACCGTTCCCCAGCCGGGCGTTCACGCGTCTCCTCCGGGCGAGGTTGAAGTCCGAGGTCCTGGGCCGCCGCGTTCCAGAAGCCGTCACCATGGCCGTAACCCAGAGGTGTCCATGCAACTGCGTGCACTGCAGCGCCGACAGACGGAGACCGACGGAACTCTCGACGGAGGACTGGCATCGGGCGATTCGGGAAGCGCTCGACCTCGGCACATACAACGTGACTTTCACCGGGGGAGACCCGCTCTTCAGAGAGGATTTACCCGAACTCATTCAAGCCGTGGACGACGACCGAGCTATTGCCACGGCGTTCACATCGGGGTACACCCTGAAAGACCGAGTGAAGGAGCTGAAAGAAGCCGGATTGTACGCAATACACGTCAGTATCGACAGTCCGGACCCCGAGGAGCACGACGAACTGAGAGGCGTCCCCGGACTCTTCGAGCGGTGCATAAGCGGCATCAAAGCCGCCCTCGATGCGGGACTGCTAGTCGGAGTTTCGACTTATGCTACACCGGAAACCGTGGAGACTGGCAAGGTGGAGGACGTGGTCCGTCTCGCCGCCGACCTGGGAGCGCACGAGGTTACGATCTTCGACGCCGTACCGACCGGCCGGCTGCTTCACGAGGAGAGTGTGATACTATCGGACGAGCACCGAGAAGATCTCATTGACCTCCATCTCAGGTGGAACCGCGAGAAGAGTAGTGGACCACGGGTCTCCGCGATGTCTTACGTGAACAGCGAGCACGGAGCCGGGTGCTTCGCCGGGTACGTGCAGTGCCACGTGACTAACGACGGCGAGGTCACACCGTGCGACTTCACCCCGATCTCCTTCGGAAATATCCGCGAGGATGGACTAAAAGCGGCGTGGAAGCGAATGACTTCACATCCGGAGTGGGGCAAGTGGAGACCCCACTGCAGGATGCAGGATCCGGAGGTCAGGCGGAGGTACATCCGCAAGATTCCCCCCGACGCTACGTTGCCGGTCCGCATTGACGAACTCGAAGGGGACGGGAGTTGAAGGCGTACACAGCGCCTTTGGGCGAGGTCCTTCGGGACCTAGATCCGAAGATCGCACGGCGCCTTGAGAGGTTCCTCGAGGATCTGACCGAGCGGTTAAGGGAAGAGCTTTCAGAGGCTGAGTACGACCGCGTGCTCACCAGACTAGTTCAGGCGGATTTCGACGTTGAACTCGTACTGAAGACGCTCGACCGCGAGAAGGGCGTCAGGAAAGAGCTCCGAGAACTGCGTGACGAGATCGAACAGCTACGCAGTGAGTTGAAAGAGGCACGCTCGAAGTTAAGCTCTGAAACCGAAGAGCTCGAGAGCAAGGTGAAGGACCTAGAGGAGAGGTACGAGAAACTCCTCGAAAGTTACGTTCAGGAGGCTTCGTCGGCCCTACGGAAAGCTCTACGGTTGAACACCCAGTCGATTCTGGAAGAGATACTACGGGATAGACTAGTCAAAGGTACATAGCCATGTTAGGAAACGTACAGAAGGCGACCCATCGGACCTTCGACCGTCGAAGTGAATCCTCGAGGTTTCGGAGGAACTCCTTCCACTCCGCGCAACTCCTCACCGGGAGTACGTAGTACCCGTCGCATCGGACCCCTCCGAGCGACTTCAACGGCCCGTCGAGCGGGCCCGCGAGTACCTGGAGGCGAACCGAATCCCACCGCTCCCCGTAATATGCGTGGGTTAGGAGCGTTCCCAAGACCAGTTTGCAGTACGGGGACAGTGCTGCGAACCATAGAAGTATGATCATCAATTCGGGTTCACGTACGTATCTCAACGCCAACAGCCAGCTACCATGGACGTACGGAAGAGAAAACGCTCCACCGTCGATAGAACTCAAGACTAACAGAGAGGAAGCTAGGCAAGACAAAGGGTCCCTGGTGTTGAACACACCTAACAGGACCGAGAGAGATACTACCACGAATTCAGCGGCGAGGACGTAGGTAGGGTACGTCTCCACCAGTGACATGCCACAGTGGATGTACAGGGAGATCCTGCAGACACGTTCGAGCGCCCAGGTAAGTGCCGCTTTGCCTATGTGGGTATGGAGAGGCGAGTCACCTTCGAGTACTCGGCCGTTGAACACGAAAAACTCCGAGCCTGGCGGCACACCGATCGACTTAGCGGCGACGCAATGGAGCAGGTTCGAGGTGAAGGGAAGCACTAAGAGGAGGAGGCTCGTGATGAGAGGATCGGGACGCTTTCTTACGACTGCAGACCCCAGTGAAAACGCCGTGAGAAGCCCTAGGAAAGCTACGAGTTTAGGGCGGCTTCCACCTTCCAGCAGTAGGCACGCGGCCGGAATGTAGGACGGTGCCAGCGCGGTGACGAGGAGAATAAGGGCCAGGGCGGTGACCCCTACCGTCAGGTTCCAGCGCAATCTACAGTAGTCCCCACCAGAAGCCTAGCGCCACAGAGACGGCCACCGGTATCGTCACGTTGTCGTTTGGCGTGGGCAAGCTTTCGACGAGCATTCCGACCCCCGCCGCTAGAGCCGAAACCACCACATCCCCAGTCCAAGCCAGTGAGGCTAGGGCGGCGGCGGTGAAGCCCACGAGGCTGCCCTCCACGGTCTTCCTGGAGCTGTAGGGTATAGGGATACGCCCGATGGCTTTACCCGCGATCGTGGAGGCACTGTCTCCGACGGATAAGACGATGATCGTAACGTCGAGGACCTTCGTGTAGGGGCAGATGATGGTCGCCAGGAGGAGACCCGTCACAAAGTGGAGCGTTCCTTGACCGGGTATGTGCATCTCGTCGGGCCGTTCGAAGGCGTCTACGAGTTCTTTCGCTATGGGAACGTGAAGGCCGCGCCTTAACGCGAAAGATACGGATACACCAGCGATGAGACCTGAGAGTAGTAGTAAGGCGAACTCGTACACTCCGAGCATGTGAAGAGGGAGGAGGAACAGGAGACCGAACGTAGCGTGGATAAGCTGGCGACCCAACTCCTTGCTAGTCAAGCGTTCCTGCGACGATGCGCGCAGCGCGCTCGGCCCCCCTTCCATCCATCATCCTGATTTTCGGGACCTTCCAGTCGATGGCTTGTTCTATGGCCTCCGCAATCCGCTTCGGTGAGAGTTCTTCGGGAGGCACGGCGACCCCTAATCCCCGTTGGAGAACTCGCTCGGCGTTCATGTGCTGTTCGGGATGATTGGGCAGAGGTACCGAAACTACGGGCGTCCGTAAGCAGGCACACTCGGAGAGGGTCGTGTGGCCCCCGTGAGTAATGACCACGTTCGAGACTTTGATAAGTTCCAGGAGGTTGTCCACGTACCGTAACTGCAGCCCGAGCCCGTCGCCGACACGCTCTTCCGAGATGATCACCGGGAACACGTCGATCGACTTGGAGAGTAGCTTAAGTCCTTCCACCGCGATCCGAACTATCCGACGGCCGTATTTGGACCCCCCGGCCGTGACTAGAACCACTGTCGCATCGTCCGGAATCCCGTACTTCCGACGTACCGCGTCTCTGGGCGGCAACTCGTCGGGTCGACGCTTCAGGATAGGTCCTACCCATACGACCTCCGTGTCTATCTCCGGAACGTCGTAGGTGTCGTCGTAGGTGTCGGGTATGAGGACGATGTCGGCGAGTTCGAACATGCGTCGAAGCATTCCGTTGATCAGCCGCACAAGGGAACCTTCGCCGGGTACTCTGAGCATATTCGAGATTACTATCGCCGGTACACCTATGATCTGAGCGGCAACGAGGGCGTGGAACTGACAGTCAGAAACGACGACCTTGCACCCGTGTCGCCGAATCACGCGCCGATCGGCCTCTACGCCCGCGTAGAACCTCAGCGGTAAGTCGGGGTGACGGCGTAGAAGTAGGAGCAGATCGAACGAACCGTCCTCTGAGAACAATTCTATCTTAGGGAGTCCGTACACGGGTGCGTCCGGGAACTCACGCATGAGCATCTCGCGCCCTTCACCGAAGGAGCTGAACACGGGCTCCAGTCCGATCCGACGTAGCTCTCTACCGAGCCCCACAGTCCTCGAAGCGTGACCGAATCCAAGGCCGAAGGCCGTACAGTATACCCTCGTACCATCACGTGCGGATTCCGAATAGGAGCGAAAGAAGGGCCACCCCCAAGAACGCCGTCGGAAGGAGTACTCCGATCACCGTCCTGGTCGTCTCCACGGAGTGAACGAGTCGCTGGAAGCTCCCCGGACCCGTGACTTCTACCTTCACCCATCCCTCCACGGGGACCACCTCGCACTCTTCGAGATCCTCGATCGCCCCCTCGGCCGCGCATCTGACGGCCTTCAGTAACCTCCTCTTATCGTTTCGTCCCATTATCTGCCCGAGCGGGTTGTAGCCCCTGGGATTAACCTCGTGAGAGTCAGACGTGCAGACCACGACCTCTTCGGCGAGGTCCCGTAGCGTCCGCTCTACCTCTTCTTTGAGCTCGCGGACGATGCTGTTCGAGTCGAACACGACGTATAGTGTGCGCGTTCCATCAGCCTCCACCGCTGCCACGGAGACCCCACCGCTGCCCAAGCCCGTTTCAGGGTCGAGGCCTGGGTCGGCGTGATCGAATCCCGCCCTGAGTCCGGGGGTCGGTTCCACCCTCTCAGAGATTCTACGAGCGTCCCGCATGAGCCGCCAGAAGTCCTCGGAGAACGCGTAAACCCTCCCACGATCGGGGTCTCCGAAGCAGTTGTGGCAGTCCGCAACCCAGCCACCGGTCTCGCGTTCGAGGGCTATCCCGGTGGCAGCGTCTATGTCGTCGCTGGGCTCTGGGTACTTCGACAGCACTAGGAAGAGTCTATCCCCCAATATTTGTCCGACCGAGTCCGTCTCTTCCCCGCGGACCGGAGCGGAACCTACACTACAACCCTCTCGATCCGCAGCCTCGCGCACCAATCTGACGGTCTCTTCCACGATCTTACCCGCTTCCCGCCGATCCACCGGGTTGAAATCGTGCGTTGTCGTGGAGTGGAAAACGAGGGGTACGATCCCCTCCTTCAGCAACCGTCGCACGATCCTGCCGGGGAGGTCCCCTCCTCCCACGTCACCCAGCGGGCCAGGATGGATCCAAGGAATCACGAAACAACCCTTCACGTCGCCGTTCTTGGTCATGAACGCGAATACCCGGACTGGAACCCGAACCCGCGTTCGAGTCTCCATTCCCCTGAAAAGGGAGTGCAGGGAGTGATCGCGGCCCGATTTGAAGGACAGGAATTCTCCGAAGGCGTCGGTTGTCCGGATGCCGAGTGATGCCAAGGTCAGTGTGTCGACAACGGCCACCACGGCGGCCCCGACGACGCCTCCCGTGAGTGATGCCAGAAGGAGTGGTGGGAGGGGAACTCCGGTCAAGGTAGCCAGGGCCAGCGAGTCTATCACGAGGTACGCGAGCACGGGAACCGCCCGGAGTACCCCGGAGCGAACCGTTCCGAGCAGAGCCAAGGTCAAGAACGTCGACATTACGCCTTTCGTGACGGCGACTGCGACGGTCCCTAGTGGGACACTCAGGACTAACGGTACCGCGTAGACTAAACCGACGAAAGGCCACCGATTCGGGGGCACGTCCCGCTTAGCGAGACGGTCCAGTAGTAAGATGACGAATGAAGCAAGCGCGGGTAACGTCACGTAGACCGTCAAGTGGGGCGAGTATAGCGCGGAGATTCCTAGGAGGAGGATCCATCCTAAGACGCAATCTCGGAGGGAGGGCAGTCGGAAGGACAAACGCATAAGACGGGCCAACGGGCGGGTTCCCCCCGGGGACCCGTGTGGAAGTGTACGTGTACGTGGGAAGAGGTGGTCGTCAAATGTTCCTACCGGAGAGGGACCCGAAGGAGGAAGAAGAGGCCGTGTTCTCGTATAAGGTCGCGGAATCCGACGGAGCACTGGTAGTCACTCCGACCGAGGAGGAACCGTCAAAAGACCTTCCCCCGGAGCGTGTCTTTGCGTACGGAACCCTCACTGACCCCGAGATGGTCGTCGGTGTCCTCAACAGGTTGCCTACGATCATCTACCCGGCGGTACTGGAAGGGTACGAGCTAGCGCTTGAGGACGTTGGGGGCCGGTACAACACGATCCGCGAACGGGAAGGATCGGAAGTAAAGGGAGCACTGCTCGTCGGGCTGAGTGACGAGGATATCCGGGCGATAGACAGGTACGAGGGATACCCGGTACTCTACGAGCGCGAACGGGTGGAGGTGAAAACATCCCTGGGTAGTTATGAGGCGTACGTGTACATCGCGCGGGAGTGATACTGACCGATCACGACCTAAACTATAAGTACCGTCCTTGAGGCGATCTCGATGGCGGCGGGCTAGGCCGGCGGGCTGGCGGTCCGCTGTAACCCGAAATCCGCCTCATGCGGGGGCCGAAGCCGAGGGGGCGGCCCGGTCCCCCGGAGTACCGGCCCCCCGGACCCGACCGATGACCCTCCGGCCCCCCGGGGGCCCGGGGTGGCGGGGCCGCCGCCGGAGGGCGGCGCGCCACCGCCTTTGCCGGGGCACCGGGTCAGGCCCGAGAGGGAGCAGCCCACCCCGGACCCGCGGCCGCTCGGGGGTCGCCGGAGGCAGGTCGGCCGGGGGAGTACCGGGCTCCGGGGGCCGGGTCCACCCCTCGGCGCGCCCGCCGCCGTCCTCGTGATTCGTTATCGTGTTCATAACGTTTTCCGACGTTGGAAGGATCGCGGAGCGACCTTGCCCTGTGAGTAAGACTGACATCCGAGGGAGCCGTAGAGGTCACTCGGCGATTAAACGCTGTATGGTCTCGGGATCCGGTTCCACGGGTTCAGGCAGCTCACACACTTCCATGACCGTCTCCGGATCCTTCAAACCGTGTCCGGTGGTCACGCAGACCACCCGCTCGTCGGCGTCGATCTCACCCTCCTCCACGAACTTCCTGAGTCCCGCTATCGAGGCGGCACTCGCCGGCTCCACGAAGATCCCCTCCCGCGTTGCGAGCTCACGCTGCGCCGAGAGTATTTCCTCGTCGGAGACCTCTACGGCCCAGCCGCCCGAACACCGGATGGCACGGAGAGCCTTGATGGCGTTCACTGGGTTACCGATGCGGATCGCGGTGGCGACGGTTTCGGGCTCGGGATCCGGTTCGATGTCCTCCTTGCCCCGCCGAATCGCCTCGACGATCGGTCGAGCACCCTCCGCCTGTACTCCGTACATCCTCGGGAGCTCGTCGATGATTCCCAGCCTGTAGAGATCGAGGAACCCCTGCCAGATCGCGCTGATGTTACCCGCGTTACCGACCGGCACGACGACCGCGTCGGGGACCTCCCAGTCCAACTGCAAGCAGATCTCGTACGCGATGGTACGCTGACCGGAGAGGCGGAACGGGTTCACGGAGTTTAGAATGTACACGATGCCCTCATCGGCCAGCTTCTTCACGACATCCAAGGCGTCGTCGAAGTTGCCGTTCACTGGAATCACGCGGGCACCGTGGAAGAGGGCTTGAGCGAGTTTGCCTAGGGCCACCTTACCGGCCGGAAGGAGGACGGCACACGTAAGGCCCGCGCGGGCGGCGTAGGCGGCCAACGAGGCCGATGTGTTGCCCGTCGAGGCACATGCGACGACCTCCGCACCGAGCTCCACGGCCTTGGTAACTCCCACGGTCATTCCCCGATCCTTGAAGGAGCCCGTGGGGTTCTCGCCCTCGTTCTTCACGAACAGCTCCCTAACACCGAGCTCCTCGCCCAGTCTCGGACACGGGTGTAAGCCCGTACCGCCCTCGGACATCGTGACGGGATCGTCCGTGTTCACTGGTAGGAGCTCCCGGAAGGCCCATACGCCGAGGCGACGACCCTCGAACGTCGACCGACTCACCTCGATTTCGTCGTAGCGCAGTGCCACCTCCAGGAGTCCTCCGCACTCGGGGCACCGTACCAGTGAGTCATCATCGAACTCCGAACCGCATTCAACACACTCCAGGACGTAATGCAACCCCGTACTCCCCCGAACGTTTTGAGACGAGTAACGATTCGGAAGATATAAAATGATCGAGGGGCGTCAGCGCCGACACCTGAAGATCAGCGCTGCACCGACTACAGCACACACTCCGGCTAGCAGCGCTAGCACGCCCGGGATTCCCGTGACGTACTTACCGATCACCAGGACACCGGTCGTACCACCTCGCCGACGGCTCGAACCGTTCTCACTCCGTACTGACTCTCCGACTTCCACCGCTCCGCGCACTTTCTCCACCTCCTCTCGAGATCGGAGTTCTGACAGCGGCTTCCCGAGCTCCTTACCCTCCTTGATCTTCTCGGTCTCCGGGACGTTCGTCGTCTTACGTTCCTGCTCGACTCCCTCCTTCTGAACCTCCTTGGCCGTTACTTGCTTGTTCGGGATTGTAGGTGCTTCCACGGTCTCACTCGTGGTCTGAACCGGTTGGCCGAGGAGCTGCCACGCCAACATTATACCCGCGATCGCCGCCAGCGGCGATAGGATCGATAGATCGAACCGAATGCCGGCCGGCGTCTGCGTGCTCGGGAACTGTACTACAACTGCGTTGGTCAGTGTTTCGATGGTCACACCGTTCGTACATCTCGCAATGATCTTGGCCTTGTATTTGCCTTCCTCGGTCACCGTGAATTCGATGGAACCTTGTGGTGAATTAACAGTCTTGGTAGTGACTACTTGATCGTCGCGTAGTAACTCGATCGTTACTGAGTTGACACCGCAATTCTCGGTTGCTATCGAGTAGTCGACTTCCAGTACCGCAGATGAGGCGCCTAAGTTTTTGATACTGAGCTTACCGGATACTGACGCGCTTGGGAATCGTACTGTGACGGTATTCGTCATCGCTTCAGTGATTACACCACTCGTGCACTGTACGATGATCCTGGCCGTGTAATCACCCTCTTGGGTCACCGTGAACTCGACTGAATCCTGTGGTGAGTTCAGCGTCTTAGTGTCGATAACGTGACCGTTGCATAGTAGTTCTACAGTGACTGATTCGACGCTACAGTCTTCGGTTGTCACCGAGTAGTCAACTTTAAGCACCGCCGATGAGGAGCTCACACTCTCGATACTAAGCCCACCAGACACCGAAGCACTCGGGAACCGCACTGTAACGGAGTTTGTTAGCGTCTCAGCTGTTACACCGCGAGTACATTCGACGATGATCCTGACCTGATACTCACCCTCCTCGGTCACCGTGAATTCAACAGAACCTTGCGGAGAACTCACCGTCTTCCTGTCGACCATCTGACCGTCACGCAGTAGTTCGATCGTGACCGATTCGACGTCGCAGTTCTCAGTGGTCACCGAGTAACTGACCACCAACGTCGCCTGTAATCCCGAGATGTCCTTCACCTTGAGCTCGCCCGATACCGACGCCCGAGCTAGCCTGACCGTGGAGGTACCGCTCGTCGTCAGGGTGATCGTCTGACTCGGTGTCCGCCAGGTCTCGCGTCTCTCGAACACCACCTCGATCCTTACCTGGAACTCCGGCGGGTACGAACCGAGACCCTCTAGCCTCACCTCCTTGACCAGCTCCCCGTTCACTACGTTGTTGGGACCGAACCTCACCCTGGCCAGCTCGTTGCCCTTCTGGTCCTTGATCACGATCACGCCGCCGGTGATCTTCCATCCTTGGGTGGTCACTGGACACCGGATCGTCAGGACCGCGTAGTCGGCCCCGTAGTCGGTCTTCTGAGCGCTCAGAGGCCCCGCCGTGAGGATAGTCTGTGACAAGTACCACCTGTTCTCGGGGAACAGTACCTTGATGGTCTGATCGTCCTGCTTGAACACCATCACCTGGGCTCCCGGGACCGACTCGGTTCCCACGTACTGGATCGTCCCCTGAATCAGCCCCCTCCAGTATCTGGATCTCCCGCTCCCACATTTGCACGTACTGCGTGGCATCGTACTTGGTACCCCAGAAGTCCCCTTTCGTCGCCATCACGCTGAGCCTGAACTCGTTGGTCGCCCTGAGCACGACGTCGTAGACCAGCCTGTCCACCGTCTGCCTCAGGGACGACAACTGGGGTGCGACCTTCTGGAGCTTCTTCATCGCCCGCTCCCAGATGTCGACGAGCTTCTGGTGATCATGCTTCAATTCCCTGGCCGTCTTACCTCCGCTGGCCTTGATCATCGAGACCCAGTCCAATTTCGTCACGGTCACCATCGGATGGCCGTAGGCCGTCGGGTTCTGCTCGATGTTCCTCTCGATCCGTATTGCATCGCTCGGGTTCTCGAGTACGAACTTGATGTTAATCCCATTCACCTCATAGTCCAGCTGACCTTTCTTGACCCACTGTATGAACTCTTCGATCAATTCCATACCTGGTCTTGTGTTGTCATTCCTGCCGACGCGTATATCTTCGGTTAGCTGCCACGGGTGGATGAGTACCCACATCATAAGGTGGCTACCGTCGCGAATCGCGCCAGTATTGCGCAGCGTTTCGATGGCCTTCCGCAGCATGGTCTTAAGGTTACTGAGATTGTAGACGCCCAGTTCATCCACTACGTCACCTACGAGCTCCTCGAAGTCGATCACCGGACAGACGTACACGGTGTACCCGTTAGTATTCAGCTTCTTGATCACCATGATATCCGCGATGTAGTCGTAGTCTTTACCGTACCACCGCGGGTGCTTATCGGGGTCGAGCTCCCACGTCCTGTAGCCGCAGACCACCTCTCGGGTCCCGAGTTCCTGACAGACCTTGACGAACGTGTCGTCCATGATCCACTCGGGCGACGGGGAGATTATGTCCTTGCGTAGATAGGGTCCGAGCCCTTGATCCTCCAGGAACTCCCAGCAGTACTGGATTTCCATCTTCTGGACGTCCTCCGGGAGTCCGGCGATCGAGTGCGAAGTGCCGTGTACGCCGACGAACTCGATCGCCCCGTTGGGACCGAGATGTCCTTTAATCACGTCGGTGATCCCGGAGGCGGTGTTTTCACAGTGTGGGTAGTGGAACACCGCCACCTTGACACCGTTTTGCTCACACCGCGTTAGGAACTCATCATATGCTTGGATATGTGATTGATCCCATGCGTCCGAATCGTTGTACACCGTGATATGTACTGTAATGTTAGCCTGTGCACTGTTGGCACACAGTGTCATTAGTGTGAAGATTACTGTTAAAGTTAGTAGCTCGGTGTTTCCTTTTATCCTGAACCTCCTACCTACCCCCCGACTTACATCAACCCCGGACCCGGGCTTCGGCCCGAGCTACCCGGGGTATCATCGTACTATCCAGAACTCACTGAAAACCACAATTAGTTAAATACTTTTTGGTGAGATAACCCACGTGAGGTTTGTGTGGGCCAAATGTTTGTTCATCTGAATATATCCCTACTTGGAGAGCGGATAATCGCTCGAGCCTTCCGGGGACCTTCGAACCGCTCAAGCTCGGGCTTGAGCCCACGGAAGATGACCGCAGGCGTACCCTCGTCGGCCTGCCCCATCACGAGCTCCGCCGCGGAGGCTAGGAGGTCACCGAGCGCTACGATCGTGATTTTCAGCTCGCGACCGTAGAGATCGCGGTCCCCACGCCGGTCGGCCAGTACGGGCACTCCGGAGGCCCCGATCGCTACGCCGACAACCCCTTCCCTGAAAGGTCGACCTTGAGTGTCGGTGATGATGACTCCTACGTCAACTCCGACGAGTTCGCGGAGACGCCGACGGAGTTCTCGGGCGCTGCGATCGGGATCCTCGGGCAGGACGATCACGTACCCGGGCGGTGCGTTCGATTCGTCGACGCCTGCGTTGGCGCAGACCATCCCTCCTCGCACTTCCGTGATGATGAAGTCCGGACCGACCCGCACGATGGACTCCGCTTCCCGAAGGATCACCTCGACCACACGCGGATCTTTACCAGTCCGCTCGGCGAGGGTCTTAGCGAAGGGACTGGGCTCGATCTCGTCGAGACTAATTAGGGCCCCCTCGGCCTTAGATACTACCGTGTGAGCGATCGCGAGGACGTCCCCCTCCTCGAGCTCCGCGGACTCCGCGATGAGCTCCGCGAGGTCGTCTCCGGGTCGTACCTTCCTCTCCAGCGGAACCGGCTCGATGCGAAGCGTGGGGAGTCCCCCCATGATCAAAGCCGTACTGTTCGATGTGGACGACACACTGTACCCGTCCTCCAAGCTGGCGGAGGAAGCGCGTAGGAACGCTATCCGCGCTATGATCGAGGCGGGTTTAGAAACGGATCTGTCGGAAGAGGAGCTGTATCGGGAGCTGCAGGAGGTGGTAAAGGAGTACGGTTCGAACCATCCCAGACATTTCGACCTGTTGCTCAGAAGGATAGGAGCGGATCCGGAACCGAAGCTGGTCGCGGCGGCCGTAGTGGCATACCACGACACCAAGTTCGCCTACTTGAAGCCCTACCCGGACGTGATCCCGACACTGATGCAGCTGCGGGAAATGGGATTCAAGCTGGGAGCGGTCACGAGCGGGCTAGCGGTGAAGCAGTGGGAGAAGCTGATCCGATTGGGTATTCACCACTTCTTCCACGAGGTGGTGATCTCCGAGGAAATCGGCGTGGAGAAGCCCAACCCGAAGATCTTCATCGAAGCGGCGCGCAGATTGGGAGTCAAACCGGAGGAGGCCGTGTACGTGGGAGACCGATTGGACAAGGACATCAGGGGGGCGAACCGCGCGGGGATGGTAACGGTGAGGATCCGGAGGGGCAAATACCAGGATATGGAGCCGAGAAACGACGACGATGTTCCGGACTTCGAAATCGACAGGCCACGGGAGCTACTGGACGTCGTCAGGGAGTTAGCGAAAGACTAGGAGCCTCACGTCTAGACCACCGTGCCTCACCCAGCGATCGTGGCTCAACCTGAACCCGTACTCCTCCATCGCCGCCCGCATCCAACCGTCACGTGGCGTCACCGTCACGACGACACTGACGAGATCCGAGAGAACGCGCGCGAGACCTCGGTAGAGCGTCTTCACGACGCGCGGGTTCGCTATCTTGAGGCCGTACGGAGGGTTGAAGACGGCGGCGTCGAACTCGCGATCTCGGAGCTCCGGAACCTCCTCGAACAGTCGAGTCGCGTCCGCCAGATAGAGCTCCACGTCGACTCTGGCGGCCAGGACGTTGAGGCGGGCTCCCTCGTAATGCGTTCGAAACTTCTCCACACCTACGGCCTCCGTCTCCGGGTCCCTGAGTAGGGCCTCTATGGGCACCGTGGCGCCACCGCAGGTGGGATCGATGAGAGAGTCCGGGTCCCCGGCCAGCTCCAGCATGCCTTGAGCGATCACGGGGTTGAGCGCCGCCGGATGGTCGTATACCCTGTAACCGCGCTGGTGGAGGGAGCGGTCACCGGTCGTACAGACTCCGACGATGACGGTGTCTCCCACGACGTCGGCCCTGACGATCACCGAGGGCGCGTCGAGATCCACCTGAGGTCTGAATCCCTCCTCCCTCTTTATCCGCTCGATGACGGCATCGCCGACGGCGGCCCCCACATCCACGCTGGTGAAATCATGCTCTCCGAGCCGCGATGGCCGTACACCGAACGTATCGTGTTCGTGGATGTAACGCTCGAAAGGTAGTTCCCGGCAGCGCTCACGTATCTCCTCGAGGCCACGCTCGTCGCGGTGCTCGATCTCAAAGCCGCCCAGGAGAACCGCGGCTCGGTGGACGGTAAGGGATCTGCGATTGATCTCACGGGCGAGGTCGAGGGCCTCGTGCTCCGAGCACTCCACGAGCACGCGACCGCGTACGCCGAGGTAGTTCTCACGCACGGATTTTCCGGTGATCTCGCCGAGTTCCTGGGCACAGACGTCCTCGAGGCCCGGAGCGGTCGTGCACAGTACTCCCGAGGTCAAAGGAACGGCTCCCGCGGGAGGATGTAGATCTGGACGTGTGGGACCCCTCCCAGCTCCCCTATCTCATCCTCCCTGGCGAGACCCGCGTCGACGACGACGGAGCAAGCGAGCTCGCCTAGGGCGTTGATTGCAACTGTCTTCTCGTCCTCGTACTCCTGGACGGCCTCCCGGATCTTCTTCGCGGCGCGGTCCGGTTCGAGGGACTTTCCACTGTAGAAGGGCTCGGAGATATGTAGGGTGCGCCCTTTGTACTTCAACTCCACACCCAGGAGATCCTCGTCGCATAGGGCGAGGACCACGGTGTCTCCGGTCCCGTGGATGTTCAAGAGCACCCGAGCCATTCACTTCAGCCTCCGAACCGAGGACCAGGCACCGCAAGCTTCGCATTTGAGAATCCACTGCCGATCCTCTCTGACGAGCTTGGTGTCGGGTTTCCCGCACTCCGGGCATAGCACGAATTCCTCGACGTAGTTCTTAAGCTCCTCCTCGACGAGCTTAGGATGGTAAACCCCGTGCAGGATGAGTCTACCACCGTCGACGTGTCCCGCGGTACCGAGCTCCTTCAGGAAGTACTTGGTGATGTGCTCGGGATCGCGGTCGAGCTTCTTGGAGATCTCCTTGAAGTTGCGGATGACCGTGGTCTTACCCTCCACGGAGACCTTCGGCTTGGGCATCTCGAACCGGCGATCTTCGAGCACCTCCTCGGGAAGCTGCTCGTAAGCGCGCTCGAGGAGTTCCTCGTAGTCGTACTCGACCACGGTTTACAACCCCCAGCCGGTTTCTATCACGGACCAACGTTTCCCTCCGGGCAGATCCATCGGGTACAGGAGCTCGCGCTCCTCCATCTCTTTAATGATCTTCTCGCAGAACTCCTCGTCCGCGAGGGGGACGACGGAGCGGATGACCTCGTACAGTTCCTCCCTCGAGAACGTTTCCTCCTCCCTCTCGAGCAGTTCCTTATACACCATCTCGATCGCCTCGTCGAGCGTCGGGGGTTTTTCGACGGTAGGTACCTCGCCCCCGGCCATCAGCTCGTACTCCAACCTGCGGAAGAGCTCCTCGGAGTACGACGTAAGGCGGATTACCTCGGCCCTGAGCGCCACGGGACGACCCTCTTCACGTGGCTCCATCGGACGACCGATCACCTTGATCTGCCTCCACTTATCGAGCGTCCGGGCGGGCTCGTAGCATTCATCGAACGCGAACACGTCGACGGAACCCGTGTCGTCGGTGACCGTGATCACTGCGAACTCCCGCTCCTCGTCCACGTACCGTCCCGAGAGCACCCCGACTACCAGAGCCCTGTGAAACCTGACACCTCTAGGCGTGACGAAACCATCCTCCGTGGGTTCGGAATGCGCCAGTTCGCCGGCCGGGACACGGACGGCAGGATACCTGCGAGAGAGTTCTTCACTCATGTTCAACCACCCGTTCACATCGGGAGGTACACTCCGGGCCGCGGCTGGAGAAGGGAGCCCTCCTCGACGAGGTCGTCCAGGATCTCCTCGACCCGCTCACGGCTCACGCGGTGTTTAACCGCCTTCACGATCTCCCGCTTGGGTACACCGTCCTCGTGCTTCTTCGCCAGCTTCCGCACCACCTTCAGCACGTACTCACGGACCTCTCGCACCGACTTGGGTTTACCCGTCTCGATCACGTCCGCGTCCAGTACGCCGTCCTCCTGCATTACCTCCTTCATGAACTCTTCTACTACCGACAGAGCTACGGACACGTCCCCTCGACCGACTGTCTCAGAGAGTCGCATACGGGCGGAAGCTCGGGCTAGTCGCAGAACGGAGCCCATCTGACGCCGTGTGACCGGCACGGTGCGTAGATCTCCCTCGTCGATCCGATCAGCCGCCTCCTGTCGGGCGGACACGAACCAGTCTCGAAGCTCCTCCCGGGCGTCTTCGGAGATGGTGACGTTCGGAAACTCCTTCGTAGCGTACAGGACGTAGCGGCGTAACAGCTCGTACTTACCCTCGATCTCATCGAACTCGCCGTCGAAAGCCTCCATCATCCGTTCCGCGACCAGCTTATCCTGCTCCGGATCCGGCTCGTCTCGGGTGAACAGGATGACGTCGAACCTCGAGAGGAGGGCGGGGTCCAGGTTGATCTCCTCGATGGGGTGACCGCCCTGCCAGCGGCCGGCCTCGGGGTTGGCGGCCGCCAGGACCGCGCATCGGGCGTTCAGGGTCGTCGTGATACCGGCCTTCGCGACGCTGATCTTACCCGACTCCATCGCCTCGAGGAGCGCGTTCAGATCGCCCCTGGACGCCTTGTCCAGCTCGTCGATGGCTATCACGCCGCCGTCCGCCATGACCACGGCTCCCGCTTCCAGCGTCCACCCGTCCTCCGTACGTTCGGCGGCCGCGGTGAGTCCGGCCCCCGTCACGTGTTGGGCGCTCACGTACACGCCGCGGGGGGCGAGGTGCTCGATCACGTGCTGGAGGATCTGGGACTTCGCCGTCGCCGGATCACCTACGATGAGAACGTGAACACGCTCCCGTATCTGACCCTCCTCCACGCAGGAGAACAGCTGTAACGACACGGCCTTCTTGATCACCTCGTGCCCGTGAATGTGGGGCGCCACCGCTTCGACGAACTCACCTAATGGATCACCCTCGGCCAGTTCCTCGAACCGTTCGACCTCATCCTGCGTGAACCGGAGGTCCTCCTCGGGAAGCGGGCTGTCGGACCTCTCGACACCGTGGGCCTCGAGGACTATCTCCCCGGTATCACCCGGTCGTGGAGAACTCGACGGAAGTCGTACCCGAGGTACCGCCGTAACCCTCACCCGGTCACCGGGCCGTACCCGGTTGATGTGATCGTACCGGAACTCCACCTCGACTGTCGCCGGTTGTTCACCGCCTCTCACGTGCTCTGGAGCTTCTTGGAGCACTACGAGCTGATAGTCGGTGTAGAAGAGCTCGTCGGGCTCGCACCGCATCCCGCAGTTGGGACACCTCACGTCAGGTCTGTACTCGCGCCTACGGACCTCGAACCGATTACCGCACTGCGGACACTCGGCTTCCACGCGAACTACCTCGGCGGCCACGTTATCCACGCGACGAACGATCCCCTCGACGGTGACGAGACGATCCTTGAACTCGACGCTCATATCCCGGGCACGGAGACGGATCGGTGACCCACGGAACTCTACCCAGACACGATCCACGTCCGGCCGCTCTTTCTTGATGAGCTCCATGGCAACCCGCTGGACGACCTTCATCGCCTCGACGACGTCGTCGGACACCGCGAACGCTATGTCCGGTTCGTCGAACTCCTCCAAGTCCACGACGACGGTTCGCCACTTCGGGTAGTCCGTGATCACCCGGTCGATCGACCTCAGGAACGTTTTCGAGTTCCTGAGAGCCTCTTCGAACTCACGCTCCATCTCCACGGAATTCCCGCCCCCGTCACCACGGCACCGCCGGAACGGAGGTCATCCACCGGAGGACCCCTAGTACCCCGCTGGCCGTCAGTGCACAGCCTACCGACAGGTCGAAGGGTAGAGTCCGGATCTCTAAGGACAGCCGGAGCGCTCCTATCAGACCATCACGCAAGCCGGAGACCACCCACCACACGCGGCTGAGGAGGTACCCTCCGATACTGAGCTTCGGCACGGAGCACAGCAGAGTCAGAAGCGTCGGGACGTACCCCTTGATGGGAGCGATGAATGTGAGTACGAGGGCCGCCAGCGCGAGTACCAGGGTTATAGGCCTCAGGGGCACTCTGACGAGGTACGACAGGAACGGGAAGAGGCGCAGCGCCTCCGACGTGAGGATCAAGCCCGCGATGAGCGCCGTCAACGCTAGATCCAACGACTCGATCGGGTGCATCCGTCGTCACCCGCGGCGGAAAACGATAGCGGCGTAACCGACCACCTGAGAGTAATCTCCGGAAACGTCTCCACTGGTCGCGTACTTCAGGAGCTCCCCCTCGGAGGCACCCATGGCCTTGACCGCCACTATGGTCGCGGCGGTCGGTCCTACGCCGCACATACTGACGTTGTATCGCTCCACGATCTCGATCATACCGGCCTCGTCGAGGGCCGTGATCCGTTCGATGACCTTACGATCCTTTTTCTGGGCCTGATCGTGCGGCTCGTAGTGCGTGAAGTCGGTGCTCGCGATGACCACCGTGTTCCTATCCAGCTCCTCCGCCACGTCCACGATCGCCTCACCTACTTCCCTCGCGGTCTGAAGGTCGTGCATCGCCATACAGACGGGAACGAACCGGAAACTCTCCCCGTACACGTACTGGAGGAACGGCAGCTGTACTTCGATGGAGTGCTCGTTAGCGTGGGCCGTTAAGTCGTCGTCCATCACGCCGCACTTCCGTACCAGCGCGGTCGCGAACTCGGAGTCGATCTCCACCGATCCCAGCGGCGTGCGCCAAGCACCGTCCGTCATCGTGGCGACCGCGGACCCAAGCCCGGTGTGATTCGGTCCCAGTATCACCACCGTCTCGGGGGTTCCTGACTCCGCCAGAACCTTGTACGTATGGGCGGCCACCGGTCCCGAGAACTGATAACCGGCGTGCGGCGCCACCACGCCGGGCAAGGTACAGGGACCGTCGTTAGTCTCGGGTAGATCACCGGGTCCTAGCTCGTGTCGGAAGCACCACTCGATCATCTTCCTCAACTCCTCCGGGTCGGCGGGGTAGAACTGACCCGCGACGGCCGGGGATCGCTCCACGGCCCCCGATGACACGTCGGCTCACCCGCGGTACCTTCGTTCCTCCGGGTCGTAATAGCGCTCCAGGTAATAGCCGAAGTGCCTGCGTTCCACCAGCGATCTAACTCCCTTTTCTCGGATTTCCCGTTCGAGTTCGGACGCACGCTCCTCGTCCAGCTCACCCCGCTTCACCAGGTACTGGAGCACCTCCAGCGCCTCCTCGTCGGTGTCACATCGGGCCAAGTAATCCCTCACCGAAGGCTCGTAGCCGCGAAGGGGGTCTTCCGGCAAGAGCGGTCCCCATGGGGGTAGGAGAGGTGGTCGATAATATCGGTCGCGGGTTACTCAGTGAAGACAGGAGAGCGCGTGAGGCCGCCGCGCGGTACCGGGAGTGGGCGGAGTCGTTGGATGAGGAGGAGCTGTTCCGATACGTGAGGGAACGGACGGGAGGATTGGGCCACGGGAAGGAGGGGTTCGAGGTCGGGAAAATGGGGCTCAAGGGGTACGTGATCGCGTGGCCCGAGCAGGCTCGAGGCATGGTGCTGGAGATCGGTACGGGATTGGGCAGAACCACCTGGGCGCTGTTGAGGTGGGGTGACCCGGAACTGATCGTTTCGGTGGAAGTGGATCCTCGAATGCTCGCGATCGCGTTGTACCGGAACCCGGTCCCGGAGTTCTCCGAAGCGCTCAGGGACGACAGGGTCAAGATACTACTGGGCGACGCCGTGGAAGTCGTGCCGAAACTCCCGAGAGGTTTCGATCATGTGGTTCACGACGGGGGACCGTGTCCTGGGCGCAACCCACGGCTGTTCTCTCCCGAGTTCCTAAGGACGATAGCCGAGAAGCTGAAGGACGAGGGTACGGCGTCGGTGTTCGCGGGTCGAGATCCGCGGTGGCAGGATAGGATATACCGAGCCCTCAGTCGGCTCTTTCTGGAGGTGAGAGCGGAATCTTTCCCGGACACCCCGACCGTGGTGTTCCGATGTGAGGGACGCCGTTAGCCGTCGGAATCCAGCCTTTCCCTGAGGAGTCGCATGGTGACCTCCGGGTCGGCCTGTCCCCTGGTTTTGCGCATCACCTGGCCCATCAGGTAGTGGATGGCTTCCTCCTTACCCGATTTGTAATCCTCCACCGCCTGCGGGTTCTCCTCGATGACCTCCTCCACGACGCGCGCCAACCGATCCTCATCGCTAACTTTGAGCAGTCCGTTCTCCTCGATGATCTCAACGGGGCTCTTGTCTGAATCGACCGCTTCCCACAGCGCGTTGAGAGCGTTCTGGCGTGTGATCTTGTCCTCACGAACGAGCTCGAGCAGCTCGATGAACTCTTCCGGGGTTATCTTAGCTTCACGGAAAGTCATTTCCTTCTTGTTGAGTATCTTCTTGATCTCCTTACGCACCCACTGGTCGATGAACTCGATGTCCCAGTCATCCGGGGCCTTCTCCACTACCTCTTCGAAGAAATCGGCCCACTCACGCTCCGTGACCAGGGCCTCGGCGGCCTCCAACGAGATACCGTACTCCTCCGCCATCCGCCTGGCACGGTGGTGCGGTGGCTCCGGAGCCCGTGCGACGGCCTTCTCCCATAGGTCTTCGGTGATCTCGAACACCGGTATGTCCGGATCCGGGATGTACCTGTAATCCTCCGCGGTCTCCTTGGAACGCATCGCGACCGTGGTACCTTGATCCTCACGGAAGGCACGGGTCTCGCGGCGGACCTCGCGCCCATGTTTCATCAAGTTGAGTTGTCGCTGGATCTCGAACCTGAGGGCCCGATACACGCCCTTGATCGAGTTGATGTTCTTGATCTCGACCCTGGCCCCGCCTTCGACCGAGACGTTGGCATCTACACGGATGCCACCGTCACCCTTCACCTTACCCGAGTACCGGAGGACCTGCATGAGACGACGCAGGAAGTCTCGAGCCTCCTCCGGGGAACGCATGTCCGGCTCGGTTACGATCTCGATGAGCGGGACGCCGCTCCGGTTGTAATCGACGCGCCCGGTGGAGGGCTCCCAACGGCCCGGATCCTCCTCGACGTGAATCTCGCGGATCCGAACACCGTCGAGCTCGCCGTTGACCGCGATGGGCACGCTGGTACGCTGGTACCCGGAGGGCAGGTCAGGGTAGTCGTAGTGCTTCCGCTGGAAGTACAACGGGCGATCCAGAACGGGCTCGCAATCCAGCATATGCGCGATTTCGAGGGCTATCAGGAGGGCTTCCTCGTTGGGTGGGAGGGGTTTCGCCCCGGGCATTCCGGTGCAGACGGGACACGTGTTCTCGTTAGGTTCCGCGTCCTCGTAGTCCGTGGGACAGTCACAGAAGAGTTTGGTGCGGGTGTCGAGTTGCACGTGGACCTCGAATCCTATTTTCACGTCCGCCACCTGGTGAACCCTGGAGTTGACGGATCCGCCGTGCACTTATCAGTAGCGGATGGCTGACGTCAGATCGAGCTCGTGTGACAGCGTCCTGAGCAGCGCCGCCGTGACGAGCGTTTTCTCGGAAAGCTTCCTAGTTTCCGGCGGGTTAGGAACCGTGAAGCAGAACCTGCGATGGTGCGTGAGCGTCCCCGGTACCAACGGCATCTCACGTGGCGCCTTCACGTCCTTGGGCCACGGGATTCTGACCGTCACCGGGATGACGTCGTCCACATCCGTCGATGACGACCCTACCAGATACGAGGCGTAGGCCGCGTCCCTCTTCCTGTTCCGGAACTTGTGGTTACTGATCAAATTGGCCTCGGCGATGGGGACCATAAGGGTTATTTCCCGTAACTCCACATCGTCTTCCGTCAGCGGATCCAATTCAAGGGTGCCGAAGTACCACCGGTCATTTCGTCGAGTGAATTTCCCCCACCGAGGTTCATAAAAGCGCTCGAAGGCTTTCGGAAGGGTGTACACGCGGTACGGGCTACACGTCCCCATTCGCCCCCCCCCGGTCACTAAAACCCCCGCGGAGTTACTATTCCGGTGCCGGTAACCGGCGGTAGGCATAGGAGAATTGTTGGCGGGGTTCCGGTAGTTAAGTGAATTGGATTCTTCGTACGGTACCGTCAAGATTGACAGTGATCACTCACCCCACCCGGCATCGTAGCAGCGCGTACGGTGGTTCAACGACACCCGTGCGCTCGGTCTCCTCGGATATCAAGGCGTCCCTCAGGGACGAGTACAGGTTGCCCCGAACCGATACCGGCACCGCCCTTCCTTCCACGGTCTCCGCCCACAGTGCGGTCACCGAGAAGCGTCCGCTCACCTTACTCGCCGTGTGTGCGCCGAGTGTCCTGTATACGATAAGGTCCGCCTCTTCCAGGACCTCCTCCTCGGAGGCGTCACCTTGGACGATAACATTCGCTGGCGACGGCTCCGGGCGCCTGATCCCCAATCCACTCCCCGTAGACTCCATTCCCAGCCGCCTGGAAGAGTAGAGGTCGGTGTAGAAAGACCGCAAGATTCCATCGGAGATCAGCTCCATACGCTTCGGAGTACTACCCTCGTCGTCGAATGCGTAGGAACCGGGCCGACGGTCGAGTGTCGGATCGTTCACGACGCGCAGGCTCTCAGGTCCGACCTTACGACCGATATCCCCCCGATCGAACCCGCTGGTACCTTTCAGTACCTCGAGCCCGGAGAGAGCCGGTATCAGCACGTAAGTGAGGAGTTCCGAGAACGCCCGTGGGTGGAAGGCGACGGCGAGCTCGCCACCGCTTACCCGCTCCTTCGGTGCCTCGGAGGCCATCTCCGAGGCTTCTCGGGCGAGGAGCTCCGGATCGATGTCCCGTGGACCGACGGCGGTATCCCAAGCGAACCCGGAGAACTCGCCTATGACGTCCAAACTCACGGTGACGGAAGACTCCTCACGCTCGGCCTGGTCCGAAGGAGTCCTGAAGATCACACGACGACGGACACCGGTGACCGAGACCGAGGTGATGGTCACGTCGTCAGACACCTCGTTCACGACCGCCTCGAGGAGGTCCCACAACTCGTCCTCGTCGACCGCGGAAGGATCGCACGAGCTCACACGTGCGGGATCGACGGAATCGGGATACTCGACGGGCTCGGATGTCCCCATCTCGGCCGATGCGAGTGCGCGCTCGACCGCCGTGTCGACTTCTCCGGGGTCGGCCACCGTCGCCACACCGAGTCCCCCATCGGTCGACACGCGGACGACGATAGTACGATCGGCGGAGACCCGTCCGCGGTCACCCGTGTCGTGGGTGCGTTCCACTTCGACCCGCTCGGTCTCCACCTCGAGGAGGACCGCCCGGCCGGGTTCGAACTGGGACAGCGGGTCATCCAACGCCATCACCCCGATCTAAGGTGGAAGGGGCCGTCCACGAGCGCGTGTGGCCCACCGTCGGACACGGGCACCAACTGGCCGCCCTTGCCACAGTACCCCGGATGGAGCCTGAGCTCGTCAGAGAGCATCCGGACTCTCTTCATGAACTCCAAGGTCTCACCCGTCAAACCCACGTCGCGGACGGGACGCGATGGTTCACCCTCTTCCACCACGTACCCGAGCTTGGCGGAGAACTGGAAGTTCCCGGTGGCCGTATCGGTCTGACCTCCTTTCGATCCCAGGAGATAGACGGCACCGTCACCCGCCTCCTCGAACAGTTCTTCCCGCGACGCGTCCCCGGGCTCGACGTACGTTACGCTCATTCGGACCTGCACGTGGTCACCGATCGATTCCAAACGGCCGTTTCCGGTGACCTCAAGGTCGAGTTCCGCGGCCGAGGTCAGGTCGGTGAGGTAGCCTCGCAGCACACCTTCCTCCACGAGGACGGTTCGCCTGGGCTCGACTCCCTCGTCGTCGAAGGGGTAAGAACCGAACGCACCGCGCTCGGTGGGGTCGTCCACCACGGTCACGATTTCGGAGGCAACCCGCTCTCCAACCCAATCCTGAAGCACCGATTCTCCGCGCGCGACGAGGTCACCTTCGACGGCGTGTCCGAAGGCCTCGTGGACTATCACGCCGAGGAGTTCGGGGTCCGTGATCACCGACTCCGCACGCTCCGGACCGGGTTCCGCCTCCAACAAATCCTCGAGCCTCCGGACCGCTTCGTCCCTGACCTCCTCCGCCCGCTCCAAGAACAGCTCCAAACCCGCGCAATTAGCCCCGTCCCGCTCCGTGTACTCCTCCCTACCCGCGGTCCCTTTACCGCTGACTTTAACCCCGAAGTTCACGCAGTCGAGTCGGACCTCGCACTCGGATCCCCAGGTGGATGTGATCGTGTACCGGACGGAGCCGGCGGAGTACGTGATCTCGCAGTCGTACGACACCTCACGTGATAACTCCACCGCCAGCTCGGCGGCCTCGTCGAGGGAGTCGAGCGGAGAGAGCTTCCCTTCCCACCGGTACGATCCCTCGGCGGCCGGGACCTCCTCAGGGATCTCCGCGGAACCCTCACCGGTGGACCGCAGAGCCCGCTCAACGAGATCCCGCTCGGGGTCGGGACCGGAGGCGACTCCCCACGAGCCTTCCTTGAGAACACGGACGGCGTAAGTGCGGACGCGGTCGGAGTCGGCCTTCCGGAGTTCCCCGTTGGAAGCCTCGATCTCGACGAGTTCTCCCTCGAGGGCGTAAACGACACAGGCGTCGGAGATCTCCTCGGCGTGCCTCAGGAGGACGTCCGGATCCAACGGGTGGGTTCCCCCATGAGCCGCTACGTGGAGATCGTGCGTGGGATCCTGGCGTACCAGTTCGGGCGTGAGGCCGCGGACGCGATGCTCGACGGCGAGGTGAAGGTGCGAGTACGCCGAGGTCGCCCGCGCGAGGTGTTCGTGGACGGGAAAAGGTTGTGCACCGTGAGGGCCTCGGACGGTCTGGTCTCGCTGGCCCCGGAGGGAGCTCGACGCTTACACGCCGCCACGGAGCCTCCCGAGCACCGCGTGGTCTGTGCGGACGAGTGGGTCGAGGCCGTGAGGAGGGGTCGCGACCTCTTCTGCGAGTACGCCCTTCGAGGCTGGGAGGAGCTTCGACCGGGGGACGAGTGCCTAGTGGTTTCGGAGGACGACGAGCTGCTGGCGGTGGGCAAGATGAGGCTCTCGGGGTGGGAGGTCGAGTACTTCGAGCACGGGGTCGCGGTCCGCGTGCGTCGAGGCCTCTAGTTAATCCTTTTATCGCCGGATTCGCCCGGGGAGGGAGGGGGACGGGAATTGTTCCCAGGCGGCAAGATCGACCCAAGGAAGTTGCAGAGACTCATGCGTGAGATGGGCATGGAGCAGGAACCTATCAGCGGCGTGGAACGGGTGGAGATCCACCTCAAGGACGGTTCGAAGCTCGTCTTCGAGAAGCCACAGGTCATCCGGATGAAGATCATGAACCAGGAGTTCTACCAGGTGGCCGGGAAGGCGAAGCGGGAGAAGCCGGAGGAGGAGCCGTTCACGGACGAGGACGTGAAGTTGGTCGCGGAGCAGGCCGGGGTCTCCGAGGAGGAGGCTAGGAAGGCACTCGAAGAGACCGGTGGGGACCTCGCGGAAGCTATCATGCGGTTGCAGGGCGAGTGAGTGACCGAAGCCCCTTTTAATACGGGTGATGGCCGGTCGGTAGGGGGTGGTTTCGGTGGCCGAGGAGAAGGTCACCGTGAGCGTGATCAAGGCGGACGTGGGAGGTTTCCCGGGTCACTCGGAGGTTCACCCGGATCTTCTGGAGGCCTGTGAGGGAGTCCTCGAAGATGCCGTGGATGAGGTGATCATCGATTACTACGTGACGCGGTGCGGTGACGATATCGACCTCATCATGACGCACACGCGTGGTGAGGACGACGAGAAGGTGCACGAGCTCGCGTGGAACGCGTTCCAGGAGGCCACGAAGGTCGCGGAGGACCTGAAGCTGTACGGCGCCGGTCAGGACCTGCTGTCCGACGCGTTCAGCGGTAACGTGCGCGGGCTCGGTCCCGGCGCGGCGGAGATGGAGCTGGTGGAGCGTCCGAGCGAGCCGATCATCGTGTTCTGCTGCGACAAGACCGAGCCGAGCGCGTTCAACCTGCCCCTGTTCCGGATCTTCGCGGACCCGAACAACACGGCCGGTCTGGTGCTGGATCCGAGCATGCACGACGGGTTCGAGTTCGAGGTTCACGACGTTATCGACCAGAAGAAGGTCATCCTGAAGTGTCCCGAGGAGATGTACGATCTGCTCGCCCTGATCGGTCAGACCCAGCGCTACGCGATCAAGCGCGTGTACAAGAAGGGAGACGGGGACGAGGCCGAGCGCATCGCGGCCGTGACGAGCACGGAGCGGCTGAACCTGATCGCTGGCGAGTACGTGGGTAAGGACGACCCGGTCGCCATCGTGCGGTGCCAGAGCGGGTTCCCCGCCGTCGGCGAGGTGCTCGAACCGTTCACGTTCCCGCACCTCGTGGCCGGATGGATGAGGGGTAGCCACAACGGTCCGCTGATGCCCGTATCGGAGGAGGAGGCGCACCCGACGAGGTTCGACGGTCCACCAAGGATCATAGCGCTCGGGTTCCAGCTGAGGAACGGAGAGCTGGTCGGCCCGCAGGACCTGTTCGCGGACCCCGCGTTCGACCGGGCGAGGGAGATCGCGAACGAGGTGGCGGACTACATCCGGAGACACGGACCGTTCCAGCCGCACCTGCTGTCCGAGGAGGAGCTGGAGTACACGACGCTACCGGACGTACTGAAGAAGCTCGAGGACAGGTTCGAGGATCTAGAGGAGTGACGCCAGGAAGGCCAGCAGCCCCAGCAGCATCCCCACCTTGACCACCCGCTGCGCCTTACCCGCGTCCCAGCTCCCGGCGACCGCTAGGACCGAGGCCAGGAGTATGACCGCGGCGGCGGGTAGGGCCAGGACCAGATACGGCCACCCGACGACACCGTCCAGGTAGGGTAGCGGCGTGAGGACGGCCAGCGCGATCGCGAACACCGTCGCCACCCGGAGGGCGACCCCCTCGCCGTACGCGATCGGGAGCGTCTTGAGACCGAGCGCCGCGTCCCCCTCGACGTCCTCCAGGTCCTTGAGGATCTCGCGCACCAGGTTCGCCAGGAAAGCCAGTAAGAAGAGCCACACCGCGGGCGCCGGCCGCTGACCCACCGCGGCTCCGAACAGGAAGCAGGATCCCACCAGGTAGGAGACCATGACGTTCCCGATCAAGGGAGTCCCCTTCAGGCGCCACGAGTACAGGTAGAGTAGAACGGAGTTCAGGGCGGCGATCGCCAGACACATCCGGTTGATTACGGTGGCCATCCCGACCCCGACGGCGAAGCAGCCGAGGGCGAACATCCGGGCCGACCGTGGGGACACCCTACCGCTCGGGATCGGCCTATCCGGCCTGTTCACGGCGTCGACCTCGGCGTCGAAGTAGTCGTTGATGGCGTTCCCTCCCGCACACACGACCGCGGCGACCACCGGCGCGAGGACCGCCCCGACGTCGAGCCTGGCTCCCGCGATCAGTTCACCCACGACCACTCCCAAAGCGGCCATCGCGCAGTTGATAGGCCGTGCGAGCTCGAGGTAAGCCCTCACGCTCTCACCCCGACCGCCGCCCCGGTACCTGCCTTAAACTCGCTCCGCCCGGTGCGTCCCCGACCTCCACCGGAGTCACGGAACGCGTTCACACACCCCCGAGTCGGTCCCCGACGATAAGGCTCACTGGAAGGATGACGAGTGTGGGCCGTCTGGAGCCGGAGAGGCGATGAAGACGCCTCGATTGGCCGACTCAGGTCACGAAGTGTAGCTCGGCGTCGCAGTGCTCGCAGTGGAAGTCGTCGGTGACGTGCATCTTCACTATCGAGAACCCACGGCGCACCACGACCGGCTCCTTACACTCCGGGCAGTACGTGTTCTCGTACTTGTGGCCCGGAACGTTACCCGCGTACACGTAGTAGAGGCCCTCCTCGTAGCCTATCTCGACGAACTTCTCGATGGTCTCGACGGGCGTCGGCGGCACGTCGAGCATCCTGTAGTCCGGGTGGAACCTGCTCACGTGCCACGGGGTATCGGGACCCAACTCCTTCCGTATCCATCGTGCGATCCGCCGCGCTTCCTCCTCGGAGTCGTTGTACCCGGGAATCACCAAGGTGGTCAGCTCGACGTGTACGCCCATATCCTTCCAGATCTTGCACGTGCGGAGGACGGGCTTCAACCAGGCCTTCGCGACGTCGCGGTAGAAGTCCTCGGTGAACGCCTTGAGGTCGACGTTGGCCGCGTCCAGGACCTCGCCGAGTATCTTCGCGGTCCGTCTCGTCGCGAACCCGTTGGTCACGTAGACGCACCCTAGCCCCTCCTCGCGACAAGCCTCGAAGGTCTCGAGCGTGTACTCCAGGCCGATGATCGGTTCGTTGTAGGTGAACGCCACGCTCTCGCACCCGGTACGCTTCGCGGCCCCGACGATCCGCTCCGGGGGCCACTCCTCCAGCGGGACCTCCTCCGGCCCCGCCTGGCTGATCTGCCAGTTCTGACAGTGTCTACACCGGAAGTTGCACCCGACGGTGCCCAGGGAGAACACGTCCGTACCCGGCTTGTAGTGGAACAGGGGCTTCTTCTCGATGGGGTCCGGGACCGCCGTACTGACCTTCCCGTGGATCAGCAAGACGAGCTCGCCGTCCCGGTTCTCCCGGACGCGACAGAACCCCCGCTCCCCCTCGGGGATCACGCACTTCCGCGGGCACACCAAACACCGTACCTTCCCGTCCACCTCCTCCCAGGTTCGCCCCTCCCACTCGCGGAGTGCACCATCGGACATGGTACGACTCCCCATCGGTTCCGCGGGCCCCGCACCCCTCCTCTCCGTGAGGTGGGGGGTATTAGTTAGCACCGACCCTCAGGGGTGCGCGGTTCCGGTGGGCCTACTAGGGACCGGGAGTCTTCAAGTGCCCGGGTACGTCGAAGGTTCCTCTCTTATAATACCAGTAAGCACGCCACGAACGCGGCGTACGCCCCCAGCAGCGCCAGCGCCTCCACGTTGCGAAGCTTCCCGTCCACCGTGACCAGGTACAGGAGCACCACGCAGCCGACCAGCGCCAGCACCGTCGCCCCCAACTCCCCGTGGACCGGTGTCCGGGACACGAGCGACAGTGGAACCCCCAAACAGACGAGGAGGTCGAACGTGTTGCTCCCGACGGCGTTCGAGACCGCCAGGCTCCCGAAACCCCGACGGGCCGCGTGCACCGAGGCCAGGGTGTCGGGCACCGACGTGCCCGCGGCGTTCAGGAGCAGGCTCACCCTCGACTCGGACAGACCGAACCCCTCGCAGAAGTCGACGGTCGCCCGGACCATCAGGTCGGAGAGCGCCGCGATCCCGACCACGGCCACCGATACCCGGACGACGAGGCTCCGCAGCGAGGCCTCGCCGGTGTCGCCCTCGGCCCCGATGGTACTCTCGTCGGTCCGTCTCATGAGGAGGACGTAGAGCCCGTACAACGCCACCCACGCGAGCGCCTCGACGCGGAGGACCACCCGGTCCCAGAGACTGACGAGCACGACCACGAGCGCGAGGAGGTAGAAGAGGACGTCTCGACGGTACACGGCACGCTCGAGGGTCAGACCGCCCGCGGCGAGCGCCGCGAGCCCGGGTATGACGGTGACGTTGTACACGGCCGATCCGAGGATGGTACCCACACCCACGTTCGGGTGTTCGAGCAGGATCGAGCTCAGCGAGGAGCCGAACTCGGGTGCGCTGGTCCCGATCGCCGCGAGGGTGGCCCCGGCGACCGACTCCGAGAGACCGTATTTCCGGGCGAGGCCGACCGTGGCGTCCACGAGCAGTTCCGAGAGGAAGTGGAACCCGACGAAGCACCCCATCATGACGGCCAACGCCGACCAAGGATCCACCCGATCACTCCCCCGGACGGGGAGCGCGCGGACCGAACACGGTTTAAGGCCGTTCACCGGTTCGGGAGTACGGCCGGTCAGGATCGGGCGGCCTCCCCCGCCGCCCCCGGTGATCCGGCCCGTCGGTAGCCCGGTCACACCGGTCGAGGCCGTCCCCGACGGCCCGCTCCGGGCGGGATGAGGGGGCGGGCAAGCCGCCGGGCACACCCGGGAAGGACCGCCGACGGGCGTCCCCTAACCCGGGGAAGGGCGACCCGCCGTCCCCCAACCGGGCCGGCGAGAACGTCGTCTCGAGGGCGCGCCCGATCACCGGGCGCGTCCGGGCCGGTGACGAGCATTGTCCCTGCCGAGGAAACCCGCTGACGAGTACGACGGGGCCCGAGGCCGATGGGGACCACCGTGCCAGCCGAGATGTGAGGAGACGACGGGGTTGCCGAGGCCCGGGGGCGGATCGCATGGAGCTTGAGAGGGTCGCCGAGTTCGAATTGGAGGATATAAAGGTCGTCGTTTTAAGAGGGGATATAACCGAGCTCAACGCCGACGCCGTCGTCAACCCCGCCAACAGCCGCGGCGTCATGGGAGGTGGCGTAGCGGCGGCCATCAAGGCGAAAGGTGGGGAGGAGATCGAGCGGGAGGCGATGGAGAAGGCGCTCATCCCGGTCGGAGAGGCCGTCGAGACCACGGCGGGTGATCTCGACGCCGAGTACGTGATCCACGCCCCCACCATGGAACGGCCGGCCCAGAGGATCGGCGTCGAGAACGTGCGCGAGGCCACGGAGGCCGCGCTCCGGAAGGCCGAAGAACTCGGCGTCGAGTCGGTCGCGTTCCCGGGGATGGGCACGGGAGTGGGCGGCGTACCGTACGAGGACGCCGCGGAGACCATGGTCGAGGTCATCGAGAGGCTGGCACCCGAGCTGGAGAGCGTGAGGGCGGTGTACCTGGTGGGGTACGAGGAGGAGCTGGCGGAGGCGTTCCGCAGGGCGTTGGAACGGAGGGTCGGGTGACCGCGCCGGCCTCCGGGATCTCCCATCGATAATCACGACATGAGACGCGCCGTAGGAGCACGTCAAGACAGGGATCGAACCGGTTAATTCACCGGTACGCGTTCTCAGGGTTAACCTCCCTCGTACCCGCCGCTAATTTTGAACGATCGTATTACCATCGTCGAATAGTCATACGTAGACGATTCGTAGATAATGTGATATCAGCAATACAACTTCCGATGGATAGTGGGTGAACGTTCTTACCGAGTACGGACATCGCGGTGGGCTCTCCCCGCCCGTTCCTACGGGAACGCGTTCCCTCACGTTCGGGGTTATAACTGGTGTTGAACGGGCTGGGCTACGGATACACTGATTCCCCCACTTTAACGTCCTTCACACTCTCCACCAAACCTGAACGATTGTATTACTATTATCGGATGATCACCAGTAGACAATACATAAATAGTGTGATACTAGTAAGAGTATTTGTGGTAATTGATGCATAAACATTCTTACCGAACGTTGAGGGATTCCTGGCGGACACCGTTCGGTTGACGCGCGGTTCCGATCCACCGGATGCCGCTCAGACGTCGGCGTGGGGATCGGAGTTCCGGGTCGGAAGAACGCTCCAACTCCTCCCAAGATCACCCACTCGGGTTACACGGGGTTGGTCCACTGTGATGAAGTCTCCAGTATTAACTTCACGGGAGGCAATAATACAGTAGAATCACGAAAAAGGGGATGGTATACGTGAACGCGGCCAGTACGTTGAGGGCTGTCAAGATTCCCTCTGCGATTGTCGTCGGTGGTACCCTAGCGAGTAAGTTACGCGCTTTGACAGTGACTATTGGAGTCACTCCTAACGTTACTAATGGAGCCATTCGGGCGATCGTTTCTATACCCTTGGTAGAGTACTCGATGTGAAGCAATCTAACCAAGCCTATGAGTAGGAGCATGCCTATGGTCGACGCGAGGGAGACCCCGATGAACGCTACTCGGGGTAACGTTAACGGTCGATATTCGCGAGCCTCTTGCCAGAGTTTCTCGACGGCCACCGGTCGTCCAACTGCAAATTTAGTCACTATCAAGCTGTATGATAGTATTACAGGGGTTCTTGTTAGTCTAAGTACAAGATATGATATTAACGGTATAAATATCTGAACATGATACGCTATCACCATTATTATAGCTCCTTTAGGGTTCTTATATAGGATATGTAATGGCTTGTACGAGGAGAATATCAGTATGATAAACCCAGCCAATGGCGCCGTCAAGGGGTGGTAAAGTGAAAAATATGCGAGCACGGGCTTTTTGACACGTAGGGCGAGCTCGAGCGCGCGCTTTTCCTTCCTGTATAACCCCGGTCGGAGCATGTAGATAACGGCGACATCCCAGGCTAGGACTGCTGCGGCGTGCGTTAGCGCGTAAGCAGGATACTCATAATAAATGCTGGCGAGGATGGAAAGCATTTTACCATTTATAGCTAACCCTACAAGAGCGAGTATCGGAATGACTATTATACACTTAATTTTCAGTGACTCAACGTGCTCAACCCGCCTTTTAGTGGCTTTCAACTCTTCTCCGGAGAGTTCGACGTCGAGGCGCTTGGAGAATTCGAGTAATTCCGGGTCTGAGAAGCGTTCCAACTCCTCCCAAGGATCACCCACCCGAGAGCCCCCTACGGCAGTTTCGCCCCGGTACAAACGCTCGATAGGTAAGCAAAAGCGAAAGAGACCGTCGTCGCTATGGCTTTCGCCCTACCTCCCCCATAACAGTGGATGGCCCACTGCAGTTTTGCGGTAAAGGAGGCGGGGGCAGTGCTCGCAGTCTCATTTGCGAACATTTTTAGCTTGTTCCAGTCACTCCAATCGTTAAAGTACCCGGCCTTAATTGCCGCTACAATGACAGGCGTCAGCACGCCGGCTGCTATTTCTCCTATTGCACCGCCAATGAGAAGCGAAATTGCTAATGAAATAGCGGCGTTTCCTAGGGCGTGGTAAGCTAGGAAGTATAAGATGCTGTCAGCCAAGCTATTCCAGAACCTCTTCAGGTTATCGGTCATTGGACCGCAGAAGCAACCGGAGGGAGTACTCGCACCTTTGCTCGGAACGGGGAAGAGCGTGTAGATCGTGGTCGTCCACGTGGCCACGTCCGTGTAAGATAGTACCGCCGCCTCGAGGCTAGGGGTGCGGTTGAAGATAACAGGAACGCGTTCGAGGAAGGGATCGACGTACCTCTGAACGCCCGCGGACTTCAGCCGCTCGTCCATGTCCTCGTACTTCACTAACTCGGTCAGGTACTTTAAGGCCTCGACGATCTCCTGCGCGGTACCTTCGGGATCCTTGATCCCGATTTCTCTCAGATTGTTCCCCAGCTTGTCCCGGACTTCCTGCCAATCGACATCGACCCGATCTCCTTCGGCTACCGAGGCTCCCCTGCCGATCTCGAGGATCGTCTGCTCGAGACCCGGGAGTAGTAGGGAGAGTACCGCGTTGACGGCTCGGGCCTCGAGGGATGGTCCGTACACTTCCAGACCCAGGGTGGGTTGATAGATTAGGAACTGCGTGAAGGCAATGTGCCTGAGGGTGTCGTATCCCTTCGGAAGCGCTAACGACGTTAACACTTTCGAGTGCTTGGATATCCGCTCGTTTACGTGTTCGAGGATTGCCCAAAGATCGGCCCGCCAGGCGGTCAGGACGGTCACGTACGCTGGGACGGCTCGATAAACGTGGACGCCGAGCTTCTCCGCGATCCGCGAGGCCAGCCGGTCGTACAGCGCCACGAGGGTGAGGGCGGCGAACGCGTCACCCCGGGCCGTGTTGGCGGTCAAGTTGGCGCTATACTCGATGCAGCGGCGTGCGATCTCCTTTTCCTCCTCAGAAAGGGACAGCGAGCGGAGCTCGTTATCGGCCGATCTGATTATCTCATCCCTCAATTGGTCCCTTAGCCATTTAAGGTACCAGTCATCGGGAGTTGGGATAGCGTCGCGGAGTAGATGACCCGACGGTACGCGGACGGTCACCGACAAGGCACTGCCTAGGGCGGTCGTTGTCAAAGGCCACTCGAACTTGAGATTCAGAGCTTCAACCTGTGCGTTCTTCGGCCAGCACCATTCCGCGGTCACCTTGACGGAAGTCCCAAAGAGCGAACCGCTGGTGTCTGCGGTAAGTAGTTCGCCACCGTTAGGTTCCAGGACGACCTTTTGCTCTGGCTCGCCGAGGTCCCTGCGACCGTCCTTGTCCAACGCGTAGTACTTCCCGTCCGTCGTGCGCACGGTGATCGCTAGAACCCAGAGGTGACCCGGGTGATACCCGAACTCGATCCAGGTCGGTCGTTTATCGGGTGGGAACACGAGCTTGAGCAGCCACAGGATCGGACGCTTCGTGTTCGGCTCCTCCCGCCCGTCCGCGAACACGCGCTTGGGGAAGACCAAGGTGGGTGTTTGGTAGACCAGCGGTTCTCCCCGCACCCAGTGGGCCTCGAGCTGGGGTAGGACGGCACAGGCGGCGGCGACCCTGCGCTTCTCGTCGTCGTACGCGCGGGGATCCGTCGCGCACCAGTCGATGATTCCCACCGAGGTCGAGTACGCGCTGCCGTCGTCGTAACACACCGTCATGGGAACGGCGTCCACGGGGTTGCCGTCCTTGTCCCACCAGCAGGTCGCCGCGTAGAGGACGTACACGGCAGTCACGTGCTTATCCTCGGGCAGGATTATTCGGGTTCCAACCGCGTCGAAAGCGCGCGTATGGAGCTCGATCGGGACGATATCGTTACCCACGGGTACGTAGATGACGCTCCCGTCCTCGGTCCTCGAGTTCGAGAGGCCGCTCGGCGTTACCGTCCGCTAGGCCCTCGATCGGCGTCCTCTGTACCTTTCTACATTCCGAGGGTAGTAGGAAGGTCCCGTCCAGGGTCTCGCCGCCCGGGTACACGACACCCCTCTTGAACCCGGACCATGGGTGTGAGATCCTGTGGGGCCTGAGCTCCCCTAGACCGACGGGCTGACCGTCCAGGGTGGCGCCGAGGATCCAGACCTTCCGCCGCCCCATGCTCGGGAAGTACACGGCCTTGATGTTCGGGAGACCGAGCTGGCCCGCATCGAGCTCGAACGCCCACACGCCACAGTGTATGGACTGTAGGCCACCTGGGATCGCGCGGTGGTTGAACGCCAGGACCTCGATGTTGTTGGGAACTACGTCGTGCGCACACCAGTCCACCAGGAGCACGCGCGCGGTGACGGTCCTACCCCGATCGTCCACCACGACGAGGTCCACGGGTCCGTACGGCTTATCCCCGAACCACCAGTTCGTGGCCGCGTAGAGGAACCAGACCGTGCGAGCAGGTCGCGGGAGCTCGACCAGTCGCCCGTTCGCCAGGAGCGCGTTCGGGCCGCTCGCGGGTGGGATCAGGAAGGGCACGCCGTTCGCGGTCACGGTCGTGTGGCCGAACCTCGCCGGCCACTCACCCTCCCAGTAGCACGAGCCCACCTCGTCCATGCCGTCCGGGCCGACCGTGGTACCCGAGCAGTTCGGCCCGCCCACGATGTCGTCGAACGGTCCGGTCGGGGTGATGGTGACTGCGAGGATGTACAGGTGCCCATCTCCGTATCGGAACTCGATCCTCGTGATGTCACGGAGGCCCAGCTCGCTCGCGCTCAACCGGAAGGCCCATACGCCGCACTTCAGACCTGCAACGCGCCACTTCCAGGTGATCCCTATGGGAATGATGAAGAAGCGTATCTTCCGCTCCTCGACGCTCAGCCGGTGGTCGAACTCGCAAACGAGGAAGTTGTGGTCTGGGGCGTGTGGTGAGAACGCGCGGGCGCACCAGTCCGCGAGGGTTAGACTGGTGGTGGCTTGACGACCGTGTGAGTCTTCCACTATCAGCGTGACGCGCTTGAAGGGTTGTCCGTTTTCCCACCAGCATACGGCCGCGTACGCGACGGACACCACGCTCGCGGGTTCGGGTAGGGTGATCGAATCACCGGGTTCTACCTTCAGTCCGTACACTAGCCCACCGGATTTCTCGAAGACGAACTTGGTACCGTGCGTAGTAACCTCGTTCGGGAAACAGCGCGCGTCGTAGAAGTTGCCGGCCCAGGGTCCGCGCTCGAGTCCTACAGGGTGTCGATGGACTGCGGACCACGCGTTCGGGTCATCGGGGTTGAAGGCGACGATAACGCGCTCTCCACCGCTGGTCTGGGACAGGTTCACGGGACCGGCCGCGACGGGTCCCAAGACCGTGAAGAGTACGATCAGCGCCGGGATGGTGACCACCCGACGGCTCACCTGCCTCCCCCCAGTGGGAAGGGGGCTAGCCGCCGAGTGGTTCGCACGTCGCCCCACCGTTCGAAGGGTAAAAAGAGTTTCCCTTCCGATGAAAAGTAACGGTCGAATCGTTAACGTTACAATGAGAATGTCAGCCCGCGGTAGACAGTACGACCGAACGGGTGGATCGTGGAAACCGGGGGTACGTGTTCCGTCCGACCGACGCTCATCGAGGCGGGTGACACTCCCCCGTACGGGACGTGTCCCGGGGCGGAACGTGTATCGGACGTGAGGTCGTGGGAGCGCGACCTTCTCAGTAAGGGAACGAAACTGGAAGACGCGGTGTGAGCTCATCGACGAGTAGAACTCGAAGCCGGTGACTCGACGACAGTCCACGTCGACCCTCCGCAACTGTGTCCGAAGTTTCTATTGTATGGAACAGCGATAGGCCTTATCCACGATCTCCCGACGGTCCATCGTCCGGGGAAAGAGTCGGCGCGACCGAGCCAACATCTTACTCGCGTCGGAGGCAGCGGTTGACGTCCTCGGTGGTTACGTACCACCAGTAGGACTGGTAGAGTCCGAGGGTCAAGATCGTCAGTACGGCGTACCTGGGCGTGTGTCGCTCCGATGCGCAACCTCGCTCGCGGAGATCCAGGTTAATCCGGTGGCAGGCGAACCCGCCGAGGAGCCAGGCGAAGGGTGGAATGAAGCCCAGTACAGCATATACAAAGGCCAGTGTTCTGTAAAACTTACGCTTTCTACTGGGTGATATCAGCTTGGATATAAGGATTATTATCGTAACGATACCGACGTGTGATATCACATATAAGCTTAAAAGTATACTCCAGAAGACTCTCGGAATCGCCACATTTAAGGCGGTAAGTGTAGCTATAATAAAGCCCGAAATCGAATACATTAGTGGGTAACATAAGGCGTAAAATTTCGGTATTTGAGCTTTCAATTACTCTTCCCCCGAAGTGCTATTTTCCTTACAGAAAGTCCGGTGTCGAGATTCCTGACTAGTTTAAATCAATTATAACGAAGTGGAGTGGAGCTCCCGTCCGCGTAGGGGGGAGACGCTTGCCGGACCGTTTCCCGCAGTAATTTTTCCGAGGGGGTTCTAAACCGCCCCGCCGCGACCGGTCGCTTTCCCGAGCGAGTAAAGTTGTATGGCAGAAGTCGGGAACCTCCGTGGGAGACGACAAGACTTATATCCTGAGGTGCCGCTTCACCCCTGCCTCCATACAACTCGGAGGCACATCGGGGGATTACGTACCGGGGTTGATCACGTCGCACGCTCACGTCCCGATACCCTCGGACCCCGTGGAAAGGATCCGGGCACTCCGAGTACTCCGAGAGGCTTACCGTCGTGGGAAGAAGCCCAGTCTCGAGGTCACGTACCGGACGATGGGCGGGAGCACGTGCGGCCCGTACTACGTGGCCCGCTGGCGGAGGGACTCGCGGTTCAAGCACGGGCGCACGCTCTACCTGGGTAAGCCCGAGAACGAGAGCGTCCGGTTCGTCGAGTGGTTGGTCTCACTGGATCGGGGAGAGGTCCTCGAGCTCGCGCGACACCTCATGAGGAACCTCCGCTCGGTCCTCAAGACACTACTCGCCGAAGTCTCGGACTTGCCATACAAACGGGCTCGAAGGGTGCTCGCCCGCGGACTGAGCCTCGCCTTCAACGCGAGACCCTCCGAGTCACCAAGAATCCGGGATCTACTCGAGGAACTCCCCGATCGACTCGAGTCGTTCTTGATCAGGACCCTCGGGGGATGGCCCGCCCACTACTCGATCCACCTCCGCAAGGTGATCCGTTCTAGAAAGAGGTCCCTCGACGGGAGGTACGAGATCCCCGACGTGGGGTTAGAACTCGAACACTGGAGGCTGAGGCACGGGACGTAGCGCGCCCTAAAACCCGACATATCGCCGTGGGATGTGTGAGCATTTACGGCCTCGGTCTACGTCGAGGTGACCCCATCGCTACCCTCCGGTTCCCTCGGCGTGAAGGGTGTGAAACCTTCCTGAAGGAATGACCGGCGCCGGTTCGGGGGTATCTAGGATGCCGCCCGCCATCGTCGCGGAGGACCTCAGGAAGGAGTACGGCGAGGTCGTGGCGCTGCGCGACGTGTCCGTGGAGATAGAGGCGGGGGAGTTGGTGGCCATCCTGGGGCCCAACGGCGCCGGTAAGTCCACGTTCATCAAGATCGTCTGCGGTGTCACGCGTCCCACCTCGGGCCGCATCGAGGTGCTGGGGGGCGATCCGGCCGACCCCGAGATCAAGCGCAGGGTCGGTATCGTCCCGCAGCAGGGCGGTCTGTACCCCGAGCAGACCGTCCGGGAGAACCTCCGGTTCTACTCCAAGCTGTACGGTCGGGAGCCGGACCCCGAGCCCCTGGAGATGCTCGAGGTGGATCGGTTCATGGACAGGAAGGCGGGGCAGCTCTCCGGCGGTATGCGGAAGCGCGCCGCGATCGCCATCACCCTCGCTCTGGAGCCGGAGGTGCTCGTCCTGGACGAACCCACGAACGAGCTCGATCCCATGGCGCGTAGGGACGTGATACGGGTGACGAAGGAGTTCCACCGCCGCGGGACCACCGTACTGTACGTCTCCCACGACGTCTACGAGGTCGAGCAGCTGAGACCCGACCGGGTGCTGATCTTCCTCGAAGGTCGCAAGGAGCTCGACGAGCCCTTCGACGAGGTGATGGAGCGTCACGGTTCCGTGCTCGAGGCTTACGAGGGGGTCGCCTCTTGTCCTGGCGAGTGATAGCCGTCCGCGATCTGAGGGCCTGGCTCAAGGACCGCAGGAGGCTCGCGCCCACTCTGATCATGCCCGTGATCACGATCCTGGTGATGTACGGCGCGTTCCACGACGTCAAGCCCAGGCATGTGACCGTAGCCGTCCTGAGCCACAGCTCCGATTTCGACCCCGTCCTCGACGCCCTGAAGTCCGACGACCGGGTGGGCGTCGTCCACGTCCGGAGCGTCGACGAGGGTAAGACGATGGTCAAGGAGGGCAGGGCCGTCGTCTTCGTGTACGTTCCGAAGGGGTTCCCGTCGGATAAGGCCACCGTGTACTACGACCCCTCGGACCCCATGGGATCGAACTACGTGCGGGGCGTCATCCAGCGCGCCTGGGTCAAGCGCGTCTCGGAGGAGATGAAGAAGGTCGTGCGCGACCTCCAGGCCGCCTTCCGCTGGATGCCGGCGCCCCAGCCGCCGATCTCGAGAGTGCCCGGGAACCCGTTCGACTTCGAGGCGCCGGTGAAGGGGCTCAAGTACTTCGACTTCCTGGTGCCGGGACTGGTGGTGCTGACGGCCACCATGGGGTCGATCTTCGGCATGGGTCGCGTCATGATGGAGGAGATAGAGACCGGCGTCACCTACGCGCTGTTCGCCGCCCCGATAAGGCCCAGGGACGTCGTGATAGGCAGGTTCCTCAACATGAGCCTCTGGGGGGCCGTCCGCTGCGGGATCGTGCTGGTGACGGCGCTCGCCCTGGGCGCGAAGGTGCCGCACCCGTTCCTCCTGCTGGGTGTGGGGATCCTGTCCACCGCCACCATGATCGGGTTCGCCCTGCTGATGGCGTCGCTGGCGGGTCGGTCGGAAGTCGCCGAGATGCTCACCGGGGCGCTGACGACCCCGATGATGTTCCTGTCGGGGATCTTCATGCCACCCAGCGTCATGCCGGAGTGGGCCTACGAGGTCGCGCGGGTGAACCCGATGTACTACATGGGGGACGCCGCCAGGAAGGCGGCCCTCCTGGGTTACCTGGACCCCGTCGACATCGCCGTCCTGGTGGTGTTCGCGACGGTGTTCATCGCGACGGGCGCGATGCTGTACGACAGGATACGGGAGCACCTGTAACGCCGGGTGACGTTCGGATGAGGAAGGCGGCATCGGGGACCGCGGGGATGACCGGAACGGAGCGCGCCGAGCCTCACCCACGACGCCTTAAAGCCAACCGTTCCTGGAGTCCGTGAAGCTTCACGGCTCCTTCGGCCGTCCGCTGATCGAACTGCTTTTCTTCGTACGATATCAACTCCTCCTCGTAGAGCGCTCGCGGGGACTCCCGTGAGATCACGGTCGCGGAGCCCTTGAACAGCTTCACGCGCACGGTCCCCTCCACGTGCCGCTGCGTCGAGTCGAAGAAGGCCTCCAGGTGCTCGCGCAGGGGGTTGAACCACAGCCCGTCGTAGACGAGTCGCGCCCACTCCTCCTCCAGCGAGGCCTTCAGCGACAGCTCCCGGCGTGTCAGGGTGAACGCCTCCAGCGCCCGGTGCGCCTCGAGCAGCGTCACCGCCGCCGGTGCCTCGTACACCTCGCGTGACTTCAGCCCGATCACCCGGTCCTCGATGATATCGATGCGACCCACGCCGTGCTCGCCCGCGGTCTCGTTCAGGTACCGGACGATCTCGACCGGGTCGTCCCGCCCGTCCACCTCCACGGGCACGCCGTCCTCGAACTCGATCTCCACGACCTCGGGCTCGTCCGGGGCCTCCGCGGGACTGACGGTCCACTCGAAGACCTCCTCCGGCGGTTCCTCGGAGGGGTCCTCCAGGACGCCGCCCTCGATCGATCGACCCCATAGGTTCTCGTCCACGCTGTAGGGACTGTCGACGTCCACCGGGACGGGGATACCCCGCTCCTCGGCGTACGCGATCTCCTCGTCGCGCGTGAGGTTCAGGTCCCGAACCGGAGCCACGATCTCGAACTCCTCACCGCCGTGCGCCCGCAAATACGACTCGAACCGGAACTGGTCGTTGCCCTTCCCCGTGCACCCGTGTGCGACCGCGTCCGCGTCCACATCACGCGCCACTTCCAGGACCTTCTGCGCGATCAGCGGTCGGGCCAGCGCCGTGCTCAGAGGGTACCCCTCGTACGTCGCGTTCGCCTTCACGGCTCGCCAGCAGTACTCACACACGAACTCGTCCACACAGTCGACCGTGAAGTGCTCATCCGCGAGCTTCCGTGCCTTCTCCTCCGCCTCCCGCAGCTCCTCCTCCGGCTGACCCACGTCCGCGGTCACCGTGATCACCTCGTCGTACCCGTACCGCTCCCGCAGGAGCTCGATGCAAACCGAGGTATCCAAGCCTCCTGAATACGCGAGAACCACCCGCGACATCGCACGCACCCCCGGCGCCCCGTGACCTCGGACGTTAAAACGTCCACCGCTCCGTGGGGGGAGCCCTCCTGTTTCGAATCCTGCTGCGGCGTGATTCCCGGGTTTGGAGGGACAGGATCGAGGGGGAACCGCCGCCGGAAGCTCGAAGGGTAGCGGCGACGTTCCTCGATCGCTTCCTCCAGCGCCGTCTCACCCTCGACCTCCGACCGCACGCTATGCTGGTGTACCGACACCGCCTGCTCCTAGCCGCCGTGCTACTCGTCGACGTGGAGCCGGAGACCGTGATGAAGGCCGTCGAGCTCGGCCTCGAGCTGACCGGTCCCGAGGGCATTCCCACCGTCGTGGCTCGTAACCCACCCGATCGCTATCCATTCGGTCGACTCTGGAGTCTCGCAACCCGGTACCGTGCGACACCGCTTCCCGACGGTTCCCTGTTCGGCGACGGTTGGGCGGTCCACGGTGCGGCCACCGCGGCCGAGACCGAGGGGCCCGAAGAAACCGAGCGGATCATCCGGAAAGCCCGAAGACGTCGCGTTCATCTCCAGTGGAACGCGTTCGACCGACGCTGGGAGATCCTCTGAAGAACTCATCGTACCGCCAATCCTGGGACTACACCGGCTCCAACGCGAATAGATTTCAGAAACAGGTTCCTTTTCCGCCAAACACGTGGCGTTTCGGACGGTCGGCAGGGCGGTCGCTGCGATGCCCTTCACCGACCCAACCGTCCCGTAACCGTCGGACGACGATGCGCCGACGGTATGCGAGCCGTACGTAGACCGTAGTGGTAGATCGCACCCACTATACGACGATAGCCGGATGGTAATACGTAGACCACCATACGGTCCTTCGACGACCGTGCGGAAGCCGTACGTAAGTGGTACTACCGACCGTCGCCTCTCGAGGGAATCCGAGAGGGCGAGGCCGTCGGAATTGCCCGAGCCTCCTCATCGACGTCGGCCAGGGCCGTCTCTCCTCACCCTCCCGGGAGGTCCCGGGTGGGCCCGCCGGTTAATAGCGATGCCGTCGTGACGCACGGAGACGTGTGACGTTCAGCCACGCGTCGGAGGGGCGCCCCGGACGGTCATCAGGGAGCGCGGTCGCGTGCCCGAGCCGGTCGCTGTCGGACCGTGGACGGTAAGTTCTCCGGGAGGGGTGGAGGTCGCCGGGGGTGTCCGTATGAGGGTCGGGATAGCGCTGTCCGGCGACGTGCCTGGTGCCGCGGAGCGCGTGCTGGAAGCCGTGGAACGCGCGGACGTGGACGTCGTGGTGTACCACAACGTCGAGCTCGACGCGGATGTGGAGGAAGTACGCGCGAAGGACCCGGGGCGGGCGTTGGTGGAGGACCTCGTCGAGGGTAGGTTGGACGCGGCGGTGCGGGGGGCGGTATCGGGACGGTGTGTACGGGAGCTTGTCGACGCACTGGACCTACCGTTCACGGGCCGGTCGACGGTGCTCGAAGCGGAGGGTCGACGGGTGCTGCTGGCCCCGGTGGGGATCGACGAGGGATGGGAGGTGGAATCCTTGGTGAAGTTAGGGGAGCTGGCCGCGAGGTTCCACCGACGGCTGACTCGGAGGGAACCGTCGGTCGCAGTGGTGTCCTCGGGACGACTGGAGGACTTCGGTAGGCGGTCGGAGATCGACAGGTGGTTGGCGGACGGGGAGTTGGTCGCGCGGCTGTTGAAGGAGCGCGGGATGGAGGTGGAACACGTCGGAATTCTGGTGGAGGAAGCACTGGAACGTGACGTCGTACTGTTCGTGAACGGGGTGCTGGGGAACCTGACGTTCCGGTGCCTGTCGCTGGTGGCGGGCTTCCGGAGTCATGGGGCACCGGTGCTGGCGGCGCTCGAACGAGGTGTGGTGTTCGTGGATACCTCACGAGCGCAGCGGGCGTCGGGTTACGCACGGGCGTTGCGACTGGCGGCCGAGCTGGCGGGGGGATGAAGTGCTGTCCCGCGAGGAGTTCGCGCGGAGACTGGAGGAGGAACTGCCGGATGTCGCGGACTCGGTACCACACCGTTGGCAGGAGCTGGGCGATGTGGTAGTCATCCGGTTGTTCGACGAGCGGGCGTGGGCGTACCGACGGGAGGTGGGACGGATCCTCCGTGAGGTGACCGGGGCGCGATCGGTGGTGGCGCTACGCCGCGTGAGTGGAACGTTTCGAGAGCCGGTTGGGGAGGTCGTAGCGGGGGATCGGAACGCGGAAACCGTGCACCGGGAGCTGGGAATCCGGTTCAAGTTGGACCCGACGCGGGTGATGTTCGCACGGGGGAACCTGGAGGAGCGCCGCCGGCTGCTGGAATCGGACCTGGAAGGAAAGCTTGTGTTCGACATGTTCGCCGGGATCGGTTACTTCACGCTACCGGCGGCACTGGCGGGGGCGGAGGTGATAGCGGCAGAGCTGAACCCCGTGGCGTGCCGGTACCTGGTGGAGAACGCGCGGCTGAACGGTGTGGAAGGGCGGGTACGAGTGTTCTTAGGGGACTGTCGAGAGGTGGCACGGTTCGTGCGGGCGGCGGACCGGGTGTTGATGGGGTATCTGAAGGGGACGCTGAAGTTCTTGCCGTACGCGTGTCGGGCGGTACGGGACGGTGGAGTCCTGGTCGTACACGAGGTGTTCCAGAAGCGATGGGGAGAGGACCGGGTGGCCCGAGAAGTGCTGAACGCGCTGCCGGATGGTTTTGAGGGCGAGGTACTGGAAGTACGGCGCGTGAAGAGTTTCTCCCCGGCGTTGGACCACTACGCGGTGGAGCTGCGGGTCCGACGGCGGAGGTAATCGACGATCTCGCGGAGGGCGACGTCGGCGCGGGGCCCCATTCCGAGCATATCGTTGAGCCAATAGGAGGCGAGCATACCGACGACGCGGTCGTTCTGGACTATCGGGGCGCCGGCGTCGCCGGGCCGTGGGAGGTAGGAGGGGATGGTGATCCGGAGGTTGTTCCTGTCGACATCCTCGATACGGCAGGGATACTCGTCCCCGGCTTCGAGTGTGGCCTCACCGAGCTCGGGTTCGGCGATCTCGTCCGGTTTGACGATCTCGGGGAACTCGAAGGCGTAAACGGCGACGTTGAGCCCGGGTTCTTCGCGGAGTAATGGACAGCGGATCCCGTCGACGCGGACCTTCTTAGGAGCGGGTCTCGGGCCACGGACGGTGAGGAAAAGGGCGTAAGGACCGACTCGGACGACCGCACCGATCCGTCGGTATCGGCCCGGCGGACCCTCGAGGTTCTGCCCGCGGCGGATCACTCACTTCACCTCCTCGACGTCACGGAGACGGAGACCGCGATCGCGGACGAGATCCTCGAGCCGCTCCACGATCCCGGAATCGAGGTTACGGTCGTCGACGATAATCTCGCGGGCTCTAGGGGTTTTGTCGACCACCTCGCGGAACTGATCGCGTAGGTAGTCGTGATCGACGGCGTAGTCCGGCACTATGTGACCGTAAGCGAGCTTCCGATTGGAGAGGGCCGCGTCGGTATGGGCGGGAGCGTAGTGTCCACCGCCGTAGCCGACCACGGCTTTGACGTCGGGTGGATCGACGGCCGCGAGTATCGCGCGGGCGCACGCCTCTCCGGCCTCTTCGTCCGTCCAGCGCTCCTCGTCGGAACCGATCTCGATGAAGAAGCAGGGAGCCCCCGGATCGCGGGGTCCATGGTGCGTTACCTCGTAGCAGACGTCGTAATCCAGGCCACGCTTGTCCCGGAAACGCTTGAGCTCGAGGAGGGCGGCCTTCATACCCGCCGGATCGGCCGTACAGACCTCCAGCGGCTTACCACCGAACTTGGCCTCGGGGGTCGGGTTGCCGGGTACGTGCACGGTGAGTGAGGGCTTCTTCGTCCTGCTCTCGTGGCGTGAGGCGAACACGATGACGTCGAACTTACGGGCGAGTTCCCGTGCCTCGTCCTCCTCGATGAGATCGCCGAGGGCGGCGGTCAGGTGGAAGCGGACACCGTCACGTTCCCAGGTTTCGACGGTGTAGTGTTGGAGATCCTCGGTATCGAGCTTTTCGGCGTCCTCGGTCAGGCTTTCCGCGATGTTTTTAGAGGCTGGGTCGTCCGGGTTCCATAGTATCACGACGCGTCTCAACTCGAAACCCCGGGGGTGCGACGTAGGATGATTTTAGGCATCTCCGGGAGCCCGCGGGAAGGGAACACGGAGTACCTCGTGAGGATCGCCCTCGAGGCCGCGGAGGAGGTGTCCGGTGAGGAGACGGAGTTCATCACCGTGCGAGATCTGGATATCTCCCCCTGCGAAGCGTGTGGCGAGTGTCTGGAAACGGGCGAGTGCGCCATAGATGACGACATGCAGGACGTTTACGAGCTGATGCGCGAGTGTGACGGGATGATCGTGGGCTCCCCCGTGTACTACGGCGGCGTGAGTGCGCAACTGAAGGCGCTGATAGATAGAACACGCCCACTGAGGATAAATTGGGAGTTGAAAGACAAAGTCGGGGGAGCCATCGCCATAGGAGGTGCCCGTAACGGAGGTCAGGAGCACACACTACGGGACATCCAGAACTTCTTCATGATCCACGCCATGATCGTGGTCGGAGACTCGGACCCCACGGCGCACTTCGGTGGTGCGGGCGTAGGACTCGAGCCCGGAGACGTGGAGGAGGATGAAACGGGTATCGAAACGGCGCGTAATACCGGCCGTCGTGTGGGCGAAGTCGTCAAATTGATCAAGGGTTGATAAGGGCCGGGCTGTTCAGGGATGGAGGAGGCCGATAACCCCGTACTTAATCTGGTCGCCTGCCTCTCTCGCGCCTTTGACTCTCTCGACTCCGCCGAAATCAAGGTACCCGAGGGTTGCCGAGTCGTCTGGCACGGAGAACATCTCCTGATACTCTCGAAGGACGAGTCCATGGAAGTCCGCCTTAACGTTCCAGAGAACGTAACGATCTCACCTCGGGTTGCCGAAGGGCCGATGGAGATCCGGGTCCACGTCGAGAGGGAAGAAGAGCCGGAGCGCGGACTGGAGGACCGCCTACTGTCCGCGGTCCGTGAGTTCAGGCGCAGGCTTCGTGAGTTATCGGTCTCGACGAGCCGACGCGAGGAGGCCCCGTCGGAGGTCGCGATCCCACCGATTTTCGAGGTCGACTCACCCACGTTACTCGAGCTGGAGTACTCGATGGGCCGCATCTCGTACGTGTTCGGCCGTACCGAACTGAAACGGGCACTGTTCGCGCTCGCACTGGCCAAGACAGCGACGGTTTGCGCCGCGAGGAACGCGGTTTCGTCTCCAACGAACCTGGTGGAGGAAGTAGAAGCCGATACCGTCGTTTCGCCTTACCTGCGCGTTGGCCGGGAGATCGTCGAACTCGATGCGATCCCCGCAAACAGAGTGATCTCGCTCAAGAAAATACCGGAAGATGTGAAAGTGTGGTGGCTCAACTGGAAGTACCTCCCAAGGGTCATGGCTTGGGGTGTCGACGGGATCACGGCCGAGATAGGATGGAGGAGCTCAGACCTCGCGGTGGGATACGTGGATATCCAGAGCAGTTTGTACGCACACTTCTTGTCGGCCCTCCTGAACGTACCCTTGTTCGATTTCTCGTACATGTGGTTCCTACAGCGACGGACCAAGCGGTCCAAGAGGAAACTCTGGAAGGACGAGAAGGGCGAGTGTCACTACGTCTTCTGGACGCAGATGGAGGCCTTCGAGAAATTAGGCGTAGAGGACGTCATACTGCTGTGCACGCGTGAGGAATGCGAAGGTTGGGTAACCGAGTGTGTACGGGAGGACACCGATGTGAGGGTGGTGGAGGTGTTCGAAGAAGATACTAGGAGGATGGGCCTGCGCGTCGAAGAGCTAGCTTTGACCCTCGGGGAGGAGATTCACGACCGGCACCCGGTGACCCCGGAGCACCCGCGGATACCCAGCCAGCTAGGCTCAGCACCGGAGCTTCCCGTGTCGCTGGATACCTACCTCACCGTGGCGAAGATGGCGGAGGAGCGTATACTGCCGATAATCAGCTCTGAATGATCGCACTCAGGATATCCGTGACACTGATGACGCCGACGGGCGTTCCTTCACAGCTCACCACGAAAGCTCGAGTGGTCTTCTTGCGCTCCATCTCCTCCAGTGCGTCGAGGAGAGTGTCGCCCGGCTACACGATAGCCGGTTCAGGGTTCATCACCTTCTCGACAGGCGTCTCGAGGATATCCGCCCAATCTCCCCTCCGCTCCACCACGAGATCCATTATGTGCTCTTCTTCTAGCACTCCGACCAGCTCACCGTCAAGGCCCACAACGGCCAATCCATGTACGCCGGCCCGGGCCATCTCACGAACGGCGTCTCGTACGGTGTCCGTCATCCGGACCTGAGCGACACCTACGACCATGTAGTCCCTAACGTACAGGCGCTCCGGCATCTCGAATCTCCCTGTGGTAGTTACAGGGGAGCGACGTTATGAAGGTGAGCCTAGCGGGGCAAACGGTGGATGTGAAGAAGATCCTGAACGAAATTCCGAAACGCACGGTCACAGCGGCCTTGCTGGAGGGCGGAGAGATCGTAGCCGTCGAGGAAGCCGACGACGAGCATGCCGAGCGTAAGTTAGTACGACGACACGACGTCGAAGGAAAGGTGGTCTTCGTGACCGCCAGACCGTGCCTCTATTGCGCTCGGGAACTCGCGGAAGCCGGTGTGGCGGGCGTCGTATACCTCGGCCGAGGCCGAGGTCTCGGTCCCTACTACCTGGCCAGGAGCGGCGTGGAGGTGGTGGAGGTCCACCCCGATGAGCCGTTAGGCTACGACCCGGTGGACCGGTTGGACGTGCTCCTGACGTTCGGGGGTAACCCCTATCTCACCGAGGAGGACGTAGCCGCCCGAGTTTATTGCCTGCTGACGGGGCGTGGATTCGACGCCGATATCGCCCCAGCCCCCGAGAACCTCTCAGGTCGAGTCGAGATAATGGTGACCAGGGGCGACCCCGACGAAGCCGTCGAGCTCCTTAAGGAAGAGCTCCCCGTGTTCCGTATCAGACGGTTCCTGATCAGCGGCGAGTTCGACCGTGACGAGCTCAGGGAAAGGATCCTCGAGGACATCGAACCTCGCATCCTCGACCCCTTCGCCGTCAGGGCCCGGATCGCACGAGCCGGGGCGTTCTCCTCCTCACGTGAAGCCGAGGTGTTCATAGGGGACGTACTTACATCCGTCGGTCGCGAGGTTAACTTGAACGACCCGAGAACAGTCGTCACCGTAGACGTCCTGGGACCGAGGGTGTCCGTCGGCGTTGAGAAGCGTTGAGTACCTCGCGTACCTGCGATCCAAGTACGGGATCCGTCCCAGGCGACGCTTGGGCCAGCACTTCATGGTAGACGATAATATCCTGGAGTTCATGGTGGAGGCGGCGGAGGTACGCGAGGACGACATAGTGTTAGAAATAGGCCCCGGACCCGGTCTCCTGACCCGTTACCTGATGACCCGAGCGGGTCAAGTGATCGCCGTCGAGCTCGACGGACGCATGGTGGAGATTCTAAAGCGGGAGCTCGGTGAGGCCCCCAACCTCGAGATCGTACGGGCCGACTTCTTGGAGTACGACGTTCCGGACGACGTGAACAAGGTCGTAGCCAACATCCCCTACAACATCTCGTCTCCGATCACGTTCAAGCTCCTGGAGCTGGACATCGACGTCGCGGTGTTGACCTACCAACGGGAGTTCGCCGAGCGAATGGTGGCCGAACCCGGATCCAAGAAGTACAGCCGCCTCACCGTGATGGTGAACCTGCTCGCGGACGTGGAGCTCCTCAGAGGGGTACCCCGCAGGGCCTTCATCCCTCCCCCGCGCGTGGGCTCCTCCGTGGTCCGCCTGACGCCCAAGTCGGAGGAGGAGCGCCCCGATGTGGATCCGGACACCTTGGAATCCGTGTGTCGAGCCCTCTTCCAGCACAAGAACAAAACGGTGAGGAACGCGTTACTCCTCTCCGCTCACGAGTGGGCGACCGATCGCGAGCAGGCTCGAGAGGTACTGGAAGAGCTCCCGGAGGACCTACTATCCGAGCGTCCGCTCCATCTACCTCCGGAGCGTGTGGCGGAGCTCGCCGCCGCTATCGAGAGCGCACTGGGGTAGGTGGATGAAGCTCAAGATCTGGTCACCGGTCCGGTTGTTCGGGGCTACTCCGGGTGCGGTCGTGGGTATCTCTCTGACGGACATCGAGGTCCTGTTCGATCCGGGTGGTTGGCGTCCCGGGTACAACAGAAGGGTGCCTCCGTGGGCCGAACTACCCGAGGACCTGAAGTCGGCACCGGGCCTGTTCTCACGGTTCGGGGAGCCCTATCCCGATTACACCCTGGTCACACATCATCATACGGATCACGCCAAACACGGGGGCGAGTACGGGGAACCCTTCGCGCACCCCGGTGCGGCCGAGAGAATCGAGCGGAGGTTTGACTACAGACCCGAGGATCCGAACCGGTGTGAGATCGTGGTGGAAACCGTGGAAACCGGCCACTGTCCGGGCGCCGTGGCGTACCTGGTGGAACTGGACGGTATCCGGGTGCTCTTCACGGGTGATGTGAGCCCCGAGACGTTCTTAGACGCCCGTCTACCGCGGGCGGACGTTCTGATCTCGGAGTGTTCCGGCGTGCCCGGGCACCTGGACCGAGTGGGTTTGGAACTGCTGTGCCGGAAGGCGAAGCCTCGGATCGTGGTACCCGTGCACTTGATCGCCTACGACCCGTGGTTCGTCCGGGAGTTGGACGTCGACGCGGCGGTGATCGAGCCCCACCTGGGGCTCTCCGTCGACCTTGAGCCCGCTCTCAACGCGGAGGTACCCTGCGCCCGGGAGTACCACCTGTGCACGAGGTGCGAGCGCGGTCGGGGATGCCCGGTGTTCCGGTTCGTCCGACACCTGAGATGTCCCGAGTGCGGGAATCCACCCACTCTCGACGGAGAGGATCCCGAGTCCGTCAGGCTCGTGTGTCCCCGGTGTGGTACACGCTCGAATACCGTGGATTACGCTGAGATCATCAAGGCGGTAGCGGAGTACGCTATGGAGCGTTCGGACGTGGGGGATTGGAGTCCGACGGAGGCTCGGCCTGGGGAGTACTCGTCATCCGAGCGTCGGCTAAAGGAATTCTCACCACGGCCCGGGGGCGGCGAGGACCGAAACGTTTAACGTTTTCCCGAAACCCGTCCATTAGGGGCACCTAACGATGAGGTGGAGAGGACGGGGCAGATGGCGCGGTGGCCCGGGCAGACCCGGACGCGGACCTTGCCATCTGTGGTGGCTCGCGCGGTGGTACACCTACGTCCCGTACTACCCGACTTCAGCCAGGAACCCCTCGTCCCTCTAACGCCTCCACGTCGATCTCTTCCAGTATCCTCACTACTTTACCCGAGACCACCTTGTCCGACACTACTCCCGTGATTTCTACCTCACATTCCGTGCCGACTAACTCCCGAGCTCCCTTAAGCCGAACCTTCGGACCACCTTTCACCGGCCAACCTATCGCGTCCCGAGGCCGGCGTAGGTCGGGCTCGGCGACGTATACGCGGATTCTCTTGCCGATCATCCTACGTTTCAGCGCCTCGTTCAAACGACGCGCCGTGTCCGCAATGAGCCGGCTCGCCTCGTCGTTACGTGGACTGGGACCCGGAGGGAAATCTCCGAAGGCCGAGGCGGGAATCGGTCGGAACCTGTACACGGTGATCTTCTCGGCTCCCATCTCGACGGCTCGTTTCATGGCTTTAGCCGTGAGTTTCGCGGACTTCATCGTCTGCCCGGGTAGTCCGTACACGAAGTAGGCATGAGGCCGTAAACCGGCCCTCCGCAGGAGACGGATCGCACGCAACGCCTCCTTCAACGTGGAGGGTTTCCCGATCGCGCGGAGCAGCCTCGGGTCTCCCGTCTCCACACCTACGCTCACCGAGGTACCGCGGCAGTACTCACCGAGGAGCTCCGCGATCTCACGGTTCAATAAGCACGCTTTCACGTTCTCGACGAAGAGCACGTCCACATGCTTCGATGTTCGTCGCAGGAGGCGCCTTAAGGCCTCGACGTTCGGGGGCGGAGTCCGAGGATCAGTCAGTAAGTCGCCCCGACCGTAATCCAGTACGTCGGAGGCGCTGAGAACTACCCGACGGATCCCCTCCCGGACGAGCCCCCGTACTTCCCGCACCACTTCGTTCAACGGTCTCGACCTGGTCGGCCCGAAGATCGAGGGTACCGAACAGAACCCGCAACCCGGTGGAATACCTTCGGGACATTCCCATCGCTCCCCACCTTCACCCTCCCGACAGTTCCCACATCCCGAACATTTGCGGCCGTCGGGCAGTTCGAAGGTCGTCCTGCAGGAGTTGCTGCACCCGCGGACGATCTCGACGTAAACGCGTGCGGCCCATCGGTGTGCGTAGGCACGGATGTACTCCGGATTGACCCGGGTGAATCGCCTGGAAATGGGCCTAGGACCCGGAAAGTCCACCTCGGTTCCCCTCCGGAAGTACACGCCGCGGACGGGTCCACGCTCCTCCAAGAGTTCAGGTAGGGTCTCCTCGGCTTCACCGATCACGGCCGCGTCGGCTCCAGTCTTGAGGAGTGCGTTCGGATCGGCGGCTCCGGGACCACCGATGAACCGAAACGTCCGAGAACGTGTGTGGTCGAACATCCTCCGGGCGGCCCGCTCGTCGCCGGTCATTATACTGACACCTACGGTATCGTAATCCATAACACTATCTAGTCCTAATTTCTGCAGATCTTCATAAGTAATCAACGATACTTCATAATCACTTTCCAGTAGCGATGCGACGGTCCTAGGACCCGCCCCGATAACGTCTCTGGATCTAGTCCTCCACCCCTTCCCTGCGCCCAGCGCGTCTACTATCAAGACACTTTGACTCAATCCGCGTAACCCTCTCGTCGTCGGACGGACAGGGTATTCAACCGTTAAATGTGCCTCTACTCGATCACTGAACACACCCGAGTTTTATGTTCTTCTTCCGTGGCCGTCGGGACGGGCCGATGGGGGTGAGGCGTTGGCGGAAGGTGCCGTGGAGATTCAACCGACCACGAGACATGAAGGTCACGCTAAGCTAGTATTATATGTCGACGACGAGGGTTACGTGGAGCGTGCGTTTTACCTGAACACTTCGGCGGTCCGAGGCTTCGAAGCGCTGGCGAAGGGAAGGCCCGCGGAGTTCGTTCAGGTGGCCGTTATGAGGATCTGCGGAATCTGCCAGGCGACGCACGGAACCGCATCCGCCGAGGCCTTCGAGCGGGCCATGGGCATCGAACCTCCCAAGGACGGGAAACTCCTGCGGGAACTCTGCGCCCTGGGTAACAGGATTCAGTCTCACGTGCTCCATCAGTTGCTAGTACTGGACGATTTCGTTGAGGATGAGAGCGAGAAGGTCGAGGCGGTCAAGAGGATCCAGCAGATCAGGCGGATCGGACAGTACGTGGTGGACGTGGTCGGAGGTGAGGGAATCCATCCACCCAACATCAGGATCGGAGGGATGGCCGAGAACATCTCGGAAGCCGCGCGTAGGAAGCTTTACCGCAGGCTACGTGAGGCGCGCGAGCTGATGATGGAGCAGCACGAGTTCATGGTGAACATCGTCGAGAGGTTCGGCGACGAGAACGACCTCGACATCGACGAGTTCGGCAGACACGACCAGCCGTTCCTGGCGACGCATCCCACCTATGGGGATCCCGACCGGCTGGACATGGACCGCGTGGTGGAGCTGCTTCCGATCGAGTACTACGGAGAGGAGCACAAGGAAGTCGCGTACCAGCACCGGGGCCAGATCCCGCTTTACGACGGTGTTCCGGTGGAAGTCGGACCCAGAGCCAGGTACATACTCTTCGACGGGGTGGACCCACGCGGAGTCCTGTACATCCACGTGTTAAGGTCACAGGAAACACTCGCGGCCATCGACCGGGCGATGACGATCCTGGATGAACTCAACACCAGCGGCAAGACCCTGGCCGAGTGGGAGCCGAAGGCAGGAGTCGGAATCGGAGTTCACGAGGCCCCACGGGGCACCAACGTGCACATCGCTAAGGTGAACGAGAAGGGTATCGTCGAGGACTATCGCATCATCGCGGCTTCCACGTGGAACTTCCCGGTGGTGGAGAAGGCTATCGAGGGCGAAAACGAAGAGTACGCCGAGGTCATCATGCGATGTTACGACATATGAGCATCGTGTGCCGCTCACGTGGTGAAGGAAGTCCGCGACGCCGACTCCCGGGAGAAGATCCGGGAGTCGGTAGTTAAGCTCGCCTAAAACCGACTATCGGGATGACCGCCGCGGGGAACCCCGAAACGGGGACCCGCGGCGCGACCGCCCCCCACGTGGGGGGCCGGTTTCCTCACCTCACCCTTGGCACCCTTGACCCTACGTTCCCGACGTTCCCGTTCTTCCCACCTTTCTTCCCCTTCGGGGGTGTTGGGTTGGTCCGATGGTGGAGAAGGCTATCGAGGGCGAAAACGAAGAGTACGCCGAGGTCATCATGCGATGTGGCCTACGTGCAGCTGGCCGGATGCTGCGGGTGTCTGGTGTCGTTAACCGACACGTACGAGCGGCTTTTGGATATACTGGACTCCATCGAGCTGGTCTACTGTCAGACCCTCATGGACGAGCGCGAGATCCCCGAGTGCGACGTGGCCGTAGTAGAAGGTGCGGTGTGCCTTAACGACGAGCACATGCTGGAGGAAGTGGAGGAGCTGGAGGAGCACGCCGACACGATCGTGGCACTAGGTGCGTGCGCGAGTACGGGGAACTTCATGCGACTCTCGCGGGGGAACCAGCAGGCGGCTCCCACGCACGAGGCGTTCGTGCCACTCACGGAGGTGGCGGACGTCGACTACGCCGTCCCGGGATGTCCACCAGCCCCCGAGGCTATCAAGCGGTTCCTGACGCTCCTTCTGGAGGGTAAAGAGGAGCTGCTCGAGCCGTTCGCGAAGCTGGCGGAAGGTAAGACGGAGTACTGCGGCTGCGACCTGATGTACCACGTGGTGAACAAGAGCATGTGCATGGGATGCGGCACCTGCGCGGCGGCCTGCCCCACGCGGGCGATCGAGATCGTGGACGGCAGACCGGTGGTGAACGAGAACCGGTGCATCAAGTGTGGTGCGTGCTTCACGCAGTGCCCGAGGACGATCTGGCCGGGTGACGAGGCCATCAAGGAGCTAATCATGGGGGGTGAGTAACCATGAGCAAGTTGGATGAGATCATGGTTAAGGGCGATCCAGAGCTGCTGGGAGACCACCTCGGCGTGTTCACGGCCCGCTCGACCGAGCGCAAGGTCACGAAGGTCACCCAGGACGGAGGTATCGCCTCCGCCGTCATGATCTACGGCCTTGAAGAGGGACTGTTCGACGGCGTGATCGCCGCCGTCGCGGACCCGGACGACCCCGAGGAGCCTTGGAAGCCACGCCCAGTGGTCATCACCGACCCGGACGAGGTCCTGGAGGCAGCCGGAACCAAGTACACGTACTGTCCCAACGTGAGCGTCCTCAAGGAGGCCGTGAGGAGCTACGGTTGCGAGAAAGTAGCGATGGTCGGGACTCCGTGTCAGATCCGGGCCGTCCGTAAGGCACAGCTCTGCCCGATCGGGATGAGGCACGTTCCGGACAAGATCGAGCTACTGATAGGGATCATCTGCATGGAGAACTTCCCGTACGAGGGTATGAAGACCATCATCGAGCAGCTCTGCGGCGTGTGGATACGTGAGGTCACCAAGATGGACATCGGTAACGGTAAGTTCTGGGTGTACACGAAGGACGGCGAGGTGAAGTCGATCCCGATCGACGAAACGCACCCCTTCGAGGGTGAACCGTGCCACGTGTGCACGGATTACTGCGCCGAGCTCTCCGATCTAACCGCCGGCTCGGTGGGTTCACCGGACGGCTGGAGCACCGTGATCGTGCGGACGGAGAAGGCCAAGGAGATCCTCGACGACATGGTGGAGCAGGGTCTGCTGGAGGTTAAGAGCATCGAGGAGGTCAAGCCAGGTCTCGGTCTCATTCAAAAGCTCGCCCAGGTGAAGAAGAACAAGAACCAGAAGGAGATCGAGGAGCGGAAGGAGCTCGGCCTACCGGAACCGGGTAAAGTTCACGAATCCCTCTAAAGCCGGTAGTATCGGAACCCCAGCTCCCTCGCCTTCTCCCACGCCTCTTCCAGTTCGTCCGCGGACGGTCGCCTGTTTATCTCCGGGTACTCGTACGCGCGGTGCTCCGGGCGATACTGGGGCATCACGTTCAACGGCGTGTCCGTACCCAGCTCTTCGGCGATCCACTCCAGGATCGGAAACGTACAGCACTCCACGTTACCGGGTAAAACGAGGTGACGCACGATCAGGCCACACTGCCGATCCGCTTCACGGTGGTTCCGGGTCACTATCTCCCAGTAATTCGGGGCGTTCGAGTACCTCTCCGCGCACTCGTCGTTGCCGTACTTGAAATCCGTCAGGTACAGGTCGATAACGCCGTCTAACAGCCTCATGGCCTCCTCGGTCAAGTACATGTTGGAGTTCCAAACCTGCGGGACGTTCACGTCGAGCCGCCTGAGCACCTCCAGGATGTAGTGAATGTTCGGTGTGGGGTCTCCTCCGACCCAGTTCACGTTCTTGGCACCTTGAGATCGTCGATGCCGGATCACCCGGGCGAGTGACTCCGGTTTAACGTATACCCCGTTGGTCGGTCGGAAGGCTATGTCCCAGTTCTGACAATAGACACATCGGAACGTACACCCGCAGAAGAACACTGTGTGAGAAGGCACGAGCACGCGTTCTTCGCCCATATGCAGGAACTCCGAGGAAATCCTGGGTTTGATCGGAACCCGACAGAACCCGTCCTCACGGGTTCGATCGACCCGACACCTCCGCTCGCAGAACGTGCATTCACGGAGGATCTTCCGAGCGATCTCCAGCTTCAAGTCTAGGAGGTTCGGCGAGGTCTCCTCGATATCTCCGGGTGCGGGACGCTCCTCCCACCTCGCGCGAAATTCCTCCATAGCTTCCTCGTGCTCCTTCCACAGGTCCTCTAACTCCCCCTCCGTGGTTTCGACCGGGAGGGTCCGTGCTACCATGAACCGGGCCGCGAGTTCATCGTCATCGATCGAGTGATATTCCGCGAGCGGCTCCAGCACCGGCCTCACCCCCTCTCAGTCGTACACGCCCCGCGGTCCCATCGGCATCGGCTTCTTGCGGAGGTAAGGATCTACGGCGTAGCGGTTCAAGGTCCCGCTGTTGTACAGCGCCTGGAGCTTGTCGTAGTTCCTGAGCTCCGCCAGCGCCGCATCCCCGTAGAAGACGATAGGGGCGAAGTTACCTAAAACGGCGAAGGTAAGTGCGAGGACACGCCCACCGTACGCCGAGAGGATCCAGAAGTACGGTTCCGCACCACATCCGAGGTTCCAAAGTGGGTTACCGTTACGACACGATCCGTGCCATACCACCATCGTACGTCCGGGAACGGCCGACTCCAGGTCGCGCACGTGGTTTACAGCTTCACTCATACTACGGTATTCACGCCGATCCGCGATCCAGATACCCAACATAGGGCGTTGACCGTAGAGGATGTCCTCCATCACCAACCCCAACTCGGGTTGTGCGAAGACCGTGCGGTAGTCGTACCACCCCAGCTGGATGATGAGTATCCCGTGATACCAGAAGTGACTGTATCCGATCTTCCCGGCGTTGTGGATCACGAGGATCTTGGAGTACCCGTGCTGTTTGGCGAAGTCGACCAGGGTTCGGATGTGCGGGGTACCCGGAGCGATGTCCGGGTTGTGTAACTTGACGTAAACGGCTCTTCCCCACGGATCACCGAGGAAGCGTTGAAACTCCGAATACTCTGCGGAAAGTAGAGTGAAGTACAGAACGATCAACCCGACCCCGACTAGCCCCAGGAGGCGCCTCAGCCCCATTCAGCCGCCCCTGAGCTCCCTCTTCAGGGCTTCCCACATCTCGCGCTCCGGCCCGCACCCGGAGGCGAACACGGGACCATCCGCCTCCTCACACACCCTACGCATCTCCTCGACTTTCTCCTGCATCCGCTCGTGCGGGATAGGGTAGAACTCTGCGTCGAACTCCTCGGTCAGTTCCTCGTAGTACTCTTCCGCGGCCTTCACGGACTCCCTACCAGGAAACACGTATAGCTCGTCTGGTTCGAGAGCTCGGAGGATAATCCTGTGCATCTCGAAGATCGGATGTTCACCCTCGTCCGGGGTGGTATACACACAGGCCCCTACATCCCCCGCCACCGAAAGCATCAGGTTCGCGTTGGCCTTGAAGGCGTCCCCGTTGTCTCCCTGACCGACGCCGACGGGCTTACCACCCACGTTCAGCACCTCGAACCTGCCCGACGGAATGAACTCGAGCGGGTTCAACCCTTCGATCACCCGTCGGATCGTTCCCTCCGGGTCCTCGGGCCGGGGGGTAACCGCGAGGTACAGGGAGATCGCGCAAACGCTGTTGTAGACGTTATGGAGACCGGGCAGCGGTAGCTCATAGGTGACCTTTCCCTCCAGTCGTTCTCCGATCACGGCGTTGGTCACATCGTACGACAGCGTGACCTCCCACTCGTCCGGGCCGCCCTTTAGCCTTACCACGGCGACGTCCGGGTCAGGCCGTGAGAACTCGCAGTCTCGACACGAGTACAGTCCCTTATGGTTAAAGTAGCGGGTCTCGTAGTCCAACTCGCCGCCGCACGCGGGACACTCGAGCTCTTCGGTCGGTGGCGTCAGATCCTCGATTTCAACCTCCAAACCGTAGAAAACGTACTCCACGGGGTCACCGCGCTTCTCGTCGCGGATGTAGGTGACCCGAGGATCATCCGCGTTGAGCACCAGCACACCGTCCTTCAGGGGCCTCGCCAGGAGACGCTTCGCCTCGAAGTACGCCCCGAACGGGTCCTTCTTGTCCGCGTTCTCCCGGAAGTGTTCCTTCGAGATAGTTGTGTACGCGATCGCCAGCGGGTCCACGAGCTCGCAGACGGTATCTGGAATCCCGTACTCACGGCTGCGAATCCCGTACTCCGTCACCACGAGCTCGGCCTTCCTACCCTTGAGTAGGCCCGTCGTGACGGCGTTGATTGTGTTACTATCGTAGTTGCACGAAACCTCCGCATCTTCGGCTAGGAGCGCACAGGCGAGTCTGGTGGTCGTGGTCTTACCGTTGGTACCTGTAATCAGCACCACTCCGTACTCCGGCCGCCGTGCGAGCTCGCGAACGGCGTCGAAGCCGCCGACCTTGATCACGGTCCATCCGGGAAAGCTCCGCCCCATACCGGGCCCGAACCGAACCGCCTTGAGCGCGAGGAGTCCGGCCAAGTCGGCCAGTTTCGACCTCAAGGACACGACACGTCCCCTACCGGTGTAACGTGTTTCCCGTAGTTTGATTAACGATCCCGGCTGCGGAGTGAGGGGGTGTTAACGTGAGGTGGACCCCCGCACTGACGGCGATCGTGACGCTCCTAGCCCCTGTCTCATCGACGATGGTGAACGTCGCCATGTGGGCGGGAGACGGAGCCGCGTCCAACTGCGTGGAAAGCTCGCTGAGGGCCATCGAGTACTGGAACGCGAACTACGCCGGCACCTATCACATTAACGTGATCACCTACGCATCACCGTCGGACTGGAGGACCGTCCTGGAGACCGGACGAGATCCGTACACAGGCACCCACATCGACGTGATCTACGTTCCGGGCGGGTACCATCCCGAGTGGCACTGGGATCCCGACTGGATCGACCTGCTATATCACGCGCAGATCGACCTCGGCATCGGGTACGTCGGCATCTGCGCGGGTGCGTACCTACACGCCGGAGTGACGCACCGAGGAGCCATCGGCGAGGATCTCGTGGTGGACGGCGTAACGGCGATCGACGGCAACCGGGGGAACGGGTACGTCTCCGTGCTGATCCAGCAGAACCCCATCACCCCGCAGTCCACCTGGGGGAAGGTCTACGAGTATTACTACGCGAACGGTCCCGGGATGGCCGCGGAAGACGGGTCGGTGTTCATCTCCGACAACAGATGGTACAAAGTGTGCTGGCTAGACGGGAAAGAGGTCAGGATCAACGTACAGGGGTTCGGAAAGTACGTCGAACTCGTCAGTGGTTGGGCGATGGTGCTCGGCTGGTACAACGTGAAGAAGGGCGACAAGTGGGAACCACGGGGTCGGTTCGTCTTACTGGGCGTGCACCCGGAACTGACCGAACGCACGGGAGCCTGGAAGCTACTGGCGCGCGCCCTGATCTGGGCGGCCGGGTACGAGCCGAAGGAAACCCCGACGAAAAAACAGGGCCCTAGTGAACAAACGCCGTTAGTGCCAGTACCACCGATATGTTCGCCAAGGTCTCGACGAGCGTGCGGACGGTCGCCCCGAGCAACCCCTTCTTGCCAAGGAACGTGACGGCAGGAGGAAACAGGAACTGAAGGTTAATCCTCGGCAAAGAAAGGGCCCTACCGAACGCCAACGCGAGCGCCAGATCCTCCATCCGCAGCTTCCCGGACGCCCAGAGATCTGCCCCTAAGGCGGCACCTACGGCCACGTTGATCAGACACCCGAACACCACCAGAGACGCGTCCGAAGGGAGTCCAACGGACCTAGTCAACGGGTGAAGAAATCTCTCGACCCACTCCGTCACGCCGTACCCCTCACCCAGCTTAACCGCCACCATCGCCAAGGCGACGGCGGGCCCAACCCTGAGGAACACACTATGGGCAGTGCGCCAAGGGTTCCGCACGAGCGTGATCTTACTCGGCCCATCACCATCTTCACGGCCAGGTAGTAGAACACGGCCGAACGCGGAAGTGAGTAGGGCGCCCACGACCGATATGCCGATCATAAGGAGACCCGCCGGGCCCACGGCGGGTACGACCACGGGGAGGTAAAACTGAAGGACCGTCGCTACGGAAGTCGGGAAGGCCAGGAGGAGCAGTAAACCCACGGCCTCTCTGGTGGAGTTCACCTTGTCCTGAGCCGCGTAAAGCGCCACAGAGGAACTCAGGGCCGATAGCGACGCGGCGTGACCGTAGAGGCCGGACCCGACCACAGGCTTCAGTACGCGGAGCAACGACCGGGTACACGCTTCGGAGGACCCTAAGTAAGACGCGATCAGAACCCCTACATACATGCACAGAAGCGTCCTGATCATCTCTAGGACCCAACTCAGTCGCCTCACCTCCCCAGTGCGTCGAGGACGTTTAGGAGGACGTATTCTGGATCTCCACCACCCGCCAAATCTTCCAGCTGTCCCCAGATCCTTCCCGCCTTCCGGACGACCCGATCGAGATCCGTTACCGTGACGAGGATCTCCACCTCACACGTCGATCGGGTCCGCCTGACCAGCACCCCGTGTCTAGATTTCAGCGCGTATCGGCCGGACTTGGGGTCCCTCCGGAACTTCACGGTCACGTCCTTACCCCGCAGAACCGCCGCCAGCTCGCATCCCCCCGGTGTAGTTCTCCCCAGCTCCACCGCCGCCGAAAGGAACCTCGGAATCTCCTTCCGGTCCGCGCCGATTTCCGAGAGGAGCACTGAAGCCACTGCCGCTGCATCCTCCGAGATCCTACCCGAACACGAGAGGAACGCGGAGCCGCCGGCGTTGACGCGTAGGCGGGTAGTCCCCGAGGTCACACGCATCACTCCGGACACTCCATCCACTATCACGTCGACATCGCGCTCCGGGCGCAGCAATGTAAGGCGCTTCCTGACGTCCTCTTTCTCCACTCCTACGACTTTCACTCTCACCCTCGGGTCGGCCATGGACCTCCCCCCGAAAGCATTATATTTTTGTAAGGGAGGTTTCCAGATGGCTCGGGATTGAGGCCGCGGCAGCTCAGTAGGTAGAGCGCGGGACTGTTAAGGCCCGATGAAGAGAGGGCCGCAGATATCCCGTGGTCCCCGGTTCAAGTCCGGGCCGCGGCGCCAAATCCCAAATCGTTATTAAATTTGTAACAATTCCGGTCCGATGAGTCGTGAACCCATTCACAGCCACCTCCCGAACCACGCCGAACGAGCACATCTCACACTGTCGTATCTTCCGAAGATCGAAGCGGGTCTAACGCCGAGGATGCCTGACGTCGCGGGGGTCCGGCCGTGATCGGTCTCTTCCGGGGGAAGAGAAGGGAAATCGACTATTCGATCGACCGGCGAGAGCTTATCGAGGTGGTGTGTGAAATCAGGGATGTCCGTAACTCATTCGCACACGTAAGGGAAGACGTTGGGAGGCCAGACGAGAAGGCACAGAATCTGGTGAAGAAAGTGAAAGAGATCATCGGTTGAGTATCTCCCGTTCGATCTTCCTGACCAAATCGTCGGGATCCCCGGCCTCCCCGTCGGTAACCTCTTCGATGGTGCTGCACAACTCGTCGTAGACTCCCCTGGGTTTTCTCGCGTCCGGATCGATGAGGGCCCTGAGGTACTCTTCGACGACCTCCTTCAGCTCCCCGTGGCCGTGCTCCTCGGCCCACTCGTAGACCGTCCTGAGGTACACGAGCTCTCGGAGCAGCAGAACCGAGGCCGCGTAGTAACCGCGATCACACAGCCACTCGGCGAGCTGTACGGCCGCCTTCCAAGGAGACTTCGGTAAGTCAAGACCCTGAAGGAACGGATTCAGGGCCCTTGCTAAGAAGTTCGAGAGCGCACGGAGGTACTTCTCGGCCCGCTCCCTCCCGGAACTTTCTATATGAAGCCTGTCGAGTACGTCCTCGGGCGACTTCGGTTCCCACTTTCTCGCCTCCTTCACGACCTTCCGCGGGTAGTTGGACCGGAGGGCGTCGGCGAGGCCTCTCAGAGCCCCTTCATCGATCACTAGCTCCCGAACTCTCTCCAGTCGATCATCGGGGACGTCCAACTCTCGAAGCGCGCTTTCAGTCAGCTCGCACAGCTCTTCGAGGTGTTCTCGGGAGGGATCCAAGGTGTAATCGACGACCTTGTTGAACGCCATGGCGGACTCCAAGTGGCGACGGATGTCCAGGATGATCCCGCGAGACCCGTCCGCACCGTCCGACCACCTCAGGACCTCCCTCACCTCAACCCCTGCGGCCCCGTACACCGGAACGAGCTCCATATCTGAGCCCGGCAATCGAGCGGCCGCCATTCCCGCCACGGCCGAGATCGCGGGCTGGATACGAACACCGTGGGTAAGATCCAGCACCACGCGATCGTCGAGACGTGTCAGGGTGTCGATGAGCTCGGGGAGGAGCGACAGGGGATCGAACGCCGACGACCAGTGGACCTCGACCTCGAACCCCACATCGTTCAACGGATCGACGAGGTACTCACCCATACGATCCTCCACCGTGTCACCATCGACCGTCTGTCCCTTCAGCGAGGACGAGGCGAACACGTGGACTTCTCCCGGTTCTTCGACGCGTTCCAGCAGCGCGGTCGCGCTCATCTCACGCCTACCGAGGCGCCGGGCCTCGAGGCGAAGAGTCGACCCCTCGCGTAGCTCGAGGCAGCGGGACTCCGCGGTCTTCACTTCCAGTGTCTCGATCAGTGAACGCTCCGCGAACCAGCTCACCGGGTCGTACTTGGGGTACCCGAAGCCCACGACCGCGTGGACGGGCAAGTGACGCCCTCCTGACCCTACGAGGGACGAAGTTTTATCGATGGAGATTCGCCTCGAACCAGGGATGATGATCATGCAAGCCGCGGACCGATGAAGAGTACTCCCGCCCCTGACCCGCACGGAAACGTTTCAAGATACGTAACAATAGGAGAAGGAAGTGTGGCGCGGTCGCGGCATCCGGCGGATCATCGGCTCGGGTCTGAAGCCCGCGCTCCCCGCCGGCTACCTCCACCCGCGCCGTTTCAGCCTGCTAGGGGTCGATCATCCCGACTAGGTCTCCCCGTCGTGAGCTCATCACGAGAGTATCTCGATGGCCTTCTTCCTCACGATTCTCAGGTTCCTATCGATCCTTTTCATCTTCTGGCGCTCGAGACGGGCCCGACGTCGCCGTCGGACCTCACGACCCAGCTCCCGACACGCCCGCTGTACCGCCCGCTTTACTTCCTCTTCGACGTATTCGCTACCGATCTCCTGCTTAGCGGGCCCGCTGAACGGAACGAACGGGGAGTTCACGTTCACCAGGATCAGTAACCGATCCTCCTCGAGACCGTACCGGCCGAAATCCACCTCCTCGACGCCCTTGGTGATGGAACAACCGCCCGCCCTGAACATCAACGGAGCCCTGTTCGCGAACCGCCACAGATCCCCCTCCTCCCCGTAACCCACGGCCACCTCGACCTGGATCACGTTATCGCGCAGTACGAGCGGCCGCCGAGAAACCGCCGAGACCAGTCGAGCTCCCTCCGATTTCAGCGCGGCCTTCAGCGCCGACTCTCCGACCGGGGAAACGACGTCGGACGGCGGGCGCATGAAGTCCATCTCGTGCAGCGCCTTCACGATGAGCTCGGCCTCCTCGCGGGTCAACTCCTTCGGGTCCTTCTCCAGATCCACACGGCCCGCCAGTCGCTCCCGGAGCTCTTCGACCCGGGCCTCCGAGAACCTGCAGAGCTCCCCGACGAGCATCGTTCGGACGGTCCTCCGGGACGTCCGCTCGGCGATCCGGAGGAGCTTGTGGGCGTCGAGGGCGTGAGGATGAGGCTTCAGCACTCGAGGTGGGTCGGGGAGTTCCTCGACCAGCGGCTCCCAGACGTGCGCGTTACCGTCGGGGTCGCGGAGGGAGATCCGGGCGTGGGGGTTCACCGCGTGCAGCCTACGAAGGTACTCCCGGGGACCGCGGCGACCCGACTCGTAGACGGCGTCCCCGATGGTCACCTCCACCGTCGTCCCGCGGCGGCTCGCGGGTCGCTTCTCCCGCCGGACGACCACCGGCTCGTTGGTCGAGGGATCGGGCTTGACCTCGAAGTAGTGCGCGGTTCTACCGTCGGTGGATGTGAGCACGCGCACGGGTTCGCCCGTGGTGATCAGGGCGTAGAGGGCGACGCCGGCGGCTCCGATCCCCTGCTGGCCCATCGACTGGATCCCGTAGACGGGGTCGAACTTATCTCCCGCGAGGAACTTACCGAACACCTTCGGCACGCGCTCCGGCGGGATCCCCGGCCCGTTGTCGATCACTCGCACCCGATACACGTTCTCCTCCTCGCGTCGGATCACCACCCGCACGTCGGGACGTATGCGGTTCAGGTGGCACGCGTCCATCGAGTTGGTGACGAGCTCGTGGACGGTCATCACCATGCTCTTGATGGGTCCGTCGAACCCGAGCATCTCGCGGTTCCGCTCGAAGAACTCCGCCGGTGAGGATTCACGCCATTCCAGCCGCTCCATCCAGCTACCCCTTCAGCTCCGAGACGATCTCCTCGACGCGTTCCTTCCAGTGCTCCACCCGCCTGATGGCGGTCTCTCGATCTCGCGCTTCTCCGAAGACCCTGATCAAAGGCTCCGTGCCCGAAGGCCGTACGAGCACCCAACCATCCTCGTAGAACAACTTCACGCCGTCGATCGTCAGGACATCCTCCAACTCCTCCTCTTCGACCAGCGATTCGACACGCTCCATGACCTTCGGCTTGAGATCGTCGGGGCACTCCACACCGGTCTTGTGCAGGTGGTACTTGGGCACCTCGGCCAGTAGGTCGTCGAGCGATCCCACCTCGGCGACCAGCTTACAGATCAGCAAGGCGGTGATGATTCCGTTCCGGGAGAGGTGGAAGTCCGGGTAGATTATTCCACCGTTCTCCTCACCACCCAGTGCGGGATCCTCCGCCCGCTTGAGCTCCTCCACGACGACGGGCTCTCCCACCTTCGTCCAGATCACCTCTCCACCGCGGTCCTCTACCACCTTCTGTACGCACATCGAGGAGCTGACCGGGGTGACTACCTGACTCCCCTTACCCTCGTCGAGCGCCCACGCCGCCACGATCGCCAGCGAGTAGTCCCCGGGGACGAACTCGCCGTCACCCGTGATGAGAATCAGTCGATCAGCATCCCCGTCGTGGGCTAACCCGAAGTCCGCGCCGGCCGCTCTCACCATGTTCATCGTAGTCTCCAGGTTCTCCTCCGACGGCTCGGGCTCACGTCCGGGGAACCGCCCGTCCGGATGTGCGTTGACACTGATCACCTCGACACCGAGCTCCGAGAGGAGTCGCGGCGTGACCGACGACGCCGCGCCGTTCGCCGCGTCGACAACGACTCGCAGACCCTCTCCGTCGAAGTCACCCACGTAATCGAGTACGGCCTCCTCGAAGTTCAGGAGCAGGTCCGGCGCCGAAACCCGGTTACCCACACGATCCCACGAGGCCCGATCCGGGTTCTCCTCGAAGTAAATCCTCTCGATTTCCTGCTCATCTTCCCTGGACAATCCGCACCCGTCCGAGCCCAACAGCTTGATACCGTTGAACTCGGGCGGGTTGTGCGACGCCGTCACCACGGCGCCGGCGTCGAACCCCTCGGCGTCCACCAGGTACTGCACGGCCGGAGTCGGTGCGATCCCCACATCGACGACGTCGCAGCCCGCGGCGGTTAGCCCCGAGATCAGAGCATCCTTGAGAGTGTCGGTGCTGGTCCGGGTGTCACCGCCGACGAGGACTTCCGCGTCACCTCCGAGGTACGTTCCGAACGCGAGTCCCAACCTTCGGGCGACGTCCTCAGTGAGATCCTCGCCCACAACACCCCGGACTCCGAAAGTGCCGAACAACTTCCCCATCGATCGACCCCCGGGTGATGGGCTTTGAAGATCCTGTTCCGCATACTGGAGCGAACGCCGGGCGTCGACGGCCCGGAGAGGTTCCTAAAGTTCTCACTCGTCGGTCTCTCCGGAGTGTTCGTCAATTTAGGCCTCCTGTGGTTCCTCACGGAGGTCGTCGGGATCTACTACGTCGTGTCGAACATCATCGCCGTTGAAGTTTCCATAATATCGAACTTCATCCTCAACGATCTATGGACGTGGAGGGACCGTCGAGACCCCGGTCTGCTGAACTTCCTAAAGCGTCTCGCGGCCTTCAACATCATCTGTGCCGGCGGTCTGGTGATCAACACAGCGGTCCTATGGACGCTGACCGAGCTTCTCCATATTTATTATATCGCTTCGGCCCTTTTCGGTATCGCCGCCGCCACACTCTGGAATTACTGGATGAATAATCGGGTAACCTGGGGTGTACTGCTTGAGCGAGCACATGAGGGATGACGTGGAGAGAACCCCGGATGATCTGAGGGCAGTGCTCACCCTAGGATTTGAGGATTTACCCCGATTATCATCTTATCAGTTCATACTTACTACGGGCTCAGGTAGTAGTCACCACGTGGCTCACTACGCCTCGCTACTGTTCACCCACGAGCTGAACATCGCGACGGTATCGCATCCGGGACGGCTGGCGGCTTGGGCTGATGGAGCCGATCTCGCGATCGTAGTTTCGATGTCCGGGGGTAAAGATTCCCACTCGATCGCCCGTGCCTTGGGTTGCGAAATCCTGGCCGTTACCTGTGAGGAGAACTCTCCACTGGCCGATCTCGCCGACTACCTGCTACTCCTCCCGGTAGAGCGCGAGGAAGGTTTCCTCAACACCCGCACCATCGTGTCGGCTATGTTCGCGTTGTGCGCCTACGCTTCGGAACTCTCGGGCGAGGACCTCGTGGACCCCGACGTCCCCGATAGGGTGGAACGCCGCCTGGAGCGCGGCGTTCCGGAGGACGTAATTCTCGAGATGCGGGATCGTGAGAAGGTGTTCTTCATCGGTGACAAGTACCTGTACGTCGCCGCGGAGCAGGCCGCGCTAAAGTCGATCGAGGTAGGGGACGTGAACGCCTTCGCGACGACCTCCGACGAGCTCTTCCACGGTAGATTCTTCGGTGATCACTCCGAAAGGCTTTACTTGTGCCTGAACGAGAAGGGCGCGGATTTGATCGAAGAGCGATCCGGTGGCGAAGCCACCGTCGTACGGCCCGAGGACCTCGGGCTCGACGTCGATCCCGAAGACCCGAACGCGCCCGTCGAGACCCTCCCCGTGCTGTACCTCCTGGTCGACGAGGCTTACGGTCCCGTGGACACCACGGAAGCACGAAGCTGGTGGAACCACGTGTAGCGCGTCAGGGGAGGTCGAACGTTGAACGTGGACGCGGTGGTGCTCGCGGGCGGGTTCGGCACAAGACTGCGCCCCCTGACCTGGGATACGCCTAAACCCCTGGTTCCCATCCTGGGTAAGCCGCTCATCGAGTGGGTGATCCGCTCCCTACCCCGTGACGTCGTTCACGTTCACATCGCCGCCGGTTTCAGCTCCGAGAAGCTCGAGCGGTACGTCGAGTCCGATCCCCTCCCCAGGAAGCTTCACCTGAAGGTAGAACCCAAGCCACTCGACACCGCCGGTGCGATCAAGTTCGCGTGCCGAGACTCCACGGCCGACGCCTTCGTAGCGTTCAACGGGGACATAGTCTCCTCGCTCGACGTACGCCAGATGTTGAAGTTCCACCGTGAGCACGACGGGATCGCCACGATAGCCCTGTATCCAGTACCCGAAGACGAAGTCTCACGCTTCGGTGTAGTGGACCTGGACGATGACGACCGCATCCTCGACTTCGTCGAGAAGCCCGAGCCGGAGGAGGCTCCCTCGAACCTCATCAATGCCGGCGCGTACGTGCTGGACCGGGAGGTGCTGGACTACATACCCGAAGGGCGCCCCGTATCGATCGAGCGCGAGATCTTCCCGAAACTCGCCGAGGAAGGCCTGCTATACGGGTTCAAGTTCGAAGGATACTGGGTGGACGTGGGCCTCCCCGAAACTTACCTCGAAGCACATCGCGTTCTGATGGAGCATGAATGTTCTGGGAAGTCCGTGGTAGGAGCACGGATCACCGATACCGACTTGAAGCCACCGGTAGTAGCCGCACCGATGACCGAGCTCCGATCCTCAGAGATCGGACCGTACGTGTACGTGGGTGAGAGGACAGAAATTAACGGATCAGTAATCGAGAACTCCGTCATCCTAGACGATGTAGAGATCATCGACTCTGAGGTCCGCAACACCATCGTAGCCGAAGGGTGTAAGATCGAGAACGCACGGCTCGACGGGTGTGTGCTGGGTCATGATGCCGAGGTGTGTGGTTGCAACCTCAAGGGTGTTCGGGTGGCTCCCGGTAAGGAAGCCGAGCGGGACCTCGAGGATGAGTGGGTGATCTGAACATGAAGATCGAAGCGGGTGAGGCCGTTAGAATCCTCGCCTATCTGTTCTTCCTGTTCTTCGTCCTCCCCGTGCTAATCGCAGCCATCGTGCTGACGCTCGCTCCACTCATCGTCTTATTTACGATAATCCTCGCGTTCGTACTAGTGTTCGCCAAGATACCTTGGACGCCACCGGAATTCAGCCTTGCCGCCGAAGCAGCCCTCCTAGCCCTTTACCGGATCACCGGCGAGAAGGTGCTGAAAGAAATCGCCGAGAACCTCGCGAGGCATAGGAGGAAGTCCTTAAAGCTCGACCGAGAGAAGGAACTCGAGGAGGCACTCCGAGAGGACGACACGGGTCGCGCCTTACGGATTTGCATCCGGGAAATTACGGAGAAAATCGCCGGAGGACCGCTGTATGCTGAGTCCCGAGACCGTGGTGACGATTAACACGATAATCACCAGCTTACCTTTTCTGGCCGCCATCTACGTGATCGCCAAGCGACCGGCAAGAGCCCTCATTCAGCTGTACTCGCTCGGGTACCTTACCCCCGTAGCGGTCCTAGTATATGGGCTGGCGATACCCGTTCCAGGGAACTTGTACGCGTACTTCACCGGTGCCCCGATCTTCCTCGCATACGGAGTCACGGACGCACTGATAGTTCTGTACGCCCTCGGTTCCGCTCTTGCGGTGATCTTCGTTGGGATCGATCAGTGGGCCGATGTCGCCTACTCGGCATCGACTACGGTCGCCTGGCTCCTACGGACGTTAATAGATCCGATGTCACCGCGTCTAGCTGTTCTCTCCGGGGCTCTCATCACCGCAACAATCAACGCCCTCGTCGCCTGGTACAAGTATCAAGCCTGGCCTATCGTACCTCTGCCGAGCGTAGCGTTACAATTCTCAGTCGCAGTAGCTTCGGCAGTAACATTGGAGGTGACGGCATGGTGGGTACTAAACAAATTAAAACCATCGCCGCAGGGGTGATCGCAACACTTGCACTGGTGAACGCTTACGCGGCCTCTATTCCGAGATACCAAATAGTAAAAGGGAAAGTTACATACCCATATTTTGATGAACATGATCTTCTTAAAACACTCCAGTACCCTAGTGTTCTAGGACCTGCAATTAATACTTATCTTCCAACACGAACTGTAGTGAACTGTAGACAAATAATGCTATATGGCTTGAAGCGTGTAGGAGTGATCAGTATCGGCGCACCTGTTACAATGTTGCCTACACTAAACTATGACAACTTAACAAAATCCTCTGATAATCCGATTGTCACCTACTATGGTATTTCGTCAAACCCTATTTGTTTATCATTCCCTTGCATAGATGTTGTTAAAATTGAAAAAGATTTACTTTTAATTCCGACACGTAATAGCCTCGTAGTAGCAAAAGGAAGAGGCGAAGTAATTAAAGGTATCGAAGTAGTACTCATACAAGGAAACTGGAACATAATCTGTATGCTACCCGAGAATGCATACTCGGGTGTATTTACATGGAAATCAGAATTACAACCATTCTGGCTATTGTAATGATAATTATCCTTAATTTCATAGTAGAATATGAGGCACCAGATTTAGGCAAACATATTATCTACTTAGATTTAGCAATACAATCACTCAAATCATATCTGATAGAAAAATATGGATTAAGTGGTTCTGATTGGGATCCGTATTCATATTTAGGACGACCACCTTTAGCTAATTACCCCATATTACCATTCATGGTGCCAGTAGTAATCCATAAATTTTTGGTAAAGGATATCTTTCTAGCAACTTGTATTGGAGAAGAACTTTTACGATTAGCTCCGATAATCGCGTGGATCATATTGCAAATACTCAATCTCAACTCTGCCGAGGCAACTATCGCATTACTAGCATACTTAGCATTATATCCTATCGCAATTCTTTACGAGGTTAAATACATTAGAATAGCTACTACGATGTCTTATTCACTAGCAGCGATAGCAGTTATTATATGGAACTCAAAATTGAAAGATCCAATTAAGAGAATGTTTAGTTTCGTACTATGGACAGCTTCATTATATTCAAATTTCATTTACTCTATTCCTCCTCTGATAGTAGCTGGGATTTTAGACAGTCCCATTTTCTTCCTACCTATAATAGTGACTTTTCCAGTATTATTATTCGCTAGTAGTGTAGGTAAGTTAGAATTCGATAATTTGCCTGAATCTACAACGATGGGTTTTTCAATATTTGACGTGTACGATACCATACTAGCGACTATAGTCGTCACTTCAATGACATTTTTATCACTACTCTTGCTTAATATTTCACACAAGAAGAAGTTTGTAATTGGAACAATAGGATTAATTCCGTTATTTGGACTAGCAGTATTTCTATCACCTAAGATTCATTATATCATATTGAGTATATCAAAGATATTAACACAACTTGATATGTACAGAATGCCGCTAATAGCGTGCACACTCATAATTGTAATCACCCCCAAAATATTCTCTAAGATAAAATTGTCTCTCACAACATATTCTGCAATATTTGCTCTTGTTAGCGTAGGCATCATATTAAAAGTTATAAGCCCCACACCAATGATTCCAATTGTTGTTGAATACGAGTTTTCCTCACCTGCAATCGTTTCGCATGATTATAGGGCATCCAATGCCCATTTAGGATTATTCTCATTAGCATGCCCATTAAGCACATTATCTGAACGTCCAACATACATTTTAGGAGGTGCATTTTACCAAGGATGCTCCGAAGTAAGCTCACGAATACTGTCTTCTATTTTATTCCTCAATAGCGGCGGTAGAGAATGCTGTGAACAACTAGCACATCCAGGTCAGCGTCACCTTTTTGATGAAGATATCGCACGCAAAGTTTTGACTCTCTTACCGCTAACAAGTGTAGATTATGGAGCCGATATTAAGACTATTAGAAGCTACTCCGACATCGTTGGATTCACTTTCAGTCAAAAACCAACACTGTCATTGTGGGATATAATTCCAATGACAAGTGTCAAAGTGATATACATAGGATCATACACTGATTATAGCTTTTTGTGGCTTAACTTAGTTAGAAGTGCTCCCACCGGACACTTTCCGATGATACCGCTGATACGACCGTATAATGTAGAACGTGGGCAGTCATTATCCGCCGAGCAAATACCGTGGTCGGGAGATATACTCATAGTAGACTCAGAGGCGCTGAGCTATCCTGAAACTGAGAAGCTGGCAAAAGAAGCGAAAGAAGTGATCGTAGTTTACTCCAGTAGGGCTTTCGACGCTGAACCCCCGTCGAAGGTAGTGCGGCGACTGAGGAGGATAACACACCACGTCCACGTTCTAGGTCCCGTACACCACCCGCTACACTCTCCAATAGTCAAGAAACTGGTCAAGGAGTCGTGCGTGAAGCTCAGCCCAATTCATGACGCTCTACACCGGGTGTCGAACGATAGGTACGTGTTGGATTCGCGGGGTCATCGATTCGTGGTTGTTCCTTGGGCTTGGGCTCCGTTCTGGGCGGTGGACGGTCGGGAGGGTCAAACCTGTCCCATCGGCCCCTACATGCTCGTCAAGACCGACGGAAAACACACCACACTACACTACGTGGCATGGGAACGACACCAAAGCCGAGCTTACACAGTGTCGCTCTTTCTCTTAGCCGTCTCAATAGCCGCCACTGCGATACTCATCAGCGTCAGAACCACTGAGGGCCAAGCTGAAGGTCGCTCGTAAACGGCCCGACCGTTTACTTGCAGGAGAAGACCCCTATGAGTACCTCCCTTCCACCAGAGATCGTAGACCTGACCCACCAACCCGTACCCGCGGATCTCGGTGGGAGTGTTGAGTCGAGGTTCTCCGACAGAGGCCCCACGTGAGGCGACCGCCTCCGCCAGCTGAAGAGCGTGAAGAGAGGTTTCGGCCCAGCTCGATGGTGAAGAAATGAGTGGTGCTACCACTCTCGGTTGGACCTCGAGCTGCTTCGTGGGATAGAGAGGAGGGACGGCCCGTGGATCTCCTAGTTCGTAACCTAGCAGGGAGGCGGGGCCCATATGAGGGTCCGTCGGTAGGGGAGTGTTCCAGATTGGATGGCCGGAGAGCACACGCTTAACGCACTCAGAGAACCACGGATCGGAGGAAATGATGTATTCCATTCCCGTCCTGGACCCCACTACTTTGTATCCTACCACGGCGAAACGTGGGGTAGCGAGGACGCTACAGATCACGATGAAGAATAGGACTAACATTAAAGCAGTTAGGAATCGCAGTGGTTTCGAGACTCTGTTTAATCTTACTGAGATTCGCCTATCAAGATGAGTGTTAAAATTTTTGAGAACAAGTAAAGAAAATAGTATTATTGGGGTTGCTAAGGCTGTTGGAAGCTCATGTAGGTACGTTTGAACTCCGAAGAGAATAATGGCGGTAATTCCCGAAAACTTCCAGCGGTAGTCCGGGTAGATTCTACCCAGCATTGCTAGAGCCATCAGTGCTGGTAGGATGGCCACTACAGTTATTAACAGAATTAATAGAAGAGGGATAGGACCCGGACGTGAGGTCAACAACGGGACAGCGCCGAAGGTGGCCACGAGGCAATCCACGAGGCACGCAGATGAGGCCAGTAGCACCGGGAGCGAAGGGTTTCGGATCCCCAGCTCGATGCTCAGCGCCACGTCAGGTATCCCTATGGAACCAACGGTTCTCAACAGCGGGTTGTTCCCGATGAAACCTAGCGCGTATGAAGCCAATATCAGTGGTAACGGAGAGGGAATGATCAAGGACAATAATACTGCCGGTAATGTTATCACCACGCGCAACATATTGTTTACATTTGATGCTAGTAATAGAACTAAAACCGATAACAGTAATATTGCTATTATCAACCCCGTTCTACCGAGCGCGTGGAGGAGGTAGTACGGAGTCGGGGCTAAAGGGAAACCACCACCAAGGTATGGATTCCACTGTGGTAGCTCTCCCGAACGTAGGCTGTCGTGTGCCGCTTTGATTGAAGATATCGATATAAGCGACACATAAGGGATGGTAGGGACGTCCTCCGGAATTATCACGAGGGCTGTCACAGTGAGTATGGCCAGTACGGCCATCTCCAAACTATGTCCGCGTAAGTGGTCCAAATGAGAGGACAGATAGGCTCCCACTTAATTGTGACCCCCTTAGGAGCGTATACTGAAGAGGCGTTGACGACTAGCCGTTCACCGGACACTGAGACGACAGATACTACGTCGATTGGAGTTAATCCACCCATCACTGTGAGCGCGTACGGCATGATGATTGCGACATTTCGGCACGTGAGATGGGTAGGATTCCTCGTAGACTTTCCGTCAGTTATGAACACTGGAGGGAAGTACTTCAGTAGCCCCGTGACGGTAGGTTGGAGTAGAATCTTACAAGGTGAATGTATTCGAATCTCGTACTGGTTTACGGAAATTCGGGGTAATTTAGTCGCGGTTACTATGATAAACGGGGCGGGAAAACACGTTCTGAACACCCGAATCACGTTGCCAGCAACCGTTACGGTTAGTGACATGAGCCGTGGTGGGAGCGCGGGTACGAGGATCCGACGGGGATCTTGAGATCCGTACCCGAGTGTAGCGTACTTGGTACATCCGTATACCTTAGCGTATACTTCGACATTTCCCGGCCGTAGATCGTCCCCGGTACGGCATGGTACGCGTTCGACCTTCATTACTAGACGGTCCTTGTTCGTGGGATGGAGTGTGGCAACTACCCACTCGTGAAACAATGCCTTCGCGCTCATTACCGCGATTAGTCCGATAACCATCGCCTTCACCCAGGGTACCTTGGTTGGACGTCGTGGGTCTGACGACAATCCTCGGCCCCCTGAAGGGACGAAACGCCACTCGCGCCGGGCACCCGTAGTCTCGTTATCTCAACTTCCGAGAAATGTCCGAAACGTGAACACCGCGGCCCTTTCCCTCGCCGTGGGCAATAAAACATTCCCTGATGAAAAAGCTCATGGGCTTAAATCGAAGTTGCCAACCCCCACTCGCGGTGAACCGTCGATAATACTGTGTCTTCCTCCCACACTACCCGTGCACACCGCCCGTGCTCGGAGAATCGACTCGTTCCGTACGTTCACCCCAGTTAAATGGCAAGGGTCGAAAAGTTGCACTGGGGATCCGCGCGCCGGTAACGCCGAACTTGCCCTCCGTCGATTTTATTAAGCCGATCCGAGCGGTCGGGAGCGGGTTCACGTGCCCGAGACTCCGAATAAGGTCCTGATCATCGGATCCGGACCGATCATCGTGGGTCAAGCGGCAGAGTTCGACTACTCGGGTTCTCAGGCCTGCAAGGCGCTCAGAGAAGAGGGTGTTGAAGTAGTTCTCGTGAACAGTAACCCGGCGACGATCATGACGGATCCGAACATGGCGGATCGAGTGTATCTGGAGCCGTTGGACGCCCGGATCGTAGCGAAGATCATCGAGGAGGAGAGACCCGACGGAATCCTCCCCACGCTCGGGGGTCAGACCGGTCTCAATATCGCGGTCGAGCTCGACGAGATGGGCGTTTTGGAAGAGTACGACGTAGAGGTGCTGGGGACATCGGTGGAGACCATCGTACGGGCGGAGGACCGGGACGAGTTCCGTGCGTTCATGAAGAAGATCGGGGAACCCGTCTGCGCGAGCGAGGCGGTTTCTTCGGTGGAGGAAGCCAAGGAGGTAGCGGAGGAAATCGGTTACCCGGTGGTGGTGCGGCCCGCCTACACGCTGGGCGGTACGGGCGGCGGAATCGCGGAGGACGAGGAGGAGCTGAAGAGGGTAGTGGAGCGGGGCCTCGAGTACAGCCGGGTGAACCAGGTGCTGATCGAGGAGTACGTGGGTGGCTGGGCCGAGATCGAGTACGAGGTGATGCGGGACGGATCGGGTAACTGCATCACGGTGTGCAGCATGGAGAACGTGGATCCGATGGGGGTTCACACCGGCGAGTCTATCGTAGTCGCGCCCGCTCAGACGCTAACCGAGGAGGAGCATCAGATGCTCCGCAGCGCGGCGCTGCACATCATCGACGCGCTGGGTGTTGAGGGCGGTTGCAACATCCAGTTCGCGCTGCACCGGGAGACGGGCGAGTACCGGGTGATCGAGGTGAACCCGCGTGTCAGTCGATCGTCGGCGCTGGCGTCCAAGGCCACGGGATACCCGATCGCACGGATCGCTGCGAAGATCGCGATAGGGCTGCGACTGGACGAAATCGAGAACCAGGTCACCGGAGAGACGTACGCGGCGTTCGAGCCGGCCCTGGACTACGTGGTGGTGAAGATCCCGCGATGGCCGTTCGACAAGTTCCCGGAGGCGAACCGGACGCTAGGAACGGAGATGAAGTCCGTGGGTGAGGTGATGGCCATCGGGCGGACGTTCGAAGAGGCGCTTCAGAAGGCGATTCGATCGTTGGAAATCGGAGAGCCTGGCTTAGGGCCTTCACCGGAGGAGCTGGAGGCGGATCCGGAGGAGATCCGCCGCAAGATCGAGACGCCGAACGATCGCCGTATCTTCTGCATCTACGCCGCACTGAAGCGCGGTCTGATGAGCGTGGAGGAGATCTCGGAACTATCCGGTATCGACCCGTGGTTCGTGGAGAAGGTGAAGCGGATCGTCGAGATGGAACACGAGATCGTACGAAGGAAGGATGAGTTGCTCGAGTTCATCCGGACCGGGGAGGCGGACGAGGAAACCGTGGAGTTCGTCCGCGAGGTCAAGCGGACGGGTTTCTCGGACGAGCAGATAGCGGAGCTGCTCGGGGTGGACGAAGACGAGATCCGGGAGGCTCGGCTGGGTGTCGGTGTGGAGGCCACGTACAAACTGGTGGATACGTGCGCCGCGGAGTTCGCCGCGGTCTCGCCGTACTTCTACTCGACGTACGAGGAGGAGTGCGAAGCGCTGCGGTACGATTAGACCGGGGGAACGGCATCAGGTCGTCTAAATTCGAGGCCGTGGCCGTTTCGCTCCTCGTCACGGTAGCTAGTCTTTCGCCTGCCATCCCTGAACTTTGGGGGAAACACGCCGTAGTTATGGACCTGGCCGTGCAAGCACATAAGGTGTACTTGCTCGGGACGAGAGGGCTAGCCAGAGGAGACTGGGATCCCTACTCGTACACGGGTAGGCCCCCGATGATCGACTATCCGGTACTCCCCTTCCTACCCGCGGTGCTCTTCCACCGGTGGCTCGCGGATCCCTATCTCGCGTGCACGCTGATCGACGGTGTCTACCGCTCACTACCGTGCTGGATCTGGTCGATACTCAAATTCAAGGGGATGTCCACTCCTAGAGCCGACGCGGCTATGATGGTGTACGCGGCCAGCGTGCCCTTCCAGATCGTAGAGGTCTTCTCCACCCGGGTGGTCACGACGTTTTCGTTGGGAACGGCGGGTGCGGCGCTGATTCTACGAAGGTGTAGGGGAAGCGTCCTCCGCGGTCTGCCGGTACTGTGGTTATGGATGTTATCGCTCCTGGGAAACCCCCTGTACGTCCTCCCGGCCCTCCTGCTGGAGTCGATGGAGGAGAGGAGACTTCTCTTGGCGCTCTTGCCGGCGGTGCCGACCGCGGTCCTGTCCACGTACTTCCTGACGTCGGCCTTCACATGGGTACCACCCGCGTGGACGCGGGCGTCCCCGTGGGAACATTGGGTAGCTCCCGGACTGGGAATGCTGTGGGCGGTTTTCGCGGCGAGCCGAGGCGGTGGATCGGTACTCCCGGTGCTACCTTGGCCGATCTTGTGGTCCACGGAGGCGATCGTCGGGCCGGTATGGCCGCTGTCTCAACTGGACCCGTGGAGGGTACTGCTGACGGCGATACTCTCGTCGATGATAGTCGTCGAGCGTTACGAGCGACTTCGACGGATCGCCTACCTCGGATCGGGTCTTTCGGCGGTAGGGTTCCCCATCCTAGCACTGATGGTATCGTTCCAGCCCATGCACTGGGAATCCGCCGGAACGGCGAGTTGGAGGGTACTGGTAGCCGGCGACAACGGGTTCGAGGCCCTGTCACCGGAATTCTCCGGAAAGCCCGTTTACTCGATAGCCGGAGCGTTCTATCAGGGGGCTTCGGAACCGCAGTTGCAATCGCTCACTCCGGTCCTGGTGCTGGTAAACGATCCGTCCGTATGCTCGTACCTGTACGCCAGCCGCTGGGAGTTCTCGAAGGCCGTGGAAGTCACCAGGAAGGAGCTCGACCCGTACCTGCGAGCCCTCCCGATCGGATACGTGGACGTTAGAGGTACCGCCGTCCGGAGATCGACGGGAAGGGACCGTGTGAGCTGGTGTGGGAGACCCGTATTAACGCTGGACGACGCGGTGCCTGTGAAGCGGTTCAAGGTACTGTACGTGGGATCGTTCAGCCTGTATGGCATCCTGTGGGCGAAGCTGGCAGGTGCCTTAGGACGACCGCCGATAGTGCCCGGGGTGTACCCCAGGACCGTAATGTCGGGACAAGAGCTCGATCCCAACGAGTTGCCTTGGACCGGGGACGTACTCGTGGTCGATAAGATGGGCTGGAGAGAGGCGGTAAAACTGGGGCTGGTTAAACGGGCGAGGGTCGTGATGAGGGTTTCAGGTGGCCTCCTCCCGTGGTCTTGGGGTGCCGATGTCGACGAGGTAAGCGCGAGGCTGGTGAAGTACGTAGACGTCGTTAACGGACCGCGTGATGACGCGCTGAGGATCGACTCGGACGAGATCGAGGTTCGAACGCCCGGAAGAGCCGAGTTCGTACTGATTCCATGGGGATGGGCCCCGTTCTGGGCTGTGAACGGGCGTGAGGGACAGGTATGTCCCGTAGGTCCCTATATGCTGGTAAAGACCGACGGAAAGCCCGCGATCGTCCGCTACGTGGGTTGGGAGAGGCACCAAAGTAGAGCGTACTTAGCGGGCTGCATACTGGCGGTGTTGGTTTCGGTGGTCTGGGCGGCCGGTCGGAAACCTTTATAATCAAGCGTAGGGTGTGGCGGTTCGGGAGCGCCGCGGCAGCTCAGCCTGGTTAGAGCGCCGGCCTGTGGAGCCGGTGGCCCCGGGTTCAAATCCCGGCCGCGGCCCCATCCGAGATCGTTATGGAATTAATAACAATAGGCCGCGGGGGAGGGAGGTCAGTCGAAGTCGAGGTCGAAGTCGTCGGTGTCAAAGTCGAAGTCGAAGAGGTCGTCGAACAGCCCACCCTCATCCGACGACTCTTCATACTCTTCATATTCTTCTCCGTATTCTTCCCCGTAGTTCTCGCCTCCACCGACGACGCCACCTCCTCTTGCACCGGCACGACGGATCATACGCTCCAACCGTCTAATCCTCTCGTCGTACGGAGCCACTAGAACTTTCCCGTAACCGTGCGCTTCGAGCAGGAACTCCTCCCCGTGCTCCCGGCCTAGCAAGAAGTCGAACGCGCTTCCCTTCCAGGTCGCGGAGAACGTCAGATCACCGGTCCAAGCTATCAAACACTCCGGATCGACGTAGACAGGACCTCCGTCCACCTCGACTGTCACGGGATCACACTCCGCTGTGACCACGATCTTGCAGGGGCCCTCGAATCCCATGTCGATGAGCCCTGTACTGAGCACGCTCGCATCGAGTTGAGCCGCCACGTCGGCCGGAGTAGTCGTGAAGAGCAGCCGATCCTGGTTCACGGTGACGGTCTCACCCTCCGGTACCTCCAGCACCTTGACTTTACCGCCGTCACCCGCGTACAACACTCCCGACCCATCGACTTTCACGAAGTACCGTCTCAGACCGAGCAGCTTCGCCTTGAGCACCTTCTCAAGGAGTCCCGTGATCCCTCCGGACGAGCGAACCGGCTTGGTCGCCAAGAATTCCAGGTCGCCCCGAGCCGCGATGATACTGTCGTTCTTGAAGTACACCGGGCCTCGGATGAGCTCCACTTCGATGACCTCATCCCGCACTTCCCGCACCTCGGCCTCCCCGGACCCTTCATCTCCTCCACCGAGCAACGAATCCAGCAGTCCCAGCGTCGAACACCCCCTCCGTGCGTCACACAACCTCCAAAGCGTCCGTCCTGGCCGGACCCAGTCGGGGTAACCCTCGTGGAGTGCTTGGTAATGTACGGAGAGATAGCCGTTAAGTCCCCACCGGTCCGACGACGCATGGAGCGGCTGTTGGCCCGGAATTTGGAAGAACAGTCCGGCGGGCGAGTGAAACGGTTAGAGGGTCGCCTGCTGGTCGCCGATCCGGAGGTTCCCGAAGCGATCGGTAAAACCTTCGGTGTGGAACGGTGGACGCGCACGCTCCGCGTCGACTCTCACGACCCCGAGGACGTGTTCACGGAAATGAAGGACGTACTGAACGACTTAAAGGCCCGATCGTTCGCCGTACGGGCCCGGAGAGCCACACACGACGCACCCTCCTCCCGAGAGATGAACGTGGAACTCGGTGACCTGATCAGGCGATACACCGGTTGGACCGTGAACCTGGACGAGCCCGAGGTTGAGATTCACGTGGAACTACGGCCCGAAGGGACCTTCGTGTACCTGGACTCGTGGATGAAGGATGGCCCGGGCGGTCTCCCCTACGGCTCTCAGTCCCGCGTTGTATGCCTGGTATCCGGTGGTATCGACAGCCCTGTAGCCGCTTGGTACGCAGCTCGTCGTGGATGTGAGGTGATCTGGCTGCATTTGGACCGGGGTAAGTACGGGTCGGAGGTGGACGCCGTAGAACGGCTCGCTGGGAAGTTCTCCGAGTGGTTACCGTCCGACGTGGAGCTTTTGATCGAGGACTTCGAAGATTTCATGGAGAGTCTGGAGGGGCTGGAGGGCGAATCGGCCCGATACCGATGCGTATTGTGCAAGCGGGAGATGATACGTAGGGCGTGTGACGTGTGCGAAAACGTCGGAGCCGTGGCCGTGGTCATGGGAGACGTCATCGGACAGGTGGCGAGCCAAATCCCGGATAACCTGGCGGTAATCGATCGCGTGGCACGGTTTCCGGTCTTCCGTCCGTTGTTGGGTTTCGATAAGAACGAGGTACAACGCCTCTCGGAACGGCTGGGGCTTTTCGAGGTATCTAAGGAGCATCGCCCGTGTCCGCTGGCACCGCGCAACCCCGTGAAGTCAGCGGATCCGGGGAAGGTGCTTAAGCTGGAGGAGGAACTGGGCGTGCTCCACCGCGGCCTGCGGGGTTCCGGCGTTGCCGGGTCGGAAGAGTATCGATGAGATCAACCGCCGAATCGAGCGTGGAGAGGTCTGTGTGGTGACCGCGGAGGAGATGGTGGAAATCGTCGAAGATATCGGGCCCGAACGTGCCGCTAAAGAGGTAGATGTGGTTACGTGCGCTACCTTCGGACCCATGTGCAGCTCGGGCGTGTTCCTGAACTTCGGGCACTCGGACCCCCCGATCAAGATGAGGCGAGTCTGGTTGAACGAAGTGGAAGCCTACACCGGTATCGCGGCGGTGGACGCTTATCTGGGCGCTACCCAGCCTAGCGAGGATCGTGGCATCGAGTACGGAGGGGCACACGTGATCCACGAGCTGGCGTCCGGTGAAGAGGTCGTGTTGCGGGCGGAGGGGTCCGTCACCGACTGTTACCCGAGGGAGTCCGTCGAGACGCTGATCACGATCGATGACATCAACCAGGCCGTGATAGTCAATCCGAGGAATTCCTACCAGAGGTACGTCGCGGCGACGAACTCTTCCGAAGAGACCCTGTACACCTACATGGGCAAGCTGCTCCCCGAGTACGGGAACGTCACGTACTGCGGTGCGGGCCAGCTGAATCCGCTCGCGAACGACCCCGAGTTCCGAACCATCGGGATAGGTACGCGGATATGGCTCGCCGGATCTCACGGATACATCATAGGTGAAGGCACGCAACACGATCCCTCCAGCGGCATGGCGACGCTGATGGTCAGGGGCGATCTGAAGGAAGCGGACCCCGAGTACCTACGCCCCGTCGTGTTGGAGAAGTACGGTGTAAGCCTGGCGGTCGGCATCGGAGTCCCTATCCCCGTGCTCGACGAGCGGGTAGCGGCCTCCACGGGCGTGAGCGACGCCGATATCGAGGTGCCGATCGTCGACTACGGGATACCGTCCCGGGACCGACCCGTGGTGAAGAGGGTGACCTACGAAGAGCTCAGATCCGGGAAAGTGGAGATCGAAGGTAGAACGGTGAGGACGGGAGCACTGTCCAGTTACAAGATGGCCCTCGAGATCGCGGAGCGCCTCAAGGAGGAGATCGAGGAGGGAGAGTTCACGCTGACCCAACCCGTAGAGCCACTGCCTAGGGAGCGTGAGTTCAGACCCATGCCTTACCGACCGCCCTCCCTCCCCCGCGTCAGGGATATCATGACCGAGAGCGTCGTGACGGCGTCACCGGACGAGAGCATCGAGGACGTCGCGCGGAGGTTGATAGAGAAGGAGATCAACCACATCCCAGTGGTCGACGAAGAGGGGAGGATCGTAGGGATCGTGACGTCCTGGGACATCGCAGCGGCCGTCGCAGAGGGGAAGAGGCGACTCAAAGACATCATGACCGAGGACGTGATCACGATCAGGCCCCACGAGTCCGTCGACGAGGCGTTAAGGCGCATGGACAGACATAACATCTCATGTCTACCCGTGGTGGACGGGGAAAACAGGGTCGTGGGGATAGTGACCAGGACCGATATCACGGAGGTTCTCCGGAGGCGAGGATGAAGACCTCGTCGAACAGCTCCTCACGAACCTCCCACACAACGACCCTCTCCCTCATCGGCTCGTAGGGATTGTTACGGTAGGGGTCCACTTCGATTCCCTCGGCCGTGGCGTGCGAGAACAGGTTACGCTCGAAGAAGGCGACCGGGTCCCGGAACGTAATCGCGCCTACGGCGGTCCGGAGTTCGACACTGACCCGCTCTCGGATGGCGGAAACCTCTTCCTCGTTCGAGTTCAGCGCCGGATCCACAGTGATGACGTCAGCTCCGAGTCGCTCGAAGTGCCACGCCTTCTCCGGAGTATCCACGGCGGCGGTATGCGAGACTACCACTGTGAGATCGTACTCCGTAGCGAGCACTTCCACCAGGTACGGATCCGCCACCACCACACCGTCGACCTCCAAGTCCGAGGCCAAATAGTCGAGGGTCGAACGAAGCGAGGGATAGCCATCGGGAGATAGATGCTCACAGCCGGCGCACGTGAAGTCCATGAGCGCCTGCACCGATAATCCTCGATCTTTTGCCACGTCGACGATGTCCTCCACTTCGTAAGTCTCCGGATACCGGGGTAGCAAAGTGGCCACACCGTGCTCGGTGACCGGTACGACGATCCCGTCGGAGTCTTCGGGGACGGTGTCGAGGTGGTGACGTGAACAACACAGGTACCATCTTCGGGTCAACGCTCGGTGGCGCCCCTGAGCACCTTCAGGTCGGGCCTGGGCTCCTCCCCGGAGAACTCGCGACGACACGTGTCGCACAGTGTTCGGACGGCCAGATCGATCACCACTTGGGTGCCGGGGACGACGCGCGCGTAAACCACGTCGGGTCGCACGCCCAGGGCCTTCCCGGCTTCCTCCAGTCCGTCAAGAACCTCGTCGCTGATATCTCGTAGCTCGACGCCCCGGACCATGAACACGACACCTACACAACCGCACCGTGCCACGAACAGGTCAACCTCGGAGACTACCGCGTCGTCCCCGAGCGCATCCTGCACACGTTTGAGCTGTGCGGCGCACCTACGCAGTAGCTTCTTGGACAATTTAGGCGCTCACCTCCCCTACGACGGTGCTCTTGAACTCTCGAACTTCAACCACGCGATCGGCCAGTTCACGGCAGAAGCCGCACTCGTGACACCTGAAGTCGCATTCCTTCCACCTCTCAATCGCACCGTCTAATTCCGGGTTGGGCACGTAGAACACGTCCCGAAGCTCACGTGGGCAGTCCAAGATGTGCAGCAGGTTACCGTCCCAGCGACCCTCTAGGTATGCGTTCACCACCTCGACTATCCACTCGACCTGATGCGACCTCCCAGAGATCTTGAACGCGTCCACGTACTCGAGGTAGTGTCCCAGGTCCTCGGGGCGGATCCACGGTGACTTGATTATCAGCTCCGGGTGTTCCAAGCGGTCCGCGATGCATCTGCGGTAGTAGTAGTCATCGTACACCGACACCTCGTCGGGGCCGTACAGATGCGAGAAGATGTTGAAGTGGAAGGGTCGGTACGGACAATCGAGTAAGCACCCCTCGTTCACGATGACCTTCAGCTCGACCTGGAGCCGGGAGAGCTCCTCCAGGACTTCGAACCGGCGGTTGAAGCTGGTGTCCACCGTGATCGCCGTCGCCACGTCGGCGTAGAACTCGGCCTTTTCTGGTGTGTTGACGAAAGCGAGACACGAGACCGTGATCCTGTCGAAGACCTCGGCAGCCAGTTTGAGCACGAAGGGGTCCGCCACCACCACACCGTCGACGCCAGCTTTTTCCAGCTCTTCTAGATAATTCGAGTAACGCTCCGCCACGCGCCTGGTAGGTTCGCCCCGGAGGGGACAGGTGGAGTTGATGACGACGTCGTACAGCACGTCGTGAGAGTGCGCCAGCTCGACCTGCTCGCGGACTTCGTCGAGTCGTGGGTAGTGAAGGTTGGGCCTGCCGGTACCGACCTCATCGGGAGAGCCTCCGGTGTATACGGCTTCCACCCGCCCGAGGTCGTCGATCCCGGAAAGGAGAGCCTCGAGACCGGAAGTATGGCCAGGGTGGGGGATCCAGAACTTCATCCCCGCTCACCCTCTTTGGACGCGATGCGGAGAGCACCTACGGGGCATATCTCCGTACAGGATCCGCACACGATGCACTCCTCATCGTCGAGCTCGACCTCGACTCCTTTGAGCTCGATCGCCCCGGTAGGACACACGGAGTGACAGGCCGTGCAGTGCAAGCATCTGTCTTCATCACGTACTAACGTCTTCTCGATCTCCTCGACCTCGATCCCGAACTCACGCAGGGTACGCAGGAAGTTCCGTACGTGCTCGTCGTCGACGGCCTGAACCGCGATCTCGGCGGCCACGGCATCCGGCGACACGGACGCGTTGAGTATGCTGAGCTCCAACCCTTCCTCCACCACCCTGGACAGGGCACGGACCACGTCGCCCGTGGCCTTGATCCGCACGATCCTCCTCACTTTCTCGGTCAACGTAGATCAGCCCGCTAAGGTCTTCACTCAGCCAAGCGGCCCCTCCTCATCGAAATCTCGGTCTGTAGCGCAGTCATCACCGGGGAGGATCGCGGATGGAACCCGGATTCGAGCTAAAAGATGTTTTCAGGGAGAGTCCGAGAAAGCGAGGCCTCAGACCCGGACGTCACGCTTTTCGGGCCACGTTCCGGCGAGACCCCGTGTACCTCGAGTACAGAGCCCGCTGCGAGGATCCAGTCGGCGACGTGAGCGAGTTGTTGGCGGAGCGCTACAATACACCGGGGGATCTACTCGATCGCCTACAGATGTCCTCGTTGGACCTGGTGGTCCCAGCTCGACCTTACGTAGTTCGAGGTGGTCGCCCGTTCGCGGAGCCGGAACACTGCGACGTGGGGTTCGCCACGAGAGGTAGAGTCCTGTTAGCACTCGTTCGGGCGGTGATGGAGGCTCAGCGAGGTTCCGAGGACGTCGTTCACGCCGCTGCGACGTTCGCCTGCGCCCCGCTCCTCCAGTGCACGGGATATCGGGGGGATGAGTGGGATTGCGTCGATGAGCTGGCTCCGGTGCTCGACGCCCCGGATTCTCGGGAACTGAGTCACCGCGAGAGGAGCATCATCGAGTTCGCGGATCGCGCGTCGCTCGGGGAGAAATTCGTCCGGACTAGGGCCCCGAGTGTCGATCTTTACTTGGTCGAAGCGGTCGGTGAGGTGGAACCGGTAGCCGCGGAGTTCACGGACTACGCCGAGCTGTCACTCTACCGATCGGACTCGTGCTTCTTGGGTCTGCTCGTCGAGACACCGGAAGGCGTTCTCCCAGCCGACCCGGAGGAGCTCCTGAAAGCGCCCGAAGATTGGGACGTCCGCGTCGCCGTCCGCGGCCCTATTAATCCTGCCGAAAACCCGGATCCGCTGCTCGATCGGCACGAGATGGTTCGACTGGGTGAAGAGCGTGGTAATCTGAAGCAGCCCGAGGCGGACGTATGGGCGGGTGTCTACCGGTGGGAGGGGTGGTGGAAAGGACGTCGCTTCCGGCCGCTCCGGAGCGTACCGATGTCGATAGCTCGACTCGTATGGTTCGCACGGAGGCTCGATCTGGGGATGGTCCCCGAAACTTTGCCCGAGGAGTTCGACGTCGACGTCGAAGCTCCGACACCCTGGGAGGTGTGGATCGAAGGTGACTCGACGGACGCTTTCGAGGCCGGTTGCGCGGTCGCCATCGCGACGGGTTTGATCATGAGCTTGAACGTGCCCGTCGAGTCCTCGGAGCCGACGTCGGTGCTTCATACCGCGGAGGATCTGGAGGAAATCATAGGGGTACGACCGCTTCGTGAGGCACTGCGGAAGCTCGAGTCCGGGGTTTCCATCGGTTCTACGGAACCCGTGCGTGGTGTCAGGGTGAAGTCGGATGACGTCGTCTTGACTCTGAGCTGGGAGGACGCCGCCCACCTACCGTGGTGGGTGACTTCTCTGTCCAAGATCGGCGAAGACGTCGCCGAGAAGCTCGTGGAGCGGCCGGAACTCATCCGGGATCCCGAGTTCGTCCGAGAATACGTACGCACGGCACTGGCCTCGGAGCGCCATGCGTTCAAAATCTTTCGCGAATTGGTGGAAGAGCGAAGCCCCGATTTCGCTTCCTCCCTGCTGAGGTTCGCCGCTTCCGATCCCGAGATGAGCTTCGAGGTGCTGGACTGGCTCCGAGATATCTTGGAAGGACCATAACCTCGACCCTCGTTTTTCTTAACGAAAAAACCTGTACGGCTCAATTCGCCCGTGTGCTCAATACCCCCCGTCTACGTCGCGCCTACGTCCGCTTGTGGGCGAAGGGAGCTTACAGGAGGGTCCCAGCCCCCGTTACGGGGGGAGGGGTTGACCGGGATCCCCGAGGAGGTTCTTGAGGAACCCCTCCGGGTCGCCCGCAACGCCAACATGCTACCGACTCCGGAGGTCATCTCAAAGATCTTCCAAGACCGATGGCAAAAACGCCACTTCCTTAAGCACGTGCTGGACGGTAAGACGGCACGGGCGCACCTAGAGGGGTACATCCACATCCACGACCTCGACTACGCGTTGACCAGGTCGAACTGCTGCCAGCACGACTGCCGGTGGGTGCTGAAGTACGGGCTGTACGCTCGGAACCCGATCGGTCGGCTGACCTGCGTGAGCAAGCCCGCCAAGCACGCGGAGGTGGCCGTGTTACACATCCTGAAGTGGCTGATGACCTCGCAGAACTTCTTCGCGGGCGGCCAAGGTCAGGACTTCGTTAACTTCCTAGTAGCCCCTTATATAGCCGAGGAGGGACTGTCTTACGAGGAGATACGGCAGCTCGCCCAGATCATGATGTTCGAGGCCACTCAGGACCTAGTGGCTCGAGGAGGGCAGCCCGCCTTCACGAACGTGAACCTCGAGCTCACGTGTCCGGACTTCCTAGAGGACGAGCCCGCCGTCGGTCCTGGCGGGGAGATCGTGGGTACCTACGGCGACTTCGAGGAAGAAGCCATCATGTTCGCTCGAGCCCTCCTGGACGTGCAGCTGGAGGGTGACGCCGCGGGGGCTCCGCTCAAGTTCCCGCAGATAATCGTGAAAGTCCGACCCGGCTATGACAAGGAGACTCTGGAGCTCGCCTTCGAAGTCGCGGCCGAGAACGGGGCCGTGTACTTCGCCAACATGCTTAATCGGGACTGGCGCAAGCTCGTGGGCGACAACGTGAACTACATGGGATGTAGGACGTGCCTCGCCACCAACTGGACCGGAGACTGGGAAATCGACACCATCCGCACCGGCAACTTCGAGTACGTCACGCTGAACTTACCTCTCCTCGCCCACGAATCACGTGATGAGGACGAATTCCTGGAGAAGATTCGTGAGTACTGCGAGGTGGCCAGGGAGGCTCTCCTGGCGCGGTGGAGATGCGTCAAGAAGTGCCTGGAGGCGGGACTGTACGACGGGTGTCAGCGTTGGAAGCCGGACGGGGAGTACTACTTCCGGTACGAGCACACGACGTGGAGCCTCGGGTTCGTCGGGCTGGCCGAGGCGATCGAGGTCCTCACGGGATACGGCTTCTGGGAGGATCCCTCGGCGATGCGTCTGGCCGAGCGGGTGCTGGAGGAACTGAACGACGTGCGAGAAGAGTTCCACGAGCGGGATGGACGCAGGTGGTCGGTCGTGCAGTCACCGGCCGAATCGGCCGCCGAACGCCTTGCCAGGAAGTACCTGGAGAAGTACCCGGACGCGAAGGTACGCGGTACGGAGCACCGTCCCTACCTCACGAACTCGTGCCATGTGCCGTACGACGAGGACGTGAACGTCGTCGAGCGGGCCGAGATCGAGGCGAAGTTCCACCCCATGACCTTGGGAGGCCACATCACCCACTTCTGGCTCGGGGAGCGGACGGACCCGAGAAGCCTCATGAAGCTGACCGTGCGCGTGCTCCGTCGGAACACGATAGGGTTCCTCGCGATCACCAGGGATTACAGCGTGTGCGACCGGTGCCAGCGTACCTACGAGGGAGTGGTCGAGCAGTGTCCGGAGTGCGGCCGCAGGTGCACAATATGGTCGAGGGTGACCGGGTACCTGGCGCCAGTGGATTCGTTCGTGGACGGTAAAAAGCAAGAGCATAAGGAGCGCCTGCGTCACGAGCTTTGACCGCCCCTCCCCTCGCGACCCATACGTCGATATTTGTGCGACTGAAGATTTCGGACACTTGGAAGCCTTCCGCGGCTCGGCGAATTTTGTGCGACTAGAGATCTGACACTCCCACCCGCACCTCCACCCGGAGGCTGCACGGTAAACGGAAGCGTAATTTAGGAAACAGTATAGTATCCTTTTAACTCAAACCTCCGTGCCGGCTCTGTCACCGGTCGAGTCCGCAACAACATTCGCACAAATAAGAGCGGAGCGAGGAGCGAGGTGCGGCGGAAGATCATCAGGCGTCAGAACGGCGTGTTTCGTGGGGGAGGAGGGTCAGGACGTAAGGACCACCCTCCTCACCGGTCGTCCTCGGTGCCGGGGGTGTTCTTCATCCCCCGGCGAGATCCTCAACGATCTCCACCAGCCGATCTTCGGTTAACCCGTCGGGGTTCCGTCCACCACCCTGAGCCAGTCGCTCGTCTCCACCGCCACCACCTTCGATCAACTTCCCTATTTCACGCATTAGCTCGCCGGCCGGCGGTGCCGATTCGCCCGAACCCACGACGACTTGACAGGATCCGTTGGATACTATTTTCGCCACCAAGACCAGGTTCTCGTGCTCCTTGACGAGTTCTTCGACAGTACCGGCCACGGAGCCGACCTCGACGTCCTCCAGCTCCACGAGTGTGACTGTGAAATCGCCGACCCGGCGACCCTCCGCCGGCGCCGCACGTAGTTTCGCCTCCACCAGCTCCCTCTCCAAGCGCTCGATCCGCTTCCTCTGCTCCTTCCACTCCTCGAAGAACCTCTTCACGGTCTTGGGAAGGTTCTCCGGGTTCACCCGGAGTACCTCGCACGTCTCGCGCAACAGGTCCTCGGTCTCCCAAATGCGTTCCAGGGCCGCCTCACCGGCGGCGAACCTGATCCTCTCCACACCGTCCTGGATGCGTTCCCGACCCACGATCTTTATCGGACCGATCTCACCGGTACTGTCGCAGTGTGTACCCGCGCACGCCTGTACGTTCCATCCTTCGATCTCCACCACCCGGATCTCGCGTCCCGGGACCACACCGCCCTGGTACAGCTCGAACCCGTACCGACGTTCCGCCTCGTTCCGGTCCATGAACCGCTTGTTGACGGGTAAATCCTTCATCACGATCTCGTTGGCAAGACGCTCGATCTCCCGGAGCTCCTCGTCGGAGATCCGCCGGTGGTGAGTTACGTCGAGACGCGCCTCGTCCGTGGACTTATGGGCGCCGGCCTGCCAGACGTGATCGCCGAGGACGCGTCGGGCGGCCTCGAGGATCACGTGGGTCGCCGTGTGGTTTCTGGTCAGGCGCATCCTGCGCTCGCCGTCCACCTCGCACTCGACCTCGGCACCCTCGGGCGGTACGTCCCCGTCGATTCGGTGGAAGACCACTCCACGCACCTTCTGGACGTCCTTAACCTCGGCCTCCCCATCCTTCCAGCGCATCGTACCGCGATCTGCCTCCTGACCGCCTCCCTCCGGGTAGAAGTACGTGCGGTCCAAGACGACCCAGGCATCGCCGTTCACCTCGTAAGTACCGATCACCTCCGCCTTGAACTCGAGTCGCTTCTCGTCGTCGTAGAAGGCGAGCTCCGTCTCCGGCAGTTCCTCTTCCACCGCGATCCGCTCCAGTTCTTCAAGGCCCTCCTCGACCTCTTCGGGCCCCTCGTGTCGCTCGGCCACACGTGAATAGAAGTCGTCCGGTACTTCGACCTCGACGCCCTCGTCCTCGGCTATCTCGCGCGCCACCTCGGGTGGAATCCCATGGGAGTCGTAAAGCTCGACGAGGTCTTCGAAAGACAGTTCACCCTTCTCCTCGAGGCGCTTCCTGACCTCCTTCTTTCCGCGCTTCAACGCCCGAGTGTAGCGGTCGATCTCACACTCCAAGGCATCTTGGATGTACTCCTCACGCTCCGCGAGCTCCGGGTACGTGCCGCGAAGGTCTTCGAGGACCCTCTCGACTACCTCCAGCAGGTACTCACGCTCGGCGTCCAGACCGTCCAGCAGGCGAAGCGCCCTCCGGATCACGAGCCGAGCCAGGTAGCCCTCGCCGGCGTTGGACGGGACGACACCGTCGCCGAGCATGAACGCGAGGCATCTGGCGTGGTCCAGGATCCCGTACACGAACTCGACCGGCTCGGCGACCCGCACCAGCTCGTTCACGTCAAGGTCCAGTCTCCGGGCCACGCGATTCCGCAGGACCCGCAGATCGGACTCCGTCTCGACGTCCATCAGACCGGCGACCCTGGCCAGCTCACCGAGGATCTCACGGGCCTCCCCGTCGATCTCCACACCGAGGTCGCGGGCCGTGGCGTCCACGAGGTCTCCGAAGACCGCGTCGTACGCCGTGGGTTCGCCGGTCGTTATCCACGCGTACCGCTCGATACCGTACCCGGTGTCGACGATCTTCTGAGGGAGCTCCCTGTACTCCCCTCCCACCTGTTCGTACTGCATGAACACCAGCGTCGCGAGCTCGAGTCCGTCGACCACCACCTCGAAGCACGGGCCCGCGTTACCGCCGCCCTCCCACCACGACTCCTTGAACGCGATCTTCTCTTCGGGGATTCCGAGCTTTTCCACGGTGAACTCGTAGCACAGGCGCACGGTTTCCTCCTTCCAGTAGATGTCCCTCCGGTCGTGAGGGTGGTTGTTGAAGGCGTGGTGGCCTCCCATGTGGAAGAGCGTGAAGTGCCGCCCGGTCCTACCCACGTTGTCGATGTCGTTGAGCCGTATACAGGGCTGGTTGATCACTAGAGGGTTGGCGGGTGGAGGAACTTCCCCCGAGGTCACCCAAGGTTGGAAGCAGGCTATCGAGGCGATAGTCAGGTGGATATCGTCCCGCCACCTGGCGACGACGGGGTAGCGGTCGAGGACCTCGTGATCGTGCCGTTCGAAGAACCGGAAGAACTCCTCTCCGGCCTCCCATACGTCCAGTTTCACGGACGCCGGTGGGTCGCCGATGAAGGAGTACTCGACGCACGGGGTCTCGTTACACACCTCGGCCTCCGGCGGTCCCCAGAAGTACTCGCCGCACTCGGGACAGCGCTTACGCTCGAACCCGATCTCCTCGAAGAACTCCAGCTCGAACTCCGAGGGGTCGACCTTCATCCACTTCACCCCGAAACGACCACGGCGATGCGGATCGTCCTGTCCTCCACCTCCCACTCGCGCTCCAGATCGACTTCTTCGGGCCAACCCTCGTTCACGTGGAGCTCGTCCGCCCGCGTCTCACCACGTACGTATTCCGAGTGCTCTTCCACGGCCTCCGCGATCTCTTCGTCCGTTTCGATCCACACCCTGATCCTCTCCTCCAGGTTCAAGTCCAGCTCTTTCCTCATCTCCTGGACGCGACGAACGACCTCCCTGGCCCACGCCTCGGACTTCAACTCCTCGTCCAGCTCGACGAAGACGTACACCCGGCCGCCCTCGAACTCCTCGGCCTCCCAGCCCTCGGGCAGGTCCTCGGTCACCTTAACGTGCTCCTCCGTCAGGACGACATCCTCGCCGTCCAGCTCGGTCCTGTACTCCCCGTCCTTCAGGATCGACCGCGCCACCTCCTCCGCGCGGTCCTTGACGTGCTCGATCACGCGGCCCGCCAGCGATCGGAACTCGGGACCGATCTTATCGGGCCTCGGCTCGGCCACGGGTACCTTCTCCGGGAACTCCTCCCCGAGCTCGACCTCCTTGACGTTCGCGACGCGGGCCAGCACGTCCTTGAGGTCCTCTAGCCGCTTCGGATCCTCGACCTCCACGAACAGGCGACGTAGTGGCCAGCGTGTCTTGACCCCGGCACGCTGCCGGACCGAGAGGGCGGCCTCCGCGGCCTTCCGGACGAGCTCCATGGCCTTTTCCAGTCCCTCGTCGACCCATCGGTCGTCTACTTCGGGCCAGTCCGTGAGGTGAACGCTCTCTGGATCGTCGCCCGCGCGGACGTAATCCAGGTATATCCGCTCGGCGACGTGTGGCACGATCGGCGCCAGAAGTCTGACCAGCCGATCGAACGTGTAGTGCAGCACCGCGTAGACCGCGAGTTTCTCGGGATCGTCACCCTCCAGCCATACGCGCTCCCTGACCAGCCGGATGTACCACCGGCTGAGGTCCTCCGTGACGAAGCGGTACAGCGCGCGGGCCGCCTCATGGACGTGGTACCGCTCGAACGCGTCGGTGACCTCCTCCACCAGCGAGTTGATCCGGGAGAGCAGCCACCGATCCTCTGGCTTGAGGTGCTCCTCCAGATCCTCCAGCGGGTGTTCCTCGGGGTCGAACTCGTCCAGTTCCGAGTACATCTTCGTGAACCGGTACGCGTTCCACAGGACGTTGAGCGCCCGGTGGGTGTCGCGCACGTCCTGCCAGCTGAAGTGCATATCCCGCCAGGGTGCGTTGGAGCGCAGGACGTACCAGCGTAGGGTATCGGCACCGTACTTCTCAACGACGTCCATCGGGTCGACGACGTTACCCAGGGACTTGCTCATCTTCCGACCTTCCTCGTCGAGCGTGAACCCGTGCATGAGCACGGTCCTGTACGGGCACGTATCGAAGGTGACGACGCCACAACCTAGCTGCGAGTAGAACCATCCGCGGGTCTGGTCGTGACCCTCGGTGATGAAGTCCGCGCCCGCCTCCGGATCGTCGGGGTCACAGCGTCCCTCCTTGAGGAACCACCGCTCGAACTCGTCCTCGCGACGTGGGTACCCGAGCGAGGCCCACGCGGCGACTCCCGAGTCTACCCAGACGTCGAGCACGTCCGGCACGCGCCTCATGTAGGAGCCGCACTCCGGGCACTTCAGGACTACCTCGTCGACCCAGGGCCTGTGCAGGTCGGGTTCACCGGGCGGGAGACTGACCGCCTTCGCCTCGAGCTCGCTCAGCGAGCCGATCACCTCGAGATGACCGCACTCCTCGCACTCCCAGACCGGAAGCGGGATACCCCAGTACCGCTGACGCGAGATACACCAGTCCCGGGCGTTCTCGACCCAGCTTTTGAACCGGGAGTGACCCGCCCATTCCGGGATCCACTCCACCCGCTCTATCCACTCGAGCATCTCGTCCTTCACCTCAGTGACTTTGAGGAACCACTGCTCGGTAGCCCGGTAGATGATCGGGGTCTTACAGCGCCAACAGTGACCGTACCGGTGCTCCACGGTGTCCTCGTGCGCGAGGAGTCCCTTCTCACGTAGGTCCTCGACGATCTTCTCGTTGGCGTCGCGCACATAGAGTCCCTCGTACTTACCGCCGTCTTCTGTGAACGTACCGTCCTCGGCCACCGGGCAGTGCGGAGGCAGGCCGACCTCTCGGCCGAGCTCGAAGTCCTCCTCACCGTGACCGGGCGCCGAGTGGACGCACCCGGTACCCTCCTCCATCGTGACCCACTCGGCGGTGTACACGCGGTGGACACGGTCGTCCTCCTCGTGCAGCTCGCGCAGCTTGGGCACCTCCTCCCACAGCGGCGGGCGGTACCGGAGACCCTCCAGCGCCTCTCCCGGAAACGAGTCCACGATCTCGTACGAGTCCGTCACGACGGACAGCACGACCTTGAGCTTGTCAGCGACGATCAGGTGCCACTCCTCGCCGTCCACCTCGGCGCGCGCGAGGACGTACTCCTCCTCTGGGTGCACGGCGACGGCTAGGTTGGCGGGCAACGTCCACGGGGTGGTCGTCCAGATCAGCAGGGCTGAGTTCTCGGGTAAGTCGACCTCGGCGTCGGAATCGTCCTCGATCGGAAAGATCACGAAGATCGAGGGGTCCTCGACCTCCTTGTACTCGACCTCGTGGTCCGCCAGGGCGGTCTCACACCGCGGGCACCAGTTGACGATCCTCACGTCCCGGTCGAGGAGACCGCGCTCGTGGGCGCGCTTGAGCGTGTACCAGGCTCCCTCGATGTACTCGTTGTCCAGGGTCATGTACGGGTTGTCCCAGTCCATCAGGACGCCCAGACGCTTGAACTGCTCCGTCATGATCTCTACGTGCTTCAGGGCGAATTCCTTGCACTTTTCCACGAACTTGTCGACGCCGACCTTCTCCTCGATGTCCTTCTTGCACTCGATCTCGTCCGAGAGGACCTCCTGCTCGACCTTCACCTCGATCGGGAGACCGTGGCAGTCCCAACCGGGCTGCAGTCGGACCCGGTATCCGCGCATCAGCTTGTACCGGTTCACGGCGTCCTTGATGATCTTGTTCCAGGCTGTACCGAGGTGAATCGAGCCGCTCGCGTAAGGTGGACCGTCGAGGAAGTAGAAGAGAGGTCCGTCGCGGTTCTTCTCTAGGACCTTCGAAAGTAGGTCCATCTCTTCCCATCTCCGCTGAATTTCGCGCTCCAGTTCCTCGCCGAGAGCCTCGGCCATCTCCCCAGCCCCCACGACCTCCGAGGGGCCCGCCGCGTACCCCTTGATTACGTCTGTCCCGACGCGCTCAGGATTAAACCCCGCGGGTGACCGAAGCGACCGGGGCGGACGTTTGAAGGGCAACGATCTCCTCGAGCTCATGGACCGGGCGAACCGGTTGACCAGGGAGAAGTTCGGCACGGTGGTTTCCTACTCGAAGAACGTGTTCGTACCGCTCACCCGGTTATGTCGGAATCGGTGCGCTTACTGCACCTTCCGTCGGGAACCGGAGGAGGTGAGGTCGCCGTATCTCTCCCCGGAAGAGGTCTTCGAGATCGTGGAGAAGGGTAAGGAAGCCGGTTGCAAGGAGGTGCTCTTCACCTTCGGAGAGCGCCCTGAGGAGCGGTACGACGAGGCCCTCGAATGGCTGGAGGAGCACGGGTATTCGAGCACCGTCGAGTACCTCGTCGACCTCTGCCGTAGATGCGTGGAGGAGTACGACATGCTGCCGCACAGCAACCCCGGCGTGATCACGAAGCGGGAGATGCGGAAGCTGCGTCGTTGGAACGCCAGCATGGGCCTCATGATGGAGATACTATCGGAGCGGTTGTGTGAGGAAAGTGGTCCCCACGAACACTCTCCCGGGAAGCGCCCCGAGGAGCGTCTGAAGGTGCTGAAATACGCCGGGGAGTTGAAAGTACCTTTCACCACCGGGATACTGATCGGCATCGGCGAGACGTGGGAGGAACGCGTGAAGACCTTGGAAGAGATCCAGAGAATGCACGAGCGGTACGGTCACGTTCAGGAGGTGATCGTTCAGAACTTCAGGACGAAACCGGGAATCCCGATGGAGGACCACCCCGAACCCACACCCGCCGACTTACTACGGACGGTCGCGACGGCGCGGCTGATACTGCCGGACGTTCCGGTCCAAGTACCCCCGAACCTGAACCGTGAGACGGGTCAGCTCGCGCTGTTGGCGGGCGCGAACGACTGGGGCGGAGTTTCCCCCGTGACGAAGGATTACGTGAACCCCGAAGCCCCCTGGCCCGAGATCGAGGAGCTGAAAAGACTGACCGAAGACGTCGGTTTCAGGTTAAGGGAGCGGCTCCCTATTTACCCCGAGTACGTCCGTCGGGGCTGGTACCATGCCAACATCTCAGAAGTCGTCGAGCGGCTCTCGGACGATGAGGGATTCGCCCGATGAAGTCAGCGTCGACGAGCTGGTGAACATGGCCGTGGCCGGTGGCATCGACGAAGGAACGGCGTTGGACGCCTTACAGGGTAAGCTGGACCCGTACAAGGTAATGCGGGCTGCACACGAGGCCCGACTTAAGATCGTCGGTGAACACGTCACGTTCGTGGTGAACAGGAACATCAACTTCACCAACGTGTGCATTAACAGATGTCGATTCTGTGCGTTCCGGAGGGATCCGGACGACCCGGATGCTTACCGTATGACGCCGGAGGAGGTGGGCGAGCGGGCAGCGGAAGCCCGTGACGCTGGAGCTACGGAAGTATGTCTTCAGGGCGGACTGCATCCCGAGGCGACGTTTGAGTACTACCTGGAAATGTTGGACGAGATCAAGTCCCAAGCCCCGGACATCCACGTGCACGGGTACTCACCGATGGAGGTGAAGTACTGCGCCAAGCTGGCGGGAGAGGACATCGAAGACGTACTACGAGAGCTGAAGCGAGCCGGTCTCGATTCGATGCCCGGAACGGCCGCGGAGATATTCTCCCCTGAGGTGAGGAAGCGGCTATGTCCTGATAAGTTGGAAGCCGATGAGTGGGAACATATCATCAGGATCGCGCACGAGTTGGGAATTCCCACCACTTGTACTATGATGTACGGTCACATCGACTCACCGAGGGACTGGATCGACCACATGAAGCGGCTTCGAGGGATCCAAGAGGACACGGGAGGCTTCACGGAGTTCGTGCCGCTCTCCTTCGTACATTCGAACGCACCGATTTACCGACGAGGAGGGGCGCGACCCGGAGTATCGGGTATGACGGACGTACTCGTGCACGCTGTGGCCCGATTGTACTTCGGACCGTTGATTCCGAACATACAGGCTTCCTGGGTGAAGCTCGGAGTGAAGCTGGCTCAGATGACGCTGCACGCCGGGGCGAACGATCTAGGTGGCACCCTCATGGAAGAGAACATCTCCCGGGAGGCCGGAGCGACCGAGGGCGAGCAGCTCGAGCCCGAGGAGATAGTGGAGATCATTCGGGAGGCGGGCTTCACCCCCGTGCAGCGCACCACGCTCTACGAGCCGGTGAAGGTGTACTAAGGTAGGGGGCGCTTCGCATGACCAGGGTCGGTGAGTTCATCCGTGTGCTGAACCGGGTGCTGGACTCGGAGCTGGCACGGCGGCTGATGAAGCTGGGGGCCAAGCGGTGCGAGTCGTGCGGAGACGTGCGCGTGAAGGTCGCGCTGGACGTGGCTTATGGCGGTCGGGAGGACGCGTGCTGGAAGTGCAAGGCGACGGCTCGATTGGTGAAGAAGCTCGTTGAGAAGACGGCCCGGGCGGCCGGCGTAGACGAGGAGACAGTCCGGGAGGCCCTCTCGCTGGACTCCTACCGGCGAGGCATCGCCGTGACGCTGCTAGGGATCTACCGGTACGGGGTCCGGAAACCGTTCGTCCCGGCCGCTCCGTATCTCGTGGTCTGGGACGTGACCGGGCTGTGTAACCTGCGCTGCGAGCACTGCTACTCGGAGGCGGGCAAGCCCGCGCCCGGCGAGCTGGACACCGAGAGGGCGCTGGAAGTCATCGAGCGGTTCTCAGAGTGGAACGTTCCGGGGCTGGCGTTCTCCGGCGGCGAGCCGCTGATGCGGGACGACTTCTTCGAGCTGGCGGAGGCCTCCGCCAACGAGGGGATGTTCACCGCGCTCGCCACGAACGGGACCCTGATCGACCGGGACACGGCGGAGCGGCTGGAGGCCGCGGGCGTCGAGTACGTCGAGATCAGCCTGGACGGGGCTCGGCCCGAGACGCACGATAAGTTCCGAGGCGTCAAGGGTGCCTGGGAACGAACGGTTGAGGGCGTTCGTCACTGCGCCGAGACGGACATGATCACCGTGATCGCCTTCACCGTGCACCGGAACAACGTGGACGAGCTCCCGCAGATGCTGGATCTCGCGGAGGAGCTCGGAGCCGACGGGATCGCAGTGTTCAACTTCATCCCCACGGGCCAGGGTCGGTTCTGCCCGGAGCTGGACCCGCCGCCTGAGGTCCGGGAGGAGGTGCTCAAGATGCTCGTTCGGGAGGCCCTGGACCGGGACCTGATGATCTACTCCACCGCGCCGCAGATGTCCCGAGTGAGCCTGCAGATGACCGAGTCGGGGGAGGGAGGCGTACTCTACGGAACCCACTTCGCGTACGCGGGCGAGGGCCGCTGGATCGAGCCCCTCGTCGAGTTTATCGGGGGGTGCGGCGCCGGCCGATGCCTGCTGGCCATCCGGCCGAACGGTGACGTCCAGCCGTGCGTGTTCTTGCCAGTTAAGATCGGGAACATACTGGAGGACGATCCGGAGGAGTTGTGGGAACACGAGGTGCTCTGGGCGTGCCGAAACCGTGACGAGCTGGAGAAGCCCTGCGGCGAGTGCAAGTACCGGTACGTGTGCGGCGGATGCCGGGCCCGTGCGTACGCGATCACGGGCAAGGTGGAGGGGCCCGACCCGGGCTGTGTCCTAGTGGGGGATGCTAACAAGTGAAAGTCTTGTTGGTTCAACCTCCGTTCGAGGACGACATCGCCCGCGTGCTGGGAGTACGGGGATTCCCGATCGGACTAGTCTACCTGGCCGCCAAGCTCGAGAAGGAAGGGTTCTCCGTCGACATCCTGGACTGTCCCGCCGAAGGTGTTGAGATGGAGGACCTACGGGGAAGGATCAGAGGCTACGACGCGGTAGGGATAACGGCCACGACCCCGGTGGCGCCGTCGGCGTACAAGGTCGCGAAGCTGGCAAAGGATGAGGGGGCATTCGTGTTTCTGGGCGGCCCGCACCCCACCTTCATGGACCGAGAGGCCCTCAGGGAAAGCCCTGCCGACGTGGTAATCCGGGGCGAGGGAGAATCGACGACTGTCGAGGTACTGGAGGCCGTAGATCGGTGGGAGGAGTCAGACCTTTCGAATATTCCCGGAATCACCTACAGGGAGGGCTCTAAAATTGTTCGAAATCCCGACCGACAGGAGCCGGAAGACCTAGATTCGCTACCGCTCCCGGCGTACGACAAGGTAGACCTGGACCAGTACTCCGCGGACAGCGTCCGGTTCGTCCCCGTCATCACGAGCCGCGGCTGCCCGTTCCGGTGCCTCTTCTGCGCCTCCTCCAGGATCTTCGGACCCAAGTGGCGAGGGAAGAGCCCGGATCGGGTGGTCGAGGAGATCTCTTACTTGGTGGAAGAGCTGGGAGTGGAGCGACTCGAGTTCGTCGACGACGTGTTTACTGCCCATAAGCGAAGGGTGCGGGAGATATGTGAGAAAATGAGGGAGGAAGGTATCGACGTCCCGTGGGACTGCGGCGCCCGCGCGGACACGCTCACGCCGGAGCTCGCCCGCACGATACGCGAGCACGGGTGCCGCACGGTATACGTCGGGGCCGAATCGGCCAGCAACGAAACCCTGAAACGCATCAACAAGGGGATCACCGTCCAGGACGTCATCGCGTGCCGTAAGGTGGCGAAAAGGCACGGACTCAGGATCTTATTATCATTCATCCTGGGGTTCCCATGGGAGGATCGCGAGGACGTCTTCAGGACGATCAAGTTCGCGCGCCGCCTCGAGCCGGACTACGTGCAGTTCACGGTGTGCACGCCCTACCCGGGAACGCCGCTGTACGACCTCGCCAAGGAGAGGGGACTGATCGAGGTTCACGACTGGTCGAAGTATACCACGGTAGATCCGGTGATGAGGACTGAGCACCTGAGCACCAGGGAGCTGGGGCGCCTGCTGCAGCGCGCGTACCTGTCGTTCTACCTGAACCCCCGGTACCTGCTGAACGCGCTGCGAGAGGGCAAGCTGTTCCTGTTCAAGCGGATCGTTAAGTCCGGGATCCGCGCGGTGCTGTCGTACCTGAGCCGGTGATCAGCTCCCCGAAAACTCATCACAGATCAGGAGCGGTCCGCGGTCATCACCGCTAAGGCACGACGACGGCGATGACCCGGGTAAGGCTGCCGTGGACCCGGTCCCGAACCTCGCCCTCTACCCTCTTCACACTCTCTTTAACTTCTTCCCAGGCGTCCACGGGCGCGGTCAGGGAGACCTTGCCCTCGACCACCTCAGACAACGCGTCCAACGTGTTGAGTAGCAGCCGCTCCACCGGCCCGCCCTCGATGTACGAAGAGCGGCCGTATGGCGGGTCCACGGCGGCGGCCTGGACGGGCTCGTCTAGGATCTCGTCTACCTCCTCCGCCCGACCCGTGTGTAGCTCGTACTCCTCGATCCTGTAGTGCCGCAGGTTACGCTCGGTCCGCTCCACGAGTTCCTCCCGGACCTCCACCCCGACGGGCACGCAGCCGATCAGTCCCGCCTCGATGAGGATACCGCCCACGTTGCACATCGGGTCCAGTAAGCGCTCCCCGCGCCGCGCCTCGGCCAGGTTGACCAGGACCCGGGCCAGGAAAGGCTCCGTGGAGTCGGGCATGAACTCGGGGCGCTTGTGCGGCTTACGATCGGACAGCTTCTCACGCTCCGCGAGGAGCCGGACTGGTCTACGCTCACCCCCAATCTCGACCCTGACCCTCCCCTCGCCGACCCGGTAGACCGCATGCGTCCGGGCGAGCCGCCGGACGACCCGCTCCGCCTCCTCGTCAGTGAGTCCTTCGACCACCGCGACCCGATCGTGGACCTCGACTTCGATCTCGCCGACCTCCGCCCGGAGCGCGCCCTTTAATTCCATTAGCGCCAACTCAACGTTATCCCCGGCGAGTAGGAACGCGAACAAAGGGGGACCCCCCGTGGGTAAATACTTCGGTACGTCCGGTATCCGCGGTAGAGTAGGGGAGTTCCTAACTCCAGAGCTCGCACTTCGAGCTGGACGCGCTCTCGGCGAGTACTTGGGTGGCGGCACGGTTGCCGTAGGTCGCGACACCCGGGTACACTGCGATGCCCTTCGCGCAGCCGTGATCTCAGGACTGACCGCCCAAGGATGTGATGTTGTAGACATCGGGGTAGTGTGCACACCGACTCTGGGTTGTTACGTGGCGACTGAGGGTCTCGACGCCGGTGTAATGATCACAGCTTCCCACAATCCTCCCGAGTACAACGGGATAAAGTTCTGGGACTCTGACGGAATGGCGTTCTCGCCCGAACAAGAGCGTGAAATAGAGCAGATCATGGACGGCGATCTGGAGTACCCGAATTGGGACGAGTACGGTGAGGTGGTCGACGACGAGACGGCGTTGAACGTACACGTGGAGAGGATACTGGACGAGGTCTCCGTCGACGGGGACGGGCTACGCATCGTGGTGGACTGTGCCAACGGCCCCTCCGCGTTCGTCACTCCGGTAGTACTCCGCGAGATGGGGTGCGAGGTAATCTCTCTAAACGCGCATCCTGATGGACACTTCCCGGGCCGGGAACCGGAGCCGAAGCCCGAGAACCTGAAGGACCTCATGCGAACCGTGCGGGCGACGGATGCTGATCTGGGGATCGCCCACGACGGGGACGCTGATCGTGTAGTTTTCGTCACCGAGGAAGGTAAGTTCGCCGGGTACGACGAAGTGCTGGCGTTGGTGTGCCGGCGAATCCTCGAGGAGAAGGGTCCAGGGAAGGTCGCCGTGAACGTCGATGCTTCGATGGTTATCGACGAGGTAGTCCGCGAGATGGGCGGCGAGGTGGTGAGGACCAAAGTGGGAGACGTCCACGTAGCCGCCGCGATACGGGAGGAAGGATGCGTCTTCGGAGGGGAACCGAACGGAACCTGGATACACCCGGACGTACACATGTGCCCCGACGGTCCGCTCTCCGCGGCGTGGATGGTGAGCTTGCTGATCGAGGAAGGGCGACCGCTCTCGGAACTGTTAGCCGAGATCCCGAGCTACCCGGTCGTGCGCGAAACCGTCGAGTGTCCCGACGAGCTCAAGCCCGAAGTGATGAGGCTGGTGGAGACGCGCCTCCGGGAGGCTTACGACGACATCGATACCGTAGACGGCGTTCGTGTCGAACTGGACGATGGCTGGGTGCTCGTCAGGCCCTCCGGCACCGAACCGCTCATACGGATAACGGTGGAGGCGGAGTCCGAGGAACGCGCCCGAGAGCTCAGGGATGAGTTCGTCGATATCGTCCGCAGGTGTGTCGAGGAGGTGAGGGAATGATCGGTATCGTGCTCGCGGCGGGCGAAGGTACCCGGATGCGACCGCTGACGAAGACACGGCCGAAGGTCCTCCTGCCGGTGGCCGATCGCCGTCTTATCGACTTCTCCATCGAGGCCATGAAGCGCATCGGAGTGGAACACCTCGTGGTGGTCGTGGAATACCTGGCCGAGAAGGTGGAACGGTACGTCAAGGATCGCTGGGGCGATTCCTTCGAGCTGGAGTTCGTCCGTCAGGGTAAGCCCCTGGGAACAGCCCACGCTGTGTACGTCGCGTGGCGGGAGATCGAACCCGACGAGACCGTGGTCATCACAAACGGGGACTTGGTGTTCGATTCGGAGTTGCTCGAGCGCGCGGTACGTGAGCACGAAGGCGTCGCCTCAATGGTGCTAGTGGAGGTCGAGGATCCGTCGGAATTCGGGGTCGCGAGACTACAAGACGGGTACGTGGTGGAGCTCGTGGAGAAACCCAAGCCCGAGGAGGCTCCCTCCAACCTGGCGAACGCGGGAGTGTACGTGGCGGAACCGGAGTTCGAGAGGTTTTTGGAACGAGTCAAACCCTCTCCGCGGGGCGAGTTCGAGATCACCGATGCGCTGCTCGACGCCGCCATCGATGAAGGTGTTCTAGGGATTTCGTACGACGGGTTCTGGTCCGACGTAGGTCGCCCGTGGGACCTACTCGACGCCAACGCTTGGGCACTTCGGAACGCGATGTCGCGTCCCGAGGTTGAAGGAGTCATCGAGGAGAACGTGGAGCTGAGAGGACCGGTGTGGGTAGCCGAGGATGCGATCCTCAGGTCGGGAGCCGTAGTCGAAGGGCCCGCCTATATAGGCCCGGGGTGCGAAATCGGACCCAACTGCTACATCCGACCGGCGACGACGCTGGTCCGGGACGTCCGCATCGGCCAAGCCGTCGAAATCAAGAACTCAATAATCATGGAGGGGACGAACGTCAGCCACCTCTCCTACGTGGGAGACAGCGTTATCGGGGCCAAGTGCAACCTGGGAGCCGGTACCATCATCGCCAACCTCAGACACGATGAACGCAACGTGAAAGTAGTAGTCAAGGGCGAGCTCGAGGATACCGGTAGGAGGAAGTTCGGAGCCGTACTGGGTGATGGGGTTAAAACAGGGATCAACACCTCTATACTGCCGGGACGGAAACTGGGCCCGTACTCGGCCACCGCACCTTCCACCGTCGTCCGTAAGAACGTCCCGGAGGGCAAGATGCTAGTTCAAGGTGACCAGATCCTAGTCGATTGGGAGGGACGCGGATGACGATGTCCCGCGCTACTGAAGGATGATGACGATTGGACCGCGGACGCGTCCTCAGCTGAGCATCCACCTCAACAACTTCTTTCCGGCAACGGTGAACGTTCCACTCAGCTCCTCTTTCTTCTCCGCCGAGATCGTGGAGAGTCTCTCTAGAGCCTCCATAATCCCAGACCAGATCTCACGGACGGCCAACGCCAGTCCCTGAACCTTCGACCGGTACCGGAAGTCCGCTTCGACGGCCGCTTCATGGATTTCTATCAGCGCTCGAAGCAGTAGGACCGCTCCCGCCGCCGCTATCACCAAGTAAAAGGCGGGCCTATCGAAGACGTAGAGTGCCCCGAGTACGGGCATGGCGAGCCATGGCGCCAGGTACTCCAGTCTAGCCGCGTTTACCATCAGGAGTGATAGCAACCCTAGACCTCTCGCTACCGCGATGAAGGGTGAGACTCTCCTCGAGACACTAATTCCCAACAAGACTGAGATCCCTAAGAGGAGGACGATAGTCCAAACGAGCCCCAGGATGTGAACCGTAAGTGCTAGGAGTCCGAGTGTCCACGCAGCCCCTAGCGCCATCGCAAACGATCGCCATAGCTCCTTTAGCATCTCGAAGTCCCCGGTCCGGTGGGTCGGACTTGCTCCGGTGGAGCGTTTCTCGGAATCTTTTCCGGGATGCTATCGGGGTACATCCCCGGTCTCCATCCGAATACGTTTTTTTCGGAGTTCGATCCCACGTACCTCGACCGTGAAGACGTGTTGACATTCGCTTCAGCGTGCTCAGCCGTCAACGTCCCGTTGTCTAAGGTTGAAAGCATGTTCTTGGGAGTACCTGACGATCAGGCGTCGGTTGCCGTGTTGATTCCGTTGCAGCGCTATACGATCGAGGGAAGGGCGGAAGAAGCCGCTCGCCTCGTCGCCCTAGGGACGTTATCCACGGGCTTTTTCGCGGCGGTCGCGCTCCCATACATCGTGAAAATCGTAGGACCCATGTACGTCGCCTCCAAGCCGATAATACCGTGGCTGGTACTGACGATCCTGGCCTTACAAACGTACGATAATGGACTCCGCGGGTTGGCGGTCTTCTCGGCGAGTTCCGCGGTAGGCTACGTAGTTCTTTCGGGACCGCTCGACGTAGCCTCCCCACTGGAAGCCATGCTCTCCGGATTCTACGCGATCGGGCCAGGGCTTTCCTGTCTGATGAACCGCACTTCGATCCCGAAGCAGCGGCCTGGAAAGCCCGCAATATCTGGAAAGGAGCTCCCGAAATGCGGAATCCTGGCCGCACTCGCGGGTTGTGCTCTCGGTTTCCTGCCGGGATTGGGACCCGCCAACGTGGTTTCCGTCCTGACGCGGTTGGGCGTCGACACGACCGAGCGGTACCTGCTGGTCACCTCCGGTATCGACGCCGCCGACGCGGTGTCCTCGATCGTGGCGCTACACGCGCTTGGGAACCCTAGGAGTGGAGCTTCGGTGTTCATCCAACGATCCGTTGGAGATATCACGTACCCCGAAGTGTTGGCGTCGGTGGGAGTGTACCTACTCGTGTCGGTGTTGGGAGCGTGGCTGCTCATCTTTTCGACCAGGGTGTTGGGAGGGGTGCTCTCCGGAGCACGGGCGCGAGTACTGACCGGTACCGTAGTACTCGGACTGCTCGCGTTGATGACATTTCATGGGTTAGGTTCGCTCGGTACGGCGATCGCGTGTGCGGGAATAGGGATTTACGCGCTCCGCTCCGGCGTCGATCCGTCGCTCTGCACGTCAGCGCTGGCCTTGCCGACGGCTCTGAAGCTGCTGGGGGTCGGGTGAGTTTGGAAAAAGTCGACCTGGAGCGCCTCCTCGAGCACATAGAAGAGACTAACTTCTGCCGCAGGTTATTCAGGGAAGTCTCGGAGGAGTGGAAGACGATCATAGGCCCACTACAGGGCGATGACGCCACGGTGATCGAAGTAAACGGTGAGCGATTAGTTATCAACATGGAAGGCCCCTACCCGGCCAAGATCGGTAGAAAGACCGCGATCATACACTCGGCGGCCGACGTCGTGGTCACCGGCGGTGAACCGATAGTGGCGTTCGACGCCGTACAGGCCGAAAGCGAGGAGCAGGCGGAGGAAATCCTTGAAGATTTAAGGAAACAGGCGGAAGGGTTAGGAATCAAGATCCTCGGCGGTAACACACAATCCCATCCCGACCTAGTGCCCTGCGTCTCCGTGGTCGTGATCGGTCGATTGATAGCCGACGAGCCGATCCCGGACGGTACGGCCAGGGAAGGCGATGCGCTGGTATTTTTGGGCGAGCCTGTGCGTGGGGACGTTGGGGATCGCGTTTACAAGGCTAAGGTGAAATTCAACGCGTTTCTCAGGTTCCTACGGGAAGGTATCGACGTGAGCGCCGCCAAGGACGCCAGTCGCGGTGGGGTACTCGGGAACCTACTGGAGATGATGGGCAAAGCCAAGAAGGGTGTCGAGCTCCGGTCGATGCCGTACCCCACGTGGACGGGGTATTTAGGGATCTTCATGGTATGTATGGATCCAAACGACGTCGAACGTGCTGCCGAGATAGCGTTCGAAGAGGGATGCCCGTTCACGGTCGCAGGAGAGGTTGTGGACGAACCCGTGATCCGTTTCGGAAACCGGGAACTAGTTTCCGAGGAGGAAATGATAGAGGTCTACCGGAGGCTCCCTTACAAGCCCCCTGGGGCCGGGCGATGAGAGTAGCCCTCCGGGTCGCCTACGACGGTTCGCGATATCACGGTTTCCAGTACCAACCCGACGTCCCAACGATCGAAGGAGCGCTACGAAAAGCGCTCTCGGAGCTGGGATTGGAACTGGTAGGGTACGCATCCAGGACCGACGCGGGGGCCCATGCACGCTACCAGGTAGTCGTGGTAGAAGGCGACCCGGAGCTAGCCCAACCGGACCCCATCAACGCGAGATTACCCAAGGACATCCGGGTTATAGCCAAAACGGAAGTCCATGAAGAGTTCGATCCGCGGCGCGACGCGCTACGAAAGGAGTATCGGTACTTCTTGGGACCACTAAACCGTCCCGAAGCCGCGGCACGGGCTGCCCGCAAGCTCGAAGGAAAACACGATTTTTCGGCATTCCGAAGGGAGGATGGCCGGAATCCGATAATAACCGTCGAGCGGTGTGAACTCGTAGAAATAACCCCTAACGCGTACGTGTTGCGGGTCGTGGCACCGCGATTCCTGTGGGAGATGGTCCGCAGGATAGCGGGGTTCGTGTGGGAGGTAGGCCACGGGCTCAGGGAGGAAGGGGACGCCGAAGCGCTACTTTCTGGGAAGTTCGAGCCGTCGAAGAAACCCAGATGCCTTCCGGCGGAGGGATTGATCTTGTGGCACATCGAGTACGATGAGGTACGTTTTGAGCGTACCAAAGCTTGGTTTGAAGATCATAAAGTAATACAATTAGGGGGGAGATTACTACTACGCCTGCCCGAGGGGGCAGAAAGTTGCTGAAAGTCACCGTCTGCCCGCCGTGCTACGGGTTCAGAGAAGTATGCCATAAGTTAGCGCAAGACGGCGAAATCGTAGACGTATCGGATGCTCGAAGGCTATCCGACATCACCTCGTTGTGTGACGAGGGAGCAGACCGTGTGGTAATTGCTCACATGGATGCGCCAACGGTGCTCGAGTGGTTGGAGCGCCGTGACCGTTACGCACTCAGGAGTATCAGATCCAAGGTGTACAACGTTCTATCGGCGCTGCTCAACAGGTTCAAAGAAGTTCACGTTGTGGTCTACTCCCAGGTGTTTCTGGACTTCGTACCCGACAGCATCGTGCGCGAGGTGTCGGTCGAGCTGGTTAAGGTGGAAGGCTCCGCGAAGGACATTTTGACATGGCCGCCGTACGGGCCGTGCCCGGAAGCGTTGAAACGTGGTGGCACTCTTGAGGAGATGAATGAACACGTGAGCGAGCTCGTCGAAGAGACGGGGTCCACGATATTAGGAGAAATCGCCCGAAGGGATGTGCGAGTTGTCCGCACGATGTACCTGTCCGCCACGGAGATACTGGGTAGAATCTGCAGGAATTTCCGTGAGTTCAAACTCGGGACTAAGATGCTGGACGCACTGGAAGCCGCAGGGGTCCTGACGTCCAGGAACGTCGGTTACAGAATGTTCAGCTGGAGCCCTGCCGCAGTGTTGGGCAGACGGTCCGAGCTGGTGAATGGCGTACTCAACGCGGTACTCGAAATGGAGGGGGCTGTGTTCGGATGAAACTGCCGGAGAACGTTCCGGAGCCCCCGGTAGTCTGTGAGAAGTTCGACATAGGCGAAGAAGCTAGGGTAATGCGCCGATCACACGACGGGTACGTGCGACTCGGTGAGGTAGCGGGACTTGAGAAGTTCCGATCCGTGTGCCTGGTATCGGTGCGTGCGGATTCTGGGTATTACTACGTGGTCCCATACCGTGTCACGGAGGAGCGCGTCATTACCGAACCGCTCCGGGTCCGAAAGATCGGAGAAGGCGTCGTCGTCCCACCGATCATCCCGCACCGTCGTCTCGGGGAACTCTTCGTAGACGTCCGCAAGGTGGGCAGCGACTACATGGTGACGCTGTACGGTAAGAACCTACACGTCAGGACCTACGAGAGTCTCACCATCATGACGCAGCGTCGCGGGAGCGAACTCTCCGCGGGTGGCATGTCGATAGACCTCTCCTCGGGCTTCCTGAAAGTGGAAGGCGTGAGGTGTCGTCCGTTGGGCTTCCATAGACCGGACGCGATCGTTGGGATCACCGAGAGACTCGAAGTCGTCGAGATACGTGAGAACGGCTCACGATATCTGGGAGACGTCGTGGCGGTGGGTGAGTTTCTAAGGATAACGTTGGACGATTTGTCCTTGGACGTCCCTCGGAGGGTCATTCCCTGATCGTGAACCTCGGCGGTTGGATCCACTCGGACTTGCATTTCGGGCACCTGGACGGTGGCTTAACCCTGAGGCTCTTGAACACGTACCCGCACTTGTTACACCTAGCCGGTTCCATAAGCAGCGTCTTGCCCTCACGACGTAGCGTTTTAGCTATGTGTTCCAAGTCCTCGATAATCTTCGATTTATCGTCCTCTCCGACCATGTAAGCTATCTCCTCAATGGTCAGAGGTTCACGGCTCTCCGTGAGCAAGGACACGATCTTTTCGCGCCTAGTCTCCCAACGCATGTCATCCTCGCCCACTAGCCATCTTCTTCAGTTTCCTGTATCCTTCGTCCCGACCACGAACTATCAAGACATCTCCTCCCAGTATCTTGGCGTCTTTATCCGGCCCTATTATCCAAGTCGACCCCCGCCTGATCGCGATTACGTGCATCCCAGTCTCACTGGCCAGCCTGAGTTCTCCCAGCGTTTTGCCGTCTAATTCCGACCCCTCTTCAACCCGAACAAGCCGTATCTTCTCTTCGGACTCGGCGATGGCCTTCTGAACGATAGGGTGAGGTTCCGCACCCATAGCCACGGTTTCGGCAATGTCGTTCGCGGCGTCGGTGATAACCTCCATCGACTGCGTCAACTCCATTATGGGCAGTAGATGGCGAACGTCCTCGAGATCCCGAATAGCCAGAGCGAGCTTCGCCTTCAGTACCATAGACAACTCGTCCACGCGTCTCTCAATGCGTCGCACCTCCTCGGCCAACTCGGGGCTCCCGAACAGTAAGACCGAGTAAGCCAGGTCAACGGATAGCTGCGCGAGATTCTTCATTTCCGTAAGGAGCTCCACGACCGTCCGCTTCTTAACCTCTTCTTCGATTTTTTCCATTTCCAACGCCATTACCCCGGAGCTAGGGTTAAGGTAAGTATGATCCCTACGGAATCCGCGGCCGTCGTCACGACGGGCCCAACGACGTCGTCGGGATCCATCCCTAGTCTTACGCTCGTGAACGCCGAGCCGAGGGCCACGAGAATAGAGGTCAAGAACGTTAACCCCGTCGACTCAACGGCCAACAGGATCAGAGACGGTCGACCGGAGAACGCGACGGTCACGAGACCGGCGTAGCCCGCGATTACCAACAGCAAGGCCGAGCCTTGCACCAACGCGTCTCTCAGTACCGCCCATATCGTGAACGTCCCTAAGTGCAAATAGGTAGAAAGACGGCTACCGAACGACGCGGCCGCAGCGCCGGCCGCCGCCATTAGAACTGGGAGGAGCGCGGCTAGACCGGGGTTATGCTCGAGCTTGGCCTCCCATTTAGCCAGCAGCGAGCCCGTGAAAGAGCTCCAGACGGCGAGAATTATGGAAATCACCAACATCGATCGGAGGATCCTGAGAATCCCTCTCCATACACTGCTCAACCTACCATCACCTCCGCAATCGTGAACAGGAAAGCCACCGTCAGTACGTCCGAGAGAGCCGTTGTTAGTGGCGGAGCGACATGATCCGGATCGAAACCCAACATCGCCGCCATGCGGACGATACCGACTGTTACTGGCGTCACGACCGCGGTAACCGACAGTACGGTAAGGAACGCAGTCCCTACGAGGGTACTCAAATCACCTCCGTAGGCGTAGTAGACGACCGAGCCGATGACCGGAGGCACCATGAGGCCGATTAGGAGAACCGCCAGTGAGCTCTGCAGTGCCCTCTCCTCGTCACCCAGATGGGTCGCCGTGGCGGTGCGGGCGGAGTGAGCGAGAGCCACGTTGCCCCGAAAGTCCATGAGAGCCGGAAGCATCGCCAAGAACTCAGGATGATGCACCCACCGATGCTTAAGGGATTCGAGCGTAATCCCCGTGAACGATTCCATGAGGACCAAGGCCGTCAGTGATGCTGTGGCGGCGGAAAGGTCTCTGAGGAAGCGCTTCATGAGTGAAGCTCCTCCCTAAGGAGCTCGGCGGCCTCGTATATGGGTTCTATAACCCGAGCGACCGGAGGCGAGTAGGAGTAATCCCAGCTCAGGAGGTCCTCTACTTTAGCCGCCAGCCGGATGGCCAAAGCGACACCGTCGACGCGCTCCCTCACCCGTTCCCCTCCAACGGATTGAACTCCGACGATACGGTGCGTGTCCGCATCAGCTATTAACTTGACCGCAATAGGCTCGCCACCCGGATAATACCTGGCCCTGGTGGTCGTCTCGACGGTGGCCGAAACCACCTCCAACCCTAATTCTTCGGCCCTGGTCTGTGTCAATCCCGCACCCGCCGCCTCCAGATCGAACACGCGGATCACTGCGGTGTTGAGGGTACCCATCCAAGTCGCCCTGGGACCTCCAGCGGCGTTTTTCCCGGCGATCTTGCCCTGTCGAACGGCGACCGTGCCGAGCTGGCTCGGAACTCGCTCACCCGTGATGGGACACCAATCAGCCACACAATCCCCGGCCGCGTATATATCGTCGAAGACACCGCCGTCCTCGCGCTTGACTCGAAGGGCGGGATCGACTTCAACCCCAAAGGGTAGGACCGAAGCCCCTATGCTCTCAAAGAGGTCCGTTACCGGCCTCACACCGGCCGCCATCACGACGAGGTCGGCCTCTATCTCTTCACCGTTTACCACCACGGCCTCCACTCTATCATCGCCTTCTATAGCCTCCACAGGCGAGCCGAGAAGTACTCTGACGCCCTCCTTTTCCATCCGCTCTTGCACTATCGCGGCGACATCATCGTCGAGGAACTGCGGAAGAACCCTATCGAGCATTTCGACCAGCGTGACCTCTAACCCGCGTTCGTGAAGGGCGTACGCCATCTCTACACCGATGGGTCCTGCTCCCACTATCACAGCTCGCTCCGACTCCTGAACGGCTCGTAGTAGAGGCTCGATATCCGAAAACCGCCGAACGGTGAAGACGCCGTCCAGTTCGGAACCCTCGATCGGGGGAACTAGAGGCTCTCCACCGGTAGCGAGAACCATCGAGTCGTATTCGACGGTGTCACCGTCTTCGGTGGTCACGACCTTCTCTTCGGGATCGACTTCCTCCACCCTCACGCCCAGCCTGACGTCGATCCCGAGGCGCTCGTAGTGGGTGGGATCGCGCATCAGGATATCTTCCGGTCGTTCTATCTCCCCTGAGATTACGAACGGGATGGCGCAGGGGGAGTACGCGATATGCTCATCCGCCGAGATTAGAACCACGTCGGCGCCGTGTTCCCGGGCAGTCCGAGCGGCTACGACGCCGGCGGCTCCGCCTCCTACCACCACAACGCGCAATCTTCTGCCCTCGAGCCATCCGGAGCAGGTATGTGAAAACGTTTACAGGAGCCCACGCTGCTTCAAGTCCTTCCTGATCCTCCACACTCCTCTGAGGTACCGTAGTATCTGACGGATATTCACGTTAGAGGATCCCCGCTCTCTGGGTCGGAACAAGAACGGGTACTCCTGCACGGTGTAGCCCATGTGGTGGGCCTTCGCGAGCGTCTCGACCTGTATCTCGAAACCTTCGGACACGAACGGTCGGCTCTCGGTCAGTATCTTCCGGGAAATAGCACGGAACCCGCTCGTCGGATCGCGGTACGGAAGTTTGAGGAACAAGCGTGCAACAACGCGTGCACCCCAAGAGTTCAGCTTACGGTACCACGGGAAGTTCTCAACGACGGACCCTTCGACGTACCTGGACCCTAATCCGAAGTCGCACTCCCCATCGAGTACCGGATTCACGATGTTAGGAAGACACTCTGGTGGGTGTTGACCGTCGGCGTCCATACATACTATCACCTCGCCCCTAGCCTCGCGGAACCCTCTCCTGTACGCTAGACCTAATCCCGGCTTCTCCTCGCGCACGATCACCTTGATGTTACCGTACTGTCTGGAAAGTTCTCGGGCCACTTCCGCCGTTCCGTCGGGTGAGTTGTCGTCGACTACCAGAATCTCAGCGGTCCAGCCTTCTTCCTCCACTACCTCCTCGATCTTGGGAATCACCCTTGGAAGGTTCTCGCGCTCGTTGTACGTGGGCAATATCACGCTGACGTCGACCATGATCCCCGTCCCCCAGCGATGCTATGAGGGTGAACGAGCGGACACCCGACCTGAAAACGTGCACGGGCTTCTCCGGATCCAACCGGTGAAACGGTGTAGGGTCCCTCCGAGCGTTCACCGTACGAATTCGAAGTAGCTCCAGCTCTTCACGGACCTCTCTCGGTACCCTGGTTAGCTCCAAGTACTCCTCACTCCCAGTCCTACGATACCACCTTAGCCTCACCTCGAGTTCCCGGTACACATGAGTGGGATCGGCGCGGATACCCGTGAAGAACGGTAAGGCGCGTCTGATTGGAGTGGTTCGTGCGACCTTCAGACCTTCTTCCCGGAGCGTTTTCAGGGCGGCGGCGATCATGACGTGTCCCAACTGGTACCTGGCGCGCACCTCCGGAGACACTACGAGGCCGAAGACGTTGTGGGGATTGGGACCGGAACCTATGCGTTCCCGAGGATCCGCGGCGACGCAAGCGACGATCTCGTCCTCCCGTAGAGCCACCAGCAGCCTGGTGCGATCGGAGGCTAGCCCACGGTCCGTGTCGAAGACATCGAGAGGAACCACTTCTCCCACGTTTCCAGGACCACGGCGCTCGGCGGACTTCAGTAACGAACGGATCGCGTCCAGGTTGTCCTGGTTCGTTCTGATCTCCTTAACGACGTAAGGACCGTAATGCGCAACAGTCCGCTCGCCCACTATTCATCATCCCTGTCGGGTCCGCCAGCAACCGCCTCGTCATCCTGGGGAGGGGATTGTTGGTGGAAGGTCGGGGAGTCCGCATCAGTGGTACGCGCGCTTGAACTCTCCGCTCTCTTCTTCCTTCTTACCCATGACCCTGTCCACGGCCTTCAGGAAGTCATCCATGGTGACAATGTCACGGTCCTCGCGTATAGCCATCATACCAGCCTCGGTACATATGGCCTTGATGTCCGCACCTGAGGCACCCTCGGTGATCTTCGCCAGCTTCTGGAGATCGACGTCCTCGGCCAAGTTCATGTCGCGCGTGTGGATCTTGAAGATCTCGTACCGGCCCTCCTCGTCCGGTAGCGGGATCTTAATGTGCCTGTCGAACCGACCCGGTCGCAGCAAGGCCGGGTCCAGGATGTCCTTCCGGTTCGTGGCCGCGATGACCTTGATGTCGTCGAGCGGATCGAAGCCGTCCATCTCCGCGAGCAGCTGGGTGAGCGTGCGCTGGACCTCGCGGTCTCCGCTCGTCGCGTCCCGCATTCGCCGGGCACCGATCGCGTCGATCTCGTCGATGAAGATAATACTCGGAGCCTTCTCGCGTGCGAGTTCGAACAGCTCCCGCACCAGTCTAGCACCTTCGCCGATGAACTTCTGGACCAATTCCGGCGCGGCGAGCCGGATGAAGGTGGCGTCGGCGTGGTTCGCCACGGCTTTGGCCAGCAGGGTCTTACCGGTGCCCGGTGGACCGTACAGTAGGACACCCTTCGGCGGTTCGACACCGACCTTCTCGAACAGCTCGGGCTCCTTGAGCGGCTTCTCCACGACTTCTCGGATCTCGCGGATCTGCTCGTCCAGACCGCCGATATCGTCGTACGACACATCGGGTGACTCGTCCACCTCCATCGCCAGTACACGTGAGTCTTTCTCCGACGGTAACACGTCCACCACGGCCATGCTCTGCTGGTTGAGGGCCACGTTAGCACCCGGCTCGAGCTCGTTTCTGTCTACGGTCGGGCTCACGTTCGAGACGAACTTCGGACCCGTGGAACTCTTCACTATCACGCGACCGTCGTCGAGGATCTCTTCGACGGTACCCACGATGAGCGGGGGCTTCTTCATCCGCTGCAGGTCGCTACGGAGCTTCTCGATCATGACTTCTTTACGCCGTAGCTCCTCCCGCAGCTCGGCCTTCTCGTCGCGCTCCATCTCCAACTCCTTCTCCAGAGTCTTACGACGACGGGCCTCGATGCGAAGCTTCTCCTCGTGGGCTCGCAGCTTCCGCTCCAACTCCTCCAACCGCTTGAAGTACTCCTTGAGGAGCTCTTCCAACCGCTCCTTTTCACGCTTGAAGTCCAGAAACTTCTCGCAGAGATCCCTCACGTCTTTCACGCCTGTTTCTTCCATGAGCGTGATCAGATCGTCCAGCGTAGCTTTCAGCGACTCGACGTCCAGATCCGGCTCGATCTCGGAAAACTTATCCAGCGCATCGCGGAGGTTCTTCAGATCGTTCAAGTTCGAACCTTGTGAGGTTTTGGGTAACACACTGTCAAGTTTTTCCGTCAAGTTAACACCCCCTGGGTAACCGGACTTCGACTCTGGGAACTGTAAACCCAGTGAATGCCGCGGGAGACATTATCACACGGTCCGCGAAACGCTTTACAGTTTCGAAACCAGACAGTGACATCTCCAATAAGTAATCTCGGTGGGGGGCCACGAGGTCGAGATCTGAGCCTGGGTTCGAGACCCGAACGCTAGTCCACCCGACCGGATTCCCGACCTCGATGTCGTGGAGGGGCGCACCGCACCCGACGGTCCCCAAGACACCCAAGCGCCTGAACCCCGAGTCCCACAGGCTCTCCAAGAGTTCCAGGACCCGATATCCCACCTCAGGATCGACGGGATGTCCTACATCTTCGGGTGGCTCGACAACAGACGCGTCCAGTTTCTTGCATATCTTCCGGTAAGCTTCGAAGGGTGTTAACTCCCTGCGGACCTCAGCTTCGTCAGCCTTTAAGAACTTCTCGTCTCCCGCGGACGCGACCGCCCGGGTTCCGTCCGACCGTATCAGAAGCCTGAGAGTTCCGTTCAACAGCTCCGCCACTCCACCTCCGCGGAGGATCACGATACGGGGATACGATGTCCCTCCCCCACCTCGCAAGTAGGAGGACGAGTCCAACGACCGTGACGTCGGCCGAGGCACCGGGACTCACCCCACGTTCGGCGCACTCGTGCACGAATTTGTGCAGCTCCGCGCGACCCCGTTCGGTGAACGGGCCTCCAGCGCGTAGAACTTCCGACGCCCTTCGTTTCACCCAATTACGCAGTTTCCGGGGGATCCCGGCGTCTTCTAACGTTGACATGCAGGCCAGTACCGAGTGTATCACGGCCTCTTCGAGGGGCCTTCCCGCCCGCAGCGTGGCCCGTAGGACCGGCAAGGATACCCCCCGAGCCGTAGCCATTCCGGAGGCCACCTCGCCGAAGACACCGGCCAATCGCTCCTTGATCCGGATTCGCCCGCACTTGGTTTCCGACCGGTTCCAGAGGGCCTCCGTACACCTTCTCCCGACGACGCGGATGCGGCCGAACGGGAACGGGTCGTTTTCGAGCCCAGCCGAGTAGCAGTACACTGACCCGAGGAACACTATCCCACGCACGGAGTTAGGTCCGCCAGAAGCTGTTATCACGTCCACGTTCCACGCGGGAAGGGACCGGATCAACTCGTCTACGGGTTCACCGTCTATCCCCAGCTCTAGGGCCTCCTCGAGACACCTTCGAAGCTCCGGAAGGCACGCGAGGAACTCACGGGGCCCCATGTCCTCGTGGGAGCTAGGAGAGATGGGATCCACCAACCCTGGTTTCGGCCCGGAGAGTACCTCCAGTGCGACCGACTCGCAAAACAGCGTCGGAAGCTCTCTGACTGTCCCCACCACGGTCCCTCACCTGGCCCCCAACTTAGAGATGACGCTTCTGGACGCCGGCCTCCATGCAGATGCTATCGGCTTCCCGTCCCTGACGGCGAGGACGTCCGTATACGACAGTCTGGACCTTTCATCGAACACCTGTCGACCTCCTAGAAACCTCAGCTTCACGTCACCGATCTCCAATAGGGCACACGGACAACATTCTCTGAACACGTCCAGGTTGCTTACCACCCTCTTCCGTACTCGAGCGGGTAACTCACCCGAGAAAGCGAACAGGGCGTGGAATCCTCGGCGCTCCGGTCGTAAGCCGGTGAGGTTCGCGATGAGTCCAGTAGCCCTCACATCCGCAACCACCGCCACCAGATCCGGATCCGCGGGATCGAGGTCGATTTCCATCGATCCCGAGCGTACGACTTCCCTTGAGACTTCCACCTCTACCGTGATTACCTCGCCTGGTACCCGCTTCCCGGCCACGAAAACACCGTGTTCGAACCGCTTACCCTGGGCAACAGTACCCAACACGGCTGCTCTTTCCACCTCGCACATCTCCAATACGGACCCGAGCACTAGCGAGCGGCGCACATCGGTGTCTATCAGTAGTGACTCGCGGACCGGCACCGCCCACTTACCCCTTCGTTCGTACCTCCAGTACGTGCAGGGGGATGGAGAAAGGTCGCTCAGCGGGCAAGGGTATCGCGTGTCCCATGCGAACCACCTTCACTACGTCCTTCTCAAGCACGGCTCCGAAGTTATCGGGGCTCTCTTCGGTGATTTCGAGTTCGCCGTCGCTCAGCCTGACGTCGAAGGCGGTTCCCCGTTTCCCTTCGAGTAACAGCCGCTTTCCATCGAACTCCAGGATCAACGTCTCCGCGTCGACGACCATCCCCGTGGGCATCGCCGGATTTCCGCTGACGACTCCGCGACGCGGTACGCGCTCGGTCACCACACTATCGGGCATCACGACGGACTCCGGACCTATGACCGTCCCCGGAAGAACGGAAACCCCAGGTCCCAAGAAGGCCCCCTCACCTACCTCGGGTGGTTCGATCTCCCCGCTCACACGGAGCTGCCCTAGAATCGTACCCGAGTGGATGGTAACTCCGTCCCCAACATCACCCGTGACCGTGGTTTTAGGACCTACGGCACAACGTCCGAGCTCACAATTGTAGACGACACAACGTCCGGATATCACAGCGCCTCGTACGACGGCGTCCGGTCCCAGTCTGACCTCCGGTCCTATCACCGCGTCTCGGGACACCGTCACGTCACCTAGGACGATCGTTCGATCCGGGTCGAGAACCGCGGGATGCTCGTCCTTGTTCCTCCTCGTCAGTGGCTGCACTCTCGCTCCCCCTGACGGTTTCGAGCGTGTCGGTGCCCACTTTTACGCACCGCAGAACGTCCTCGACGGCGTATTTCGCCGCCCCGAACCCTTCGACGAATACCTCGACAACGTCCCCACTTCTGTCGCAACACTTATCGGAATCCGGATCCAGGGCCGATAGTACCTCTTCGGGAACTCTTAACCTCAGTTCGATAAACACGCGGGGTGGGTCAGGCAGCTCACCCGTATCCTCACTCCCCACTAGGTCGGCGTAGGCTTAGCTCATCATACCCGGTACACATCCTCCGGGTCGAACGGGGGGATGCACACCACCAGCATCCTCAGGTTGCCGATCACCTTATGCCTTGTCCCCGGTTCGATGGCGACGACGTCCCCCGGTCCCACGTCGACGGGACGACCGTTCAGCACCACTTTTCCACGACCGTCGATCACGTAGTACACCTCGAACGTGCGTCGGTGGTAATGCTCTTCGCCTTCACCCCGAACACTCACTTCTGCCACGGAGACCTTGTCATTTGAGTACAACTCTCGCACGCGTCCGCACGGTCCGCGTTCCCCCTCAGCACTTACCGTCAGGGTCCACACCGCCGAGAACCCCCGGAGGTGGAGAGTTGCCGTCGACGGGGGCGTTGATTCACGTCGCCCGGTGGACGGTTTTGGCCGCGGCGTTGGGCGTTGTCGGCGGAGCGTGTGCTGTCGCCATCTCCTCAATTATAAGCACGGTGGAGAAGGCCGTCGGGAACGAGCCGTTAGTTATCCCGGCGTTCATGCTGCTGGCCGGCAGCCTAGCGGCACTACATCCCGAGCTCCGAGGGACCGGGATGGAGATCATCGTCCGGGGGTTCCCAAACGAGCCCGCGAATCCCATCAGAGGGATGGCGAAGTTGGTACTCGCGGGTCTCGTCATCGGCGGGGGAGGTAGTGGCGGTCAAGTAGGACCTTGTGCCCAGGCGTGCGCGTCCGTAGGGGGCTACGTAGCTTCGAAGCTGGGAATGTCGGAGATGGAAAGAAAATGGGCCGTGCTGGGGGTAATTTCGGGAGGCGTGGCCGGGGTTCTGTGCGCACCGCTGGCGGCGGCCCTGTTCGCCATCGAGGTCCTTCGCGTGAGGTCCCGCTACGTCGTACTTTTTCCCAGCACGATAGCCAGTCTTGCCGGATACTCCGTGTACGTTTCGACCTTAGGAAAGCGCTACTTGCTCGTGAGGAACGCCCCTTATCACTACAGCCCACAGCACCTGCCGGAACTCCTGGTGATCGCCGTAGTGGCGACGTTACTCGCATACGTGTACAGCCGGTGCGTCAAGGAAGCCCGTCGTCTGTTCGTCGAATCCGTACCTAGTCAACCCGTACGTTCTCTCCTAGCAGGACTCGGGGTAGCGTCGGTAGGCATCGCTATTCCGACAGCCGTAGGATTGGGGTTGGACTACGCCTCGAAGGCCGCCTTAGGCCGCATCGGAGCCGAAGAAGCGCTACTATCGTTCCTGGGCAAAATGGTAGCCACCGCGCTAACAGTCGGTAGTGAAACACCCGCGGGCTTGGTTTCACCGACAGTGTGCGTGGGCGCGTTTTTGGGTCTTTTCTGGGTCAAACGTTGGGCCCGTCCGCTCCGGCCGGAACCGCGACGGCTATCGCTGCGTTCTTGGCTGCGACGTTCAACGCTCCGATCTCGTCCGCTGTGCTGGTCATCGAGCTGTTCGGCATCGACTGCGCCGTCCCGGCCGCTTTGGGAGCGATCCTGGGGTATCAGCTCTTGAAACCCGAGGTAGTCATCGAACTGAAGAGGAGGTGATCCGGTGTGTACGAGGTAGAGGTTAAGGTCAAGCTGAAGAACCCCGAAGACGTGCGGAAGCGCTTGGAGGAGCTCGGAGAGAAGGTAAGGACCGTCCGACAGCGGGACCTGTATTACCAGCATCCTTGCCGTGACTTCGCGGAGACGGACGAAGCACTTCGACTGCGCTGCTCCGACGATAAAGTCGCACTAACTTACAAGGGACCGAAGGTAGGGCGCGAGAAGTCACGGGTGGAGTTAGAAGTGGTAGTCGACGATTTCGAGACAACCGACGCCATCCTGCGCCACCTAGGGTTCGAGCCGCTAGAGCACGCGGAAGTAAAGAAGCTTAGGACGGTCTACACGCTCGAAGTGAACGGAGAAAAAGTTGTAGCGGCGCTGGATGAGGTGGAGGGTCTCGGCACGTTTCTCGAGCTGGAGTGTAAGGCGGACGATGAGTCGGAGGTCGATGAGAAAGAGAAGCTGCTGGTAAGTATCTTGGAGGAGCTGAGAGTCGAGGGTAAGCGAGTACGTCACTCGTACTTGGAGATGCTGCTCGACCAGGGGGAGTGATCGTTGTTCGGCTGGATTCGAAGACACCGAAAATCCATCGTCACCGCCGGAATAATCTTTCTCGCAGCCATGATGGTGCTATCCGCGATTCCCTCCTTCATGATGGGGGGACAGAGTGCCGTAGCGGCGGCCGAAGGGACGGTCGATGCGAGCATAGTGAAGGATTACCAGGTGTCGGTCGTCCGATACCTAGCCGTGCCCAAGCCCGGTGTTAAGACATCCGACGTGAAGAGTGCCGTAAGCAGTGCGGGTGGTGTGGAGAACGTAGACGTCAGGAAAGTCAAGATCAAGGGATACACGGTCTTCGTCGTGGACGCTCTAGTCCCGTTGACTGCGGACCCGGAAGACGTGAAAAAACGAATCGAGGAGCGGTTGAAGGATAAGGTACTGGACGCCAGGGGTACCGTGATTAAAGGGTCCAAGTTCGTGTTCCAAGCATCGTACGACGGAAAGCCCGACGTTAACGCCATCAAGCGGGCGATACGCCGTGAGCTTGGTAATCGGTTGATGGATGGACCGAAGCTGAAAGTGCGTTACAACGCAGTTGTCGGAGAGGTACTGTGCAACGTAAGTGATGGCAAACATACGCTCATAGAAGAACGCATCGAGCGCGCCTTACACTCCACGGGTGCCAGAGGTTGCCTCGTAATCGAGCAGTTGATTGCCCGACTAGGAACCGCAAAGCTAACCCTTCTAGGACCCGGGAAGGAGAAAGTTGGCGATCGAACCGTAAACTTCGGAGATAGAATGGCCATGGTGCTGGTATTACCAGAACATGCAAAATCTAAACATTTAACCTTGGCACTATGGATATCAAACTCAGGCGGTAAGCAGCGCATATACGTGGTAGACCGAGATATACTGCGTGGCAAGTACATAGTGTTCTAACGGCGATAGGATAACCTGGGCCTTTCCACCCCGACTGCCCGTCTTAATTCTTCGACGGTCTCGCGGGCCAGAATAGCCATCTTGGGCGGTATATGTTGAAGGGCCCTCAGAAACCGAGATTTGGGGCCCCTAACCTCGTAGCCGCTCTTGGTCCGGGCGATTGAGAGCCCGAGCTTACGTAACAGCGAAAGTAATTCCTCCGGCGCTTCCCGCGCTCTGACCCTCACAGTTTCTTCGCTATCCACCGAAGGATGTCCCCGTCCGTCAGTATTCCCACCAGCTTCTCTTCATCGTCGACTACGGGAAGCTGGTTATAGATACCCTCAGGGGCGGAGGTCATGCGTTTCAAGGCCTCGAGTAAGGTGTCATCCGGGTGAACTACTACCACGTCCCTTTCCATCACCTCTTCGACGGTGGTTCCGGGCTCGTACTCGTCTTCGAGTAGTGCGCGCCCGAGGTCGGTTCGGGTTACGAGCCCTATAAGTCTCCCCTCATCGTCCACTACCGGCAGTGCTCCAACATCATGCTTGAGCATGATCTCGAACGCTTCTATCACTCCAACTTGAGGAGACGCGGTGATAGGGTCTTTGGTCATCAGTTCCTCGACCTTACAACCGCGTAACTTCTCGCGGAACGTCAAGATACATCACCACCAGGAGACGCTCTTGGATAGCTCTCTCTCACCCTTCAGGAGTTTAGAGGATATGTAGCTCACGATCTGGTCCACCGTTTCATCGATATGTTCGTTGTTGATCACCGGGATATCGTGTTCTTCGGCGTCCTCCACGAGGAAGTCGTGGATTCTACGGATCTCCTCGAAGTACTTCAAGTACCGCTCGGCGGGTCGTGAGAGTTTGGTATCCCTGGACCTGGCGTAGAAGCGCCACTTATGCGCCTCTTCGTCCTCTACAGCGAGCATGAACACGAACACGTTTGGGTAGTTGAGAATCTCCTTCTTAATCAATCGTGGAACGATATGAACGCCCTCTACGATCACGTGGATACCTTCATTGATCGATCGATTCACAACTCCCTCAATACCGACCACCACTGGTTCAGAGTGGTCAAGAAACCCAGTAATCACAGGGTCTTCGGCGGGTTCATAGCGCAATCGCTTCCAAGCTGTGTACGAAGACTCATAGAGAGTCGGATACAACTCCTCGGCTAAAACTCTGCGCATTACTTCTCTAATAGCGTCGGTACCGATGACGTTCGTAATACCGAGCCTGTGTCCTACCTCAGAGGCTATCGTAGATGTACCGACACCAGAAGCTCCTCCAATTAAGACTATTATCGGCTCCTCGCGCTTCTTAATCCTCCTCCATAGCTCATATCGTTCCGCTAGTGTCTCATCGATTTCCTCAAGTTTAGTCCGGATTATATCCGCCAATTCATCAGTGCTAATTTCCTCTATACCTTCATCTTGCAGCTCTTCTTTGATCTTGAGTGCAATCTCGTACGCTTTGTGAGGCTCGACGCCGATCGCTGTGAGGGATCTGGCGAGAACGCCTCGGGAAAACGGCATTTCGTAGTGCCTAGACTTGACCCTGATGCGGCGGTGCTTTCCCTGTCTGGCGGTCTCTTTCTCCGTCTTCTCATCTCGCTCCTTCCGGCTACTTTTTTCCGACAACGGTCATCCCCCTCTGGGGGTGTCGAAGGTGTCCGAACGAGATACCAAGAAGTATGATATGATAATACCACTGGGCGTCCCCGCGGACGTGATCGCCGAGGTGGAACGAAGGTGCGACGTAAAAGTCGTGCAACGGGAGATTGAACGGGGCGGGACGAAGACAACGGTCCTAGCCTTCAGGGGGACGAAGGATGCGCTGGAAGAGGCTAAAAAGGTGATGGAAGAACTCATCGAGCGCAGGGTGGAAGAGTGGACTAAGCCTCGTCGTCGCGGACCCTCTTGAGCTCCTTCACGAGTTCCGGTAGGAATACACCGACGTCGGACACTATTCCCAGAGCCTGGGCGGTCCCTCGATCCATCAACTTCGTAACTACCGCCGGGTTGATATCTACGCAGATAGTCTTGACCCAGGAAGGCAAGAGGTTGCCGGTGGCGATCGAGTGAAGCATCGTCGCCATCATCAGCACTAGGGTGGCCCCCTTGAGATGACGTCGCATCTCCGCTTGGGCTTCCATGACGTCGGTGATTACGTCCGGGATAGGACCATCATCACGTATCGAGCCTGCCAACACGTACGGAACATCGTTGACGATGCACTCGTACATTATCCCATCTTTCAGGATTCCTTTCTCGACGGCTTCGCGTAACCCGCCCACTCGCCGGATCTCGTTGATGGCGTAAAGGTGGTGGCTGTGTCCTCCTTTTACTGGCTCACCCGTCTCCAAATCCACACCGAGTGACGTCCCGAATAAACTAGCTTCAACGTCGTGCGTAGCCACGGCATTACCCGCGAAGAGTACGTCTACGTACCCCTCTCTGATCATCCATGCCAGATCATCACGGGCTCCAGCGTGAATCACGGCAGGGCCAACGACTACCACGATTTTACCGTTCTTTCGGTGCCACTCTAGTTCTTCAGCTATTCTTCGGATCAGCGTTGGTGTGGGCTTTTCAGGTGAGACTTCGCTCTCCATGAAGCCGAAGATTCCAGTCCTACCGCGGGGTCTCTCGGGGGGCTTCACGCGCACTCCTCTGTCTCCCACTACCACCAACTCTCCCTCACGAACCTCTCGGATGGGTTTAGCCACTGCCCTGCGTTCCTCCGGGTAAACCACGATCGCGCAGTCCATCTCTATGTCCTCGACCTCGATCCACTCGCCGTCGAAAAGTACGAACGTTCGGTGGTTCGTAGTTGTGTAGAAGCCCCGGGGACAGACGCCGTCCGCCGGAGCCGGCTCCAGTCGGACTTCCTGCGTGTGAACGGGGACCGCCCCGTACTTGCGTAGTTCGGAGACTATCTCTCTAAGATGCTCAGGATCCTTCCCCTTGACGAGGATCTTCGCGAAACTAGGGTCCGTTTTACGCTTCCCTACCTTGAATTCCAATATTTCAAAATCTCCGCCCATCTCCATGATAGTGTCCAGTACCCGGGAGAAAATGAGTGAGTCGATAATATGACCGCGGAGTTCTACCACTTCCTCCCTGTCGGTCAAGTGAGGCCCCCTCACGCTGCTAGCCTCATCCTCCAAGGTTGAAAGGATGGGAGAGTTTTTATTCTTGGGTTACCACGGGCGATCGGCGATCCGTAGAAATCGCCCCGAACCCACCCGCTATTTGCTCCCGAAATGCATTCTGAACGGCTCGACTGCCCGCCCAGTGAAAGATGTGACTGAACAGAGGGCCGACGCCCCGAATCATCCTTTAAGGCGGGGAGGGTCAAGTCCTGTACTCCGCGTTGATCCGTACGTACTCGTACGTTAAGTCGCACCCCCACGCGCGGGCGGACGCGTCACCTACGCCTAAGTCCACCACAATCTCGACTTCACTCGCGGAGAGAACGCGCTTAGCCTTCTCTTCGTCGAAGTCCACTGGACCTCCTTCGTAGGTCACTATCTCGCCCTCTGAGCTGCGGAAAGCTATCCGTAACTCGTCCGGATCAACATCGACGCGTGCGGCCCCGACAGCGGCTCCGATCCGGCCCCAGTTCGGATTCTCGCCGAACAGCGCCGCCTTCACCAGGTTTGAGGACGCTATCGCACGGGCCGCACGCCGAGCTTCTACTTCATTACTCGCACCGTGTACACACACTATCATGAGCTTCGTCGCTCCTTCACCGTCTCGTACGATCTTCTCAGCGAGCTCCGTACAGACCTCTTCCAGGGCGCGCTGGAACTCCGTGATGGTAACATCGCTGCCGACTTTGAGGTTCGAGCTGCCGTTCGCCAGCAGCACCACGGAATCGTTAGTGCTTTCATCCCCATCTACCGTTATCATGTTGAACGTGTCGTTCACGACATCGCGTAGCCACATCTGAAGCTCTTTCGGTTTCGCTCCTACATCGGTGAGCAAGAACGCGAGCATAGTGGACATGTTCGGATGTATCATACCCGCACCCTTCGCGATTCCGAGAAGTGACCAGCCATCGCCTTCGTACAAAGCTATTTTCTCCTCGGTATCGGTGGTCATGATAGCCCGACTAAACTCCCGAACGTGCCGTTCGGTGGGTCCTATATCCTCCCAAACTTCGCGCGCGTACCTCACGATCTTGTCGACAGGAGGACGCTCACCGATCACGCCCGTAGAACACACCACTATCTCGTCCTCCGGAGCCCCCATTAGCTCAGCGATCGCTTCCGCCGTGCGCAGTACGTCCTGATACCCCTCCTCACCCGTCATCGCGTTGGCGTGACCACTGTTCACTATCACTCCGCGGGCGACACCTCGATCGCACACTTCCTCGGAGTGCTCCACCGGAGCGGCGCGGAGGGTGTTCTCGGTGAAAGTGCCCGCCACGGCACATCGACGCTCCGAGAAGATCAACCCGACTCCTATACCTTCGCGTTTGATGCCACCTAGAAGGAAGCCTTCAGGTGCCCGCAACGCGGTTCCCTGGAGGGGCCCCTGACCCGAGTTTAAAAACTATGACCGAGAGGATCCGGAATCGAACCAGCGCTCACGCGCCTTCTCACGGTACTCCTCGAGATTTATACCCTCGAACAGTTCGGGGAACTTCTCCCTGAGGTACGCGAACCCGAACTTCACCAACTTACCGACGGTAGCCGAGATACTGTCTCCCTCGAGGGCGTCTTTGGTCGCTAGGACCCGGGCCAAGGCGTCCTCGGAGAGTGTGAGCGTCACTCTAGCTTTCCTCGCCATAGCGGTTCCCCCTTAGAACAATTCTCTCAGCGACTCCGGGTCAGGCCCACGGCGCTCGCGTCGAACCACGTGTTCCTCTGGCTCCCTACTCTTCACCAGCTTCCTGACCTCATCCGCCGATGTCTTGACGACGTCCCCGGTCACCTTCTCTCCGGATATCGAAGGTGACAACGCGTAGTTACCGGCCAAGTTCGGGAGCTCCTCCACGGGCACGCCCAGGAAGTCTCGGAGGTCGAGGAGTGTCCTCTCGAGTACCCTGTTAACCCGTTCATACCCACCTAACGCGTTGTCCACCCAGAGGACGGGAAGCTTGATGGACACTCCCAGGACGCTCTTCACCTGTTCAGCAGCGTTGCGACGCACCTGAGGATCCTCCGATTCTCCCGGAACCGTGGTCAGTACGATGAAAGGCACCGGAGGCTCCTTCAGAATCTGCTGCGCTAAAGCGTATCCGACGGCTCCACCGAGACCGAAAGCGAGGACCGTGGGTTCCTCGGCGCCCACCCTTTCTAACGTCTCACGGATAGTCTCCGCTTGCTCTTGCAGCTCCTCGGAAGCCTTACGCCAGTCCCGACTGAACCCGATACCGCTGGCCACCTCGATTTTCTCGCCTTCCGACACCCGCAGTAGGTCTCCTCTGGATCCCGCGCAGAGGATCACCTCGAGGCCTGCGTTTGAGGCGTGAGTGGAGAACCGACAGCCGAAGCCACCGAGCCCGATGTAGTACAACCGGCACCCCCCTAATGAGTGCCGTCAGCGGGTAGGGTGCTCCTCATCTCCTGCTCAGGTGTGAGATCCCGGGGCCTACCCTCTACGAGCTCGCGCGTGAAATCTACAACGTCTACAGCCTTATCCGCGATACGCTCGATGTCCTTCGTGATCCGAGAGAGACCGAACAGTCGGTCGGCCTTTTCAGGAAACTCTTTCGTTTCCTCGACGGCCTTCTCACACGCCCTAATTATGTTTTTGTGGACACGATCTTCGGCGCAGTACACCTTTTCGGCTTCATGGCGCAGGTCCTCCTCCTTCACCCGACCGAGGAAAATGCTGTAGGCGGTTTTCACCATGCTACGGGCTTCCAGGGCGGCCTCCCGCACTTCCCTCCAGCATTGCAGGTCGGACAGTGTCCCGAGTGTTTCCGCCACCTCCGCGATGTTGCACGCGTAGTCCCCTATCCGCTCGATGCAGTGCGAGATCTCCAGCAGTAGGGTCGCCACCTTGCCGGCTTCTTCACAAGGATGGAGGACTGGAAGCGTCCGGACGTAGAGACGTATTTCCTCGTCCAACCGGTTCACTTCCTCGTCCATCTCGATAACTTTGGGGGCCTGTTCCGGGTTCTCCTCGACCGCGATAAGAGCCGTCTCGATCTGCTCGAGGGTCAGGTCGGTCATGCGTTTGAAGTAAGGTCGGACGCCCTCTAAGTGCATCTCCACATCTTCGTACAGGAAGTTTCCAAGCTCCTCGAATAATTCGGGGAAATGGCGTCTGAGCTTCGACATGTCGACGGTATACGTCCTTCGAACGGCGCCCTCCTCGATGAGCGGCCTTAGGAGTTCCGTCACGTATCGTCGGGAAACGCCAACCTTCTCTGCGATCTCTTTCTGTGTCGAGGGACGGTCCCGCAGTATGGTATGCAAGACGGCCGCGAGGGTAGCCTCCCTTCCTCTCGGGTACAAGATGATATCACCTCCGTGGAAACCCGACGATCAAGATCTGAAAACTTTTAAAAGTATCTCCCTGAGTCGTCGACGCTCTAACCTCACGGGAACAAGTAACGTGAACTCCCGTGCCACTCCGTCCTTCGATCTCACCTCGAACACCAGCGGCCATACGTCGTCAGCACCCTCCGAGTTAGCCACCCACGGGTTCAGGATGTGACCCGAAGGGTCCTCCTCTCGCCGCACCGAGATCTCGGGTTGCTCCTCGCCGAGGATCCTCGAGACCTTAATGAACAACTCCTTCGTTTTCTCGATAGGGTCCTGACGGTTCAGGTATACTGCCGTGTAGAACGCACGCGTTGAAACTTCGACCGACTTGCCATCCTCCGCATAGAACTCTAAGATCACGTCGCCGTCATCCTCTCGAACCCGTACGTCCAACTCCGATCCTCCCCGGGGGAGCCTCGGTGCAGGTAGTCCGTCGGATCGAGATCGACCGGACCAGATGTGAGGGAGCCTCCTGTGCGCTCTGTGTGGAAGTTTGTGAGAGAGGAGTGTTGAAAATCAAGGGCGAAGAGGTGGTCATCGCGGACCTGGAGGCCTGCGACGCTTGCGATGAGTGCGTGCGCGTCTGCCCCAACGACGCTATAGACCTTTACAGGTACCGAGAGCGCCAGTTCTTGAGTGCCATGGTACGTGCTATGCATGGAGACGGCGATGGACTCGAGGTCGCCAGGAGAGTAGTAATGCGTGGCAGGGATGTGTTCGGTGATACCTGGTTCTACCTCCGTCGAGAGCTGGAGAGGACATGCCGGATCAAGAGGGAAGCCGAGCTCGAGGGTAAGCGAGCAAAGCTGTACGAGTGTACGTGTAAGGTGTGTGGGAAGAAGTTCAAGAGCAACAAGAAACTCGATGTGTGCTCGGAATGTGCCAACAGGTGAAGTCTGAGTCGTGGGCTCTAGAGTGCCAAAAACAATAAAACCTTCGAGTTGAACAATGACACACAGGCGGTGTCGTCATGCGCAGGCTGGGGCGCGCCCTCCACGTTACGCCCCGGGGAAATCTGATCGCAAGGGCCGATCACGTACCGCCGTTAGGGGCGCCCGTTGTAACTCGCCGTCGTGAGCGTGTAGGTGTTATTGTGGACGTTTTTGGGCCCGCGGATAAGCCCTACGTGGCCATCCGAGATAAGTCCCGCCACCACCTCGAGAGGTTCGTCGGGAAGGAGCTCTTCATACCACCCAGACGACGGCGAAGGCGTCCTCCTCGCAGGCGGCGGGGTCGGCCCCGCCGCCGCAGATGATGGGGTGTATCGAGAATGGCTGCTTCTGAAAGGAACACCGGGAAGTTCACGGAGGAATGTCCGGCGTGTGGTTCCGCAGAGATTGTTTTCGATGAGGAGCGGGGTGAGTACGTCTGCGCGAATTGCGGACTGGTCACGGAAGACCCGGTGATAGATCCCGGCCCTGAGTGGCGGCACTTTAACCCGGACCAGAGACAACGGAGGTCTCGAACTGGAGAGCCCGTCAAGCTGAGGTTGCCGGATAAGGGCATCTCCACGATTATAGACCGGGAGTTGCGCGACTCCGGTGGGAAAAAGAACCCCCGGATGCGGCGCATTCGCACCTGGGATGCACGTATCAAAGTATCGGGAAGTCGGGAAAGGAACTTTTTCCAGGCGTTCCTGGAGCTGGAGAATCTCGCGTCCAAGCTTCAGTTACCCGAGTCGGTCAGGGAACTCGCCGCCTCGATATACAGGAAGGCGTACAAAGAAGGGATCGTGCGTGGCCGCGGCATAGAGAGCGTTTTGGGAGCGGCGGTATTCGCCGCGTGTAAAGAAGCTCGCGTGCCCCGGACTGCCCGCGAGATCGCGGAGGCGCTCGGAGTCTCGGATGAGAACGAGATACTCCGGGCTTATCGAGTACTGCAACGTCGGCTGAACCTGAAGCAGAAACCGACTGAACCCTCCGATCACCTACCCAGGTTCGCCTCGAAGTTAGGGGTCTCCGAAAACGTCCAGGCTAAGGCTCAAGAGATCATCGAAAAGGCCAAGGAGAAAGGCATCACCGTGGGTAAGGGGCCAGCCGGCGTAGCCGCGGCCGCATTATACATCGCGTCCATCCTCGAGGGAGAGAGACGTACTCAGAAGGAGATTGCGGAGGTTGCTCGAGTTACGGAAGTTACGATCCGAAACCGGTACAAGGAGATCTGTGAAGCCCTCGGGATCGAGCTTCATCCATGACGAAGCAGCTCACGCGCCGCCTTATCCACGATCTTTTCTTCCGACTCGGGGATGGGGTAAGCCCTCGCATCCAACACGTACCGTATTCTTTCATCGACTACTCGCTCGTCGAGCCTTCCCAGGTCCAACACGACTAGGACCTCCGCTACTAGTTTCGGATCTTTACTGGTGAGGAAATCCCGGAAGGAAAGCCCACGTGAGCGCAGGAACCTCCCTACGTCACTGTTCTTCATCATGTCACAGAAATCTAGGATCGCCCGCCACGGTGCTCTCCTATACTCCTCTAAGATGGCAGTGGAAATGCGCTCGGGTCCGACCTCCTTAGCGTACCGACGTAGCCCGTGAATAACTCCGAACTCTCTGGCCCATTTCAGATGTTTCCAGGCCCAAGCCTGGCCGGCGATGCCTGTGATGAGTCCCGGAACGCCACCCTCAACGAACTCGTCGGGCATGAACACCCGTCCAGCTCCCTCCTGTAGTACAACCGCCCACAAGTTCCTCTTAACCGTTTCAAGAGTATCCATGCGCTCCGCGCGCACGAATATCAGGGGAGGTATATCGAAGACAGGATGTACGGACCAACCTTCATCGGACACCGTAAGCGTGTGTCTGAACAGCAGGGTCCGTCTGGGTTCCACGTCCACTACCGCGAGCGCCGGATCTTCCAGTACGATCCGGTATCCGTACAGCTCCGTAGGGTACCCGGGACCGCGCGGCTTACCGTAGAACACGAAATACGGGACCGTTAACGTCGTGATGATCACGACGATGAGAGCCTTAGCGGGCACGTACCGGCGAATCCACACGGACTTCCTTCCGCCCTCGATACTCTTCAACTCTTCCTACCACTTCCAGCGATTCCCCAGGAGTCGGGGCCAAAGTACTTGCGGCTTCCCTACTGAGGAACACGGTCACCGTCCCGTCCCCCGCGTCTAGAACGACAACTTCCGCGCCGTCGCTCACTACGTTCACCTGCAGCACCTCGCCTTTGACCCTTACTAATGTTCCGTCATCGGTCGACTGCAACTCTCTCGCCCCGACCACCTGATGAGAAGCACCGGAAGACATCCAAAGTAACGCGGCACCTAGGACGATGCAGACGATGGAAACCGTCCTCTCCATGGGGACCCTAGATCGGGCCGCACGTCCGTGCTATTTACCGCCACCAACCGACGTTTGCGATGGGGTGAACTCGGTGCGGACGGCGGATGTCAAGCGTACGACGAAGGAAACGGAAGTTGAGGTGAGCGTGAACCTAGACGGATCCGGTCGCGCTAAGGTCGACACCGGTCTTCCGTTTTTCGACCACCTCCTGCACCAGTTCGCCTTTCACGGACGTATAGATGTTGAGATCAAAGCCCGAGGCGACCTAGAGGTCGACGATCATCACACCGTCGAGGACGTCGGTATATGCCTGGGTAAAGCCTTGAACGAAGCACTCGGAGATCGCGAGGGTATCCGACGGATCGCATGGGCACTGGTACCTATGGATGAAGCGCTAGTAGAATGTGCTGTAGATATCTCCGGAAGGCCTTACTTCGTCTTAAAGGGGTACCGACCCCGACGCAATAGAATCGGTTCTCCTCCATTATCCACGGAGAACGTCTCGCACTTCTGGAAAAGCTTCTGCGACCACGCCGGCGTAACCATGCATGTGGTGGTACGGTGGTGGGACAACGACCATCACGCCATCGAAGCCATGTTTAAGGCCGTAGGCCGCGCACTCGGCGCAGCGAAGGAAATCGTCGGTGACGGAGTGCCATCCACTAAGGGAACGCTCCGACGCGGGTGAGCGGATGAAAGCTTTCAGTCTCGTAGAACCGTCCCCGGCCAAGAACCTCCTCCCGGTGTGGGAGCGACTCCTGGAGGAAGGGTGGGAAGTAACAGTATACGGACACGGGCGTGGAGTCGAGATACTGAAATGGGAAGGTATCGAGACGAAGCAGTTAGGAAAGCCCCGACGGAGACAAGGATTACTTGGGTACGTAGGGTTCTCCGTTGACTTAATACGGACGGTACGGGCTTTGGCGTCGGAGCGTGCTTCCGTGGTACTTTCATCCGGTAACACCGGGGACGCCAGGAAGTCTCTGATAGCATCTCGGATGCTAGGGATCCCCTCCGTACACTTAGAGATGGACGTGTACAACCCCGTGGAAGCCGTCCGATGGGCGACGCGTGTGCTGGTGCCGTTCTCGGAGAAGTGGGCGGAGGTACTCAAACGACGGGTGGGAGTTGAGACTAAGGTGGTTTCCGGGGCACCGTTGGCCCAGTACCTAGCGGACCGCCACCTATCCGGTCGTATTCCGGGACCCGTACCGGAAGAGTACGAAGGTCGCGTACTGGTATGTTTGGGTGGCGACATCACGGAGGAAGGAGCCCGACGACTGCTCTCCGATCTCGAGGACCACGATCCTGTGGTGGTGCCGTTCAGGGTAAGCCCTCCAGAGGGCTTCGAGTGCGTTCGGGAATTCGTGGATTTACCCGGAGTAATGATGCTGGCCGATACGGTAGTGTTCGCCGGAGGGTTCGGGGTCACGATAGAAGCCTGTGTGGTGGCGAAGAAGGCCGTGAAGGTGTCGGAAGTGCATCCCAAACACCTGAGCCATTGGATCGCCGAAGAGTCCGGCGTACCGGTAATGTACTTAAGCGAAAGCTCCGGTGCGGAGGACGCCGTCCAGATGGCCCGCAAGCCACGTGGAGAGTGGCTCATAAGAAGGGGGCGAAGCGCCGTCGCGGAGATCGTCGAAGAGATCCTCGAAGTCGGGTAATCTCTACTTCGCTGCATCGCTCGTGTTACTCTCGATCTCTGCCACCCTTATTCTGGCCGATACGCCTCTCGACGGGATTTTCAGGAAGTTTTTCTACCCACTTTTAACGGGATCCACGGAGGCCAAACCAGCTATACTACTAGCCCACCTCGGGCTGATGTGCCTATTGCTCTGGTCATCCCCTTCGATACCGAGCCGATGGATCGAGGTCCTCGCTTCGGGGAGATTGATATTATGCCTCGCGCTCCTGATCCTTACGAGCCCCTACCTGGCTCAGATGATACTGCAATACAACACCCCGTACGGCCTGAAAGCTGGCACTTTGGTCGTCGTGTCCGGGGGGTCGTCGGTCGGTGAGACCTCCTCGCTGACTCACACCCACTCCCTCAAGGCGTGCGTAGGGAAGGTCATGAACTACGTTATAGGTCCGATTCCGACTAAGTACCATTATGGATCCGTTTTGTCCAAGTTCATGCCCACGTGGGCCGCCGTGATCTTCACTGCCGCCGTAATCGCATCCTACGTGATCTTAGCCATCCTGTCACCATTAGCCGTGTTCCACGAGCGCGGGAGTGCAGCCGAATCGCTACTGCTATCATGGGCGGGATTTCTCGTAGTGCTCGGAGCCGTAGATGGTGGGTTCATGTGTAAACCGATGGTTATCGGACTAGGGATGCTCATCGTGTGGGCGTTAGGACCGCTTCCCGTACGACGATACGTGATCATCGCCGTTCTCATCGGCCTGACACCGATGCTCCTTCAGGCGACGATCCGTGTGGTCTGGTACCTGACGTCCCCGTTAGCTCCTAACTCCGTAGTATGGGCGGTGGCCCTCCTCCTGATGACCGCGATCGCCAGGGGACAGGGGTGGTAGTGTTGAGGACTAAGATCGTAGCCGTCCTGCTCATCTCGGCGATCTTTATCGGTGCGTTGATGGGAGTGATAACTTACCAGTGGTCGATCTCTTCAAAGGGAGCCAGAGTCGGGTGTTATCACGTAGCGATCACGAACGTCAAGGGATCGGTGGAGCCAGGGGATGTCAAGCGGGCACTGCTCAAGTGTCCTTACGTGATCAGGGTGGGAGGGATCAGGACAGCACCTTCATCGTGTGACGCGTACATCATAGTGAAGGCGCCCACTCCGGTGTCGAAGTACGATATAGCGCAGGAACTGAGTCAGGCGTTAAGGAAAGCGGGACTCGGAAAAGCTCCGGCAGTGTTCTTGAACTCCGTGAACGCTTATGTGGTTGAAGTCGCCGTAGAGGATCCGAAGATCCCGGCAAGTGTAGCTGCACGCAAGGTGGCGAGTGCCCCGACGATTCTCGCCATATTCAAAGTGGAGCGCCGCGGGTCGGTGTACGTATTCGAGGTCGCCTCGTTAGAGGAGGAGTACCCGGTGGCTTACTCGGTTACCGGCGCACTGAAGCTAGCAGGTCTGAAGCCTGTGGGGGTCGCCAACGTGACGCCGGTGAAGTGGGGATACGTTCTATGACCAGGGAACGTTAATAGGCGATAGGGAAAGACGGGACGACGGGCAAACCGACGGTGAGAGTCCGTGGGCCGATTCTATTATCAGCCGTGTGTTTCACACTGGCCGCCGTAGTTCTGATCTCCGACTCCGAGATCAAGTGGAGGATACACGATGCGCTCTACCCGATGATATTGGGGTCAACCGAAGCCAAGGACGTTATGCTCCTCCTACACCTCGGCCTGCTTTTCCTCGTGCTCCCGTACCGTTCACGCATTCCCCTCCCGAAAATCGATACGTGGGTGACGTACGCGCTGATGGCAGCCATCCTAGCGGTGCCTCCGGCGCTCCAGCTACTGATGATATATGAAGCCGGGTTCAACCCGGGCTTAGGTACCTGTATAGTCACGCTGACGGAGCGTCCAGAGACGTCCTCCTTTTACCACTGTCACGCCGTGAAAGCGTGTCTCGGAGCGCTGATTTCGGCAATATTCGGTGAGCCTAAGATCGAATTCCACTGCGGCGTACCCCTGTCGTTCGTGCTACCACCGTGGGTACCACTCCCAGTACTCGCCCTGCTGGCGATAGCTTACGTCGTACTGGCGTGGATAGTACCTTTACGAGCCGACCGGACCGAGAAGGCCATCGTCTTGTCGATCGCCGGGTCCCTGCTCTGCCTAGGGTGCTTGGACGGCGGACCGCTGGCGAACCCGTCCGTCGTGGGCCTGTCGATACTCCTAGCTTCGAGGATTAGAACCGTCGCCCCACCGATAGCCTCGCTCGGGGTGTTAGGAGGTCTGGACGCGTTCCGCCAAGTCCTGTTCTACTTACCGGCGTATCATACGTTGACGTACCTCTGGACGGCTTTCCTATCCTCTCTGCTCCCGTCCACGGTCGACAGGATCACCCGAAGGAGCACACTGGCGGTATCGTTGTGCCTACTCGGCATGCTCGTGCCCCACCTCCCCGTAGCGGAACCGCTGCGCTCCACACTAGGGCTGGCATCGGAGCACGATTACTACCGGGTCGACGTGTCGAACGGGGACCCCGCGGAGGTACGCGCCGAACTGTCGCGAATTCCAGGAGTGGAAGCGGTTTCTATCCGCGTCACCGACGGCCGCGTAACGGCCTGTGTGAAAACGAAGCGCGGTGTCAAACTCCAGGTTCCCAAAGCGAGGGTCCGCAAAATTCGCGGGTACATCCTGGAGCTGCGAGTCCTGTACGGTTCCCCCCGCGACTTAACCGAAGCCCTGAAGTCGACTGACGGTGTGGTGGGAGTTCTCGGCGTCAAAAAGATGGGGAGCGTCTACCGGGTCGAACTGGGAGCCGAGGTCGATCGTGAGGTGAATCTCGTACCTTCTATGGTGAAGCAGCTGAGGCGCCACGGGGTGGTCGTGTCCCGGATAGTGACGTTCACGGACGTAGCCAGGTGCATTTGGGGGTAGCCGGTATTGGGGAAGGTACTCGTAACTACGGCCTTGGCGTACACCAACGGCCCACTCCACATCGGCCACGTTAGGAGCACGTACCTCCCCGCCGATGTGTACACGAGGTTCCTCAAGATGCGTGGTATCGACGCTATACATATCGGCGGGACTGACAACCACGGGGTCCCGATAGCGCTACAGGCCGAGCTCGAGGGGAAGGATCCCGAGGAGATCGTGGAAAAATACCACGAGATGATCAAAGAGGACTTAGAGCGATTGAACATCCACTTCGACGAGTTCTCATGCACCTGCCGCGAGTTCAATCCTGACCACGTGGATATGACACAATGGTTTTTCAAGAGGTTGTACGAAGCGGGGTACATAGAGGAGAGGGAGGTCGAACAACTCTACTGTCCTGAGTGCGAAAGGCCCCTTCCGGACAGGTACGTCGAAGGAGTATGCCCCTACTGCGGTGCTGAAGGTGCCCGAGGCGACCATTGCGAGGCCTGCGGTCGCTACCTGGAGCCCGTACAACTCGAAGAGCCGAGGTGTGTCATCTGTGGATCGAAGCCAGAGGTCCGGCGCACTATGCACCTGTTCTTCAAGCTTAGCGAATTCGAAGAAGATCTGAAGAAGTGGTTAGAGTCCAACGACAATCTGCCTAAGAACGTGCGTAATTATGCCATCCAATGGGTTCGTGAAGGACTCAAGGATTGGGATATAGTGCGTGATCTAGACTGGGGAGTACCCGTTCCCCTGGAAGGATACGAAGATAAGGTGTTTTATGTTTGGTTCGATGCTCCTATAGGATACGTAACGTTCACGAAACAATACTGTGATAGGGTAGGTCAAGACTGGAAAGACTACTGGTTTAGTGAAGATACGAAAATAGTTCACTTCATCGGTAAGGACATAATAGTCCATCACGCCCTGTTCTGGCCGGCCATGCTCATGGGCGTCGGAGCGACTCTCCCATACACTATCGTGGCTGGCGAGTATTTGACCTTAGAAGGAGAAAAGATGAGTACAAGTCGTGGTTGGGTAGTGTGGGTCAAAGACTTCACCAAGCTGTTCCCTGCGGATCTGCTACGATACTACCTCATAGTGGTGAGCCCGCTCACCAGGGATGCGGATTTCTCGTGGGGAGACTTCCGGGACCGTGTGAACAACGAATTAGTGGCTAACTTAGGTAACTTTGTGTATCGCACGCTATCGTTTATTTATAGATTCTTAGACGGAAACGTTCCCGAAGCCGAGACTGACCAGGAGATAGTCGATAAGATAAAAGAAACTCACCAGCGTGTGACGGAACATCTGGAGAAGTTCCGATTCAGGGAGGCGCTCACAGAGGTATTACGTCTATCTAAGTTTGGGAATGAGTACTTCCAAGAACACGAGCCGTGGAAACTTAAGGATGAAGATCCAGAGCGTTGTGCCGAAGTTCTACGTGGGTGCGCTAGAATTGTGAAAGCGCTAGCTGTAATGTTAGCCCCGTTCCTTCCGGATAGTGCGGAGAAGATTTGGCAGAGTCTTGGTTACGAAGACTCCGTACATGACGTCGATTGGGAAGAAGCCTTGGAGGACGTAGAGACTAAGGAGATACCGGAGCCCGAGCCCATTTTCCCGAAGGTAACGGAGGAGGACCTTGAGAAAGCTAAGGCGTTACTGCCGGAAGAATCAGGAGAGTCCGAAGGGCAGGACGACGAGTACGTATCGCTCGAGGAATTCAATCGATTAGACCTGCGGGTAGGCAAGATCAAAGAAGCGGAACGTGTCGAGGGCTCTGATCGACTCATCAAGCTCCGGATCGATATCGGAGATCGTACCGTAACAGCAGTAGCCGGACTGTATCCTACGTATGAGCCAGAGGAGCTCGTCGGACGTAAGGTGGTTGTACTAGCCAACATCCAACCCAAAGAGATGTTCGGCGTACGGTCGGAAGCGATGATCCTGGCCGTTGGGGACGAACCCGCATTGTTGACTATCGACGAGAGTAAGAGGGAAGTGGAGCCCGGAGAGCGGATCAGATGATTCACTCACCAAGCGTCCTGCGGAGCCCCAGCTGCTTGAGCAGGCCGATCACAGGGTCCGGGGTAGGATGCACCTCGATCAGCCGCCAGTCAGGTTCCACACAGCGTGGGTACGGGAGCATCGGTGCGATTCTGGGCGCCACGATGAACGCCTCGGTAGTAACTCCGCGCTTCCTGCACACCATCTTACCCTTGATACCATGATGAAGCATCCAGAACGCGGGTCCACCTACCGGTGTAGGGAGTGAGCCTTCCCAGTCGATCCCCCTCAGTTCCAGTCGGCCGAAGTCTCGGAAGAGTCTGATCACGCGAGGAGCCGGCGGATTCCCCCGTCGGACGTTCTTGCCCAACGCGTTCAGTGCGGCCACCGTTCCCTCGTACCGAGCGACGGGAGTCAGATAGGGAGGTCCTGTCACGTCGCCTGCAGCGTAAACTCCATCACGCGGTGTTCTCATCCCATCATCCACCACGACGGACCCGTCCTTCCGTAAGGGGAGTCCGGAGTTAGCGGCAATATCGGAGTTAGGTTCGAGGCCAGTGGCTAGTAAAACTGCGTCCGCCACGGTAGCTCCGCGCTCAAACCTACATTCCACACCGCTGGAAGTCTCCCGAATCGCCCGTAGTTCTCCCGCACGGACGGCGTTGACACCCACGAGCTCCAAATCCTTAAGGATCTCGCGACGGACTTCCTCCGGAGCATTCGGTAGTATTCTAGACCTGTACGCCAGAACTACTTCGGACCCGAGAGCCGCGAAAGCAAAAGCGGACTCAAGGGCCGTCGGACCTCCACCGACGACGCAGAGCTCTGAGGGCACTTCCATTTCCAAAATTTCCCGAAAAGTAAACACGGCGTCCGAATCCACCCCCTCCACCTCGGGAATCGCCGGTCGGGAACCGGTGGCTATCAGCACTCTATCGGCCTCGAGAACATCACCATCTTTGGTGTAGACGTTGAGCGACTCGTCTACCTTCACCGCCTCAGCCCGCAGAATCTCAACACCGGCTCTCTCGGTCTCTTTGATCAATCGTTGTCGTATGGTCTCTACGACTTTCCTTACGGACCGCGTTAGACGTCTGAAGTTGATGTCCCCGACGTCCAGCTCCACTCCCGGAATACCGAGCTTCGCCCACACGACGAGTCTAGCGGCCTCGATCAGCGCACCGAGCACGACACACGCCTCGTTCAGGCATTTGCCACCGGTTCCTTCCTTTCCATTTCTATCAAGTAGCAGCACTTCGTGTCCAGCTTCGGCGAGGATCATTGCGTAAGTGCGGCCGGCAGGTCCCGCACCGATCACTACGTCCACGTGGCTCCCCCGCTCGAATATCACATAACCGGAGGGATAGTTCTAGGGGGTGGACACCTTGTCTCAAGAGCTCTGTCTCCTCCTTGCGGGCGTGGGGCTGATAGTTTTAGATTGCGTACTTAACACTGGTATAGTGGCCATGATAGGGGTAGTATGCGCGTGGGTCGGAGCGTACCTGATGGGAACGAAATATCTGATTGCCACACTTCCGCCCGGCGCGTTCGTCCTCCTCATGCAGGTGGCGGCGGTTCTGAGACGAACGGAAGAAAGCAGCGACGTTCTTCTGAAGAGCGTCGGGGAGCTTAAAGGGGAGGAAGGCATCGTAATCCGGGAAGACCCGCTATTGGTGAAAGTACGTGGAGAACCGTGGAGAGCCGTCTCTAAGACCCGGTTACGGCGAGGGGAGCGGGTGGTCGTACTGGATGTAAAAGGTAATAAACTCGTAGTTAAGCGGAGGAAAACCGGGGAGCGGCGTTGATCATACCGCTAGTGGTCGGAGGAGTACTGGCCCTCCTCGTGCTGGCGGCCTCGGTTCGGATAGTGAATCAATACGAGCGAGGCGTACTCCTACGACTTGGACGGTACATTGGAACTAGGGAACCCGGTCTCAACTTCATCGTCCCGTTCATCGACAAGATGATCAAGGTGGATCTTCGGGTCGTTACTCAGAACATACCGGCTCAGGAAGTCATCACCAAGGATAACGTACCGATTAAAGTCGACGCCGTCATATACTACCGGGTAGTGGATCCCGTCTCCGCCGTGCTAAACGTCGAGGATTATGAAGAGGCCGTGTTCAACCTGGCGCAAACCACACTGAGATCGGTGCTCGGTGAGGTCGACTTGGACGATATTCTAGCGAAGCGGGAGGAGCTGAGCGAGCGTATTCGGGAGATCATAGACGAGAAGACGGAGGGATGGGGAATCCACGTCACCGGTGTCGAAATCCGCGACGTAATATTGCCCGAAGAGATGAGACGGGCGATAGCCCGACAGGCGGAAGCTGAACGGGATCGTCGAGCTAGGGTGATCCAAGCGGAAGCGGAGAAACAGGCCGCACAGGATCTACGGAAGGCATCGGAGGTCTTAGGAGTGAACCCAGGCTTACTGAGGACCCTTCAGACGCTCTCCGAGGTCTCAGCGGAAGAGAACGTCACCATAGTGATCCCAGTACCGATTGAACTGTTAAAGCTCTTGAAGGAGCCGGAGTAACGTACGGCCATCCACGCGCAACCCTTCCACTTCCATCACGATGTGGCGGAGAGGGAGTATCTTCTGATCACCACCACCGTCATCGTAGACCAAGCAGTTCTTAGTGAAGCCGACCACGCGACCGGATATCCCCAAGTAGGTCCGGGAGTTCGCTCTCACGACTCTGAACTTCTTACCGACTAGTTCCTCAGGGTCGGGGGGTGGGGGAAGGGGACTTGGAGTTAAGGTATCGAACCCCCTCCGGTATGAGCTGTCTGTATTTACCGAGGTGTGCGTTTCCGAGGTCCGGTCGGGACGCATGGAGGAAGAAGAAGCAAGTTGAGACTATACTAACGCTACTATGCTCAAGGCTAAAACCAGGGGACACGGTAGTAGACTGCGGGTGCGGCCGCGGGACACTGACGACGGCGCTGGCGGTTTCTTCGCCGTCCTGTGACGTGCTCGGGTTCGACATCAAGGAGTTCGAGACTTGGACGGAGCTCGAGCGCTACGTTGAATCAGTGGGACTCGACAACTTGGAATTCGAAGTCAACGACCTTCACGAGACGGCGAAGTATGGTCTCCCGGACGACCCCGATGTCATCGTGGGATTACACCTGTGCGGTACGCTCACGGATAGGCTCCTCAAGCTGGCCGTGAACTCGGACGCACATTTCGTACTCGTTGTACCTTGCTGCTACGGTAGGGCCAGCCCCCGCGTGATCGTGGAGGAACTCGGCGTAGATGAGGGTATAGAAAGAGTCCGTGAGGTGCTCAAGAGGGCGGAAAGTTCTGTCGAATACCAGCTTGAAGTGTGTAGAATGAGGGGGAAGTTTCTGGAAGAACACGGGTACCAAGTCCATGTAGGAGTGGCGTTCCCCGAGGAGATATCGGGCAGAAGGGTGTTTTTGATGGGGATCACGTGACCTCGATGGCGTCTTCTGAGAAGCCTTCCTTCTTAATCAAGAACTCTCGGACCTTGTTACGGTGGTCTCCTTGTAGGATTATCTTACCCTCCTTGGCCGTACCCCCGCAGGCACACTCACGCTTGAGCTTGCTGGCTAGTTCTTGCAAGTCGATACCGGCGTCGTCTAAGCCCTCTATGATGGTCACTACCTTACCTGGTCGGACCTGCTCAGTGTATATTTTGATCTTCTCAACTGTCTCCTTGGAAACTTCCTCACATACGCAAAGTTCCTTGGGAAGACCGCAAACCGGGCAGATGTCGTCTTCCTGCATCTCTACTCCGAGTTCCCCTCTAACCCTTTTCCGTCTCACGGATCTTACGCAGCTCTTCTTCTCTTTCTGTCGTCAATATCCTTGCGATGTTCTTCTTTATTTCTTTTACCCTGCCAGGATTGTCCGGGACCCCTGAGATCGATTTCGAAGTCATCTCTCGAAGTAGCTCCGCCTTGAGCTCTTTGAGTTTCTCCCGTCGCTCCTCGGGCGTCATTTCCCTGATCTCGTCCGGTCTTAGCTTGAACTTACCCAACACTTACGCCCCCTCGGCCTCGTCCTCTGACTTACCGATGAGTTCCTTCAGCTCGTCCTCGACCTCCTCCGGTGGCCTGATCTCCAGCTCGTCCGGCAGTTCGACATCGGGCGGCATGATGCGGACCGTCACACCGATGGCACCGGGCTTAGTCACTGCCTGTACGTAGCCTTCGATCATGTACTCGTCACCTGGCTCGCCGCAATACTTCACGGCTCCCTCCATGAACTTCTCCGTCCTGGCACGAGCACCGATGAGCTTACCGGATAGGATTATCATCGCGCCCTTAGCTCCGGCGTTCATGATGCGACGTAGCGCGCCGTATGCGGCACGGCGGAAGTGGATACCGCGCTCGAGTGCCGAGGCTAGGCGCCTGGCCACCACGCGTGGGTTCAACTCCGGACTCGGTAGCTCCTTCACCTCGATCGACACTCGACCTAGGAGAGGAAACCTCTCCTGGACCTCCTCTTCCACCCGCCGAATGTTGCGACCACGGCGACCGATCGCGATAGCGGGTCTCTCAACGTAGGCGATAATCTTGGTGGCGTTGGGCACGCGCTGTAGCCTCATTCCACCGTAGCCGGCACGGCCTAGCTCCTCTTCGAGGTACTCATCCAGCTCAGTCTTAAGCATCCCGTACTGCACGAACTTCTTGTGCACGGGCACGTTCTCACCGTACATAACCATGGATACTGTCCCCTCATCGTTCCTCCAGAATCACCTCGATGTGAGTCGTCGGAGTATTAAACGGGGTTGCGCGACCGAAGGCACGTGGTATCCAACCTCGAATCACCCTGCCCTTGTGCGCCGCTATGTGCTTTATGTACAGGCGGTCTGTGTCCAATCCCTTGTACTCGGCGTTAGCTTCCGCGTGCTCCAGGACGCGGAGGATCTCCCGTGCGGCTTTCTCCGGGAACCGACCGGCGTCCCATCCGGGCCGTATCTGCCGACGGTGCGGCACCTTCTTCTTGTGCTTCCTGAACGGTACGGCCTCCTCCTTCCTGATCACGCGACGTAGGAACTCTTTGGCCCTGTCTAGGGGCATCCCGCGGATTGCGCGGCATATCTCCCGTGCATGCTTCGGGGAGATCCTCAGCTCTCGTATGAAGGCTTTGGCAGTCCGTTCATCGTCCAGCTCCTCCGGCGGGATTGAGTAGTGCCAGTGCTTGGTCTTGGGCATAATCCAGTACCCCCCGTTTCCGGATTCACCGCCGGCGCCCGGGTGCTCTTAAATCGTCATCGGGAGACGGTCGGGGGGTCGACGTTGACGCGTGTGTTGGGGATCCAGCTGGGAAACACGGGGACGGATTACTGCGTTATGAATGAAGATGGGGATTGGGAGATCGTAGCGCGGGAGGAGGGAGTTTTCGGCAAGATCTCGTGCGTGTTCACGCTGGAGGAGAGCCGACGTGCGCTGCGGGAGGAGATAGCCCCCAGGGTCATAGAGCGTGTGCGACGCGTTAACCCTGACCTCGCGGTTGTGGGGACTATCGTCGACGAACTCGGATTAATTCTCGGACCTATGATCCACGAGAAGACGGGCGTACCGACGCTGGCCGTGTACGGGGACCCCTGGGGAGCACCCGACGGGGACGCGGTGGGTGCACCGTACTGCGTCGCGGAGGAGTACCCGAACTGCGTACATGTGGACGTGGGAGCGATGGCGGTAGTGACCCCGATCAGGGACGGAAGGCCCGACTTCGGGGATGCTGTGGTCAGTGTCGGCACGTTCCCGCTCGACTTGGCCGCACGTGAGCTGTTGGGGAAGGAATACGATGAAGGTGGTAAGAAAGCTGCCGAGGGAGAAGTCGACGAGAACTTTCGGAGGGAGTTGAGAAGTGTTGACGTCGACGGGAAGCCCGTCTTCGGGCGTGTGCGAGGTAGCTTGGCCCCTGTTCCGCCGGAACAGGAGCGAGTTCTGAGAGACCACATTCGAGATGCCGGGGCACCAGCCGAAGACGTGCTCCGTACTTTGGTAGAACTCGTGGCAGAGACCATCGTCATCAATGCGGCCCAGTACGACATGGACTTGCTGGTTCTCTCCGGGGGTGGTGTTAAAAACGAACTTTTAAAACGGAGGGTGTCGGAGCTTTGGGAGGGAGACGTCTCGATCTTCGCCGGTGAAGAGTTGGAGGCTAGGGGCCTATGCCTCCTAGGCCTCCGGTACTTGGAGGGGGAACCCGTCCCGGCACTGCCGTGTGAGGGGGGAACCGGACGTGGCGGAAAAACGTGAGGAGGGTGTACCAGAACCCGAAGTGGAGATCCAGAACATCGTAGCATCCGTCGACCTCAAAGGAGAGGTGAACTTGGACGAGTGCTCCGTAATACTCCAAGGGGAGTACGAACCGGAACAGTTTCCGGGACTCGTATACAGGCTCGAAGACATCGGTACTGTGGTATTGATCTTCAGATCCGGGAAAATGGTGTGTACCGGTGCCAAGAATCGGGAGCAGATTTACAAGAGCGTCGAGAGGGTCAGGGAAGACCTGGAGAAGAAGTGCGGAGTGAAGTTCCACGGAGAACCCGAAGTGGAGATCCAGAACATCGTAGCGTCGATCGACTTCCACGTACCACTGGACCTGGACACGATCGCGGAGGTCTTGGTGGGAGACGAAGACGTCGAAGGGATCGAGTACGAACCGGAGCAGTTTCCAGGGCTGGTACTGAGACTGAGGGAACCCAAGGTGGCGATGCTATTGTTCTACTCCGGTAAGGCCGTATGTACGGGGGCTAAGACCGAAGAGGAGCCCGAGAAAGCCGTGAAGAAGATCGCGGAGAAGATCGAGAAATACGGGCTGAAGCTCACGGGGTAACGGGTCGAGCTATTACTATCGGGACGTGCTCAAAGCCGTTCAGGAACTCTTCATCCAGCGATTCTGGATCGCCCACTTCTTCCAAGGCGTCATAGACCGTCCTACCTGCCCCTTTCGTCCGCACGTCTTCGGCCATATCTAGTAACTTGATGGCTTCCCGCACCGAAACATCCCCTGCTATAGCGATGGGGGTCGGGCCAACCGTCTTAGCTAGTAACCTGCCCACCAGGAATCCGATTACCCCCGTACCCGTGACGATGTCTGGGTGAGCCCTCGCCACCGTAGTGAACAGTATCCCTAGAATCTCATACGTTTTGTCCGTATCACCGACGATAACCGACACGTCGACGCCTCGCCGACGGCGGAGTTCCTCGCGGAGTTCCCTCGCCACTCGATCCGCGGACTCGGGGACCGGAGCCGCGTAATACCCCGGCACGTTCCCGACGTCACAACCCGCTTCGGACACAGGTTCCAAAGCATGCAATAGGCCGAACTCCTCGAGGATCATTTGCTTGTGCCGGGATCCATCCTTCAACGGATAGTTACGCAGGTTCTCGATCGTTTCCCTGCGCATCGGGGGATCCATGAGAGGGCCTAGTAGGGGCCCCAAGATCCTACCCCAGACTACCCTCATCCACAGTATCACCAAGAGTCGCGCCAGTACACCCGGTTCGTACCCGCGCTCGTCGATGAGCTCGCCCTCGGCGACGGCTACCGCCTTCTCCGACAACAGCAGGACGTCCCCGTCCTTGAGTTCGATCCCGCGTAACGCTTCCAACGCGTTCTCGACGGCGCCCGATCCTACCTTCCAGTAACGGCTTTTAACTGGGATCAACCTGTACTGAGTACCGGACATTATCGGCGACCACCGACGATTTCGTTGCGCGGGGGTCGCGGTGCTTGATCGACAGGCTCGCGAAGAAGTACTTAACACCCGAAAAGGTAGCCGAACTCGGCTTCCAGATAACCGAAGAGCTAGCGTTGAGAGCTCTGAATTTAATCCGGAACCTCAGAACCGAGGCCAAACTCGAAGGTGATTCATACAGTTTCAGGGTATGGGACGAGAAAGATCGGTACGAGATCAGTGCATCGGGCGAGTTTAGAGGCTCGGGGTTCACGCTGGAGTTCGAGAAGAGAGTCCTCGATACTCGGGTGAGAGGACACATCGAAGTTGAGGGCGAACAGGTAACGGAGCTCATGCGTAGGTTACTGGAGATCCTCAAGGAGGGTAAGGAGTCGTGAGGAGGCTAGTTCTCCCCACTCTCCTCACGATGGTATTCCTCGCGGTACCCGCGACGGCGGATACCACTGCGACTACCCCGACCGCGGAGGTGAGTACCAGTACTCAGGGGACGTTACAACAAGTCACCCAGCAGACTACGCAGCAGGAGCAGACGCCAGGGGCATCCGGTGAGTTACTCCCGCAGGTAGCCCCTAAGGCACTGGGTTATATCGCCGTAGGAGCCATTCTTTGCGCGATTCCGAACAGGGGCACCCAGGAGCTAGGTGCGGATCTCACCCAACTGGGAGCCGAAGCGCTGACGTTAGCCGCCGCAGTGGACCACGGCCTACCGCTGAAATATCCCGTAGCATACCAGTTCAATAGGACGTACGAGAAGCTGTCATCACCGATGTACTGGGGAGAAGTAGGCTTCAACATTGTGGCACCTATGTTGGTGAATTCAATGTTATACTCGATGCTGCAACCACTTTCAGAACAATTAGAAGTACCACCGGATGTTATTAAGAATTACATAGTTCAAACGTGCAAACTGATGGCTAAGCTTCAGGATAGACCCGTGAGTCCTGAAGACGTTATACCGGTTATTGATTCAGCAATACAGATTATAAACCAGAGTTCAAACCAAAGCTCACAGAGCAAGTTAACGGAAGATACTAAGTATGAAGTTGCTAAAACAATAGCGAACTTCTTGAATGGTATCAGGGGAAGTTCCGGAGTCCTTATAGCATCAAACGTTTGTAAGTTCGCCCTGCGATACATTAATGTAGAACCCTCTAACGGTATAAAACTGTGGATTGGATCAGTGTTGTCGCCAGTAGTTCCAGACGTTTCCGGCACCATATCAGATGTACGTAATATCACTAGAGATATTAACAATGCAATGATAGGAGTAAGAATTGCTACGAACCCAGTAGAAACTATACGACAAATAACCGAGGATACGGGGAATAGTATAATTGAAACTTTCAGAACAATAGTTAAGAACGCCGATAAGCTGGGGATATCTGAAGAAACCGCCAATGAGATATTAGACGACCTCAAGTCGATGATCTCCGATCTGACGTCGACCATCACCGACGAAATCGTGAGACCGTACGAACCGATAGTCCGTTGTCTAGGTATCGCACTGGCGATCAACTCACTGATGGACGCCTACAATTCGTTCAACAGACTGACCCAGAGACTGTCAAAGCTGGCGCTAATCGCTCGAGGTTTAGGTGTTCAGGTACCAACCCTGACGAATCCGGAAGGAGAGTTGAAACGGGCACTCGGAGTACTGCAGCAGGGTAGAGTCGGACCACCACCGCTACCGTTCTGACCACGGATCGGCCAGCGCCTCAGCGGCCGCCGCCATCTCCGGTTCCTCCGCGATCTCACCGGCACATTCCAAGAGCCGCACGACCTCCTCCAACCAGTTCGCGATGTCGATAGGGTACGCCGTTATCCCGTACCTGCCCTCCAAGATCCTAGGGATGGCGTACACGGATTTCCCCTCGAGCCGCACCTTCAGCGCGAGCTCCGACGCGCGCTGGCTGACGTGCTCGCAGTGAGGGAAGGCATCACACCCACAGTCTAACTCCTTCATCAGCGAGACCAGCTTCTGCTTCTCCTTGGGCGGAAGCCTCTCGATCACCTCCTTCCGCTCCGAGTGTATCACGCTCAGAGCGTCGTCCAGTCTCGATGGAACCGACATGCGGGTGACCCTTTCTACCGCACGCTTGATCGACGGTGACAGCTGGAACCTCTCGAACGGACGTACCGAGGCGACCGCCCTCAGAGGATCCGAGCCCGCCCTGGCGGACAGCTCGTGGACGGTTCTGGGACCCGTGAAGTAGCGAGCCGCGACACGGCCTTTCTCCGTAGGCTCGAGTCCTTTGACGAAACCCATCTCCCGGAGCTCTTTCACCCTACGCATCGGATCCCCAGCGAAGCCTAGTGATTCGTCACATACGCGTTCGAGCTCGCCCGGAGACTTCGCCGCCCCGCTGACGAGGTGTGCAAGCACTTGCTCTCTCTCGTCCTCGTCATCGTACTCGACTTCTACGGGTTCCGGTTCGGACTCGAGGAGCGTGAAAGCCACCTTGTCCTCGGTCTCACTTTGAGAACGGTGGTAACGGCGGCCCGGCTCGACCATCAGAACGACTTTACCACGGTCATGATACCCGGGTCGGCCCGCACGACCGGCCATCTGCTGGAATTCGCGCGGTGTGAGCCATTCGATACCCATAGCCAGACTCTCGAAGATAACCTGCGAGGCCGGGAAATCCACGCCGGCCCCGAGGGCTGCCGTGGTTACGACCGCGGCCAGTTCACCGCGTTCGAAGGCTCGTTCGATGGAGCGGCGCCGGTCGTAGGGGAGTCCCGCGTGATAAGGGGCGACATCTAGTCCCGTTCTCTCATTGAGGAGATCGGCCAATCGATGTGTGTTTCTGCGCGAATACGTGAAGACAATAGTCTGACCCCTATACCCCGTGGAGTACTCGGTCTCCCACTCCGACTCCACGAGTCTGGCGATTCTATCCCACTTCTGTCGGCGATCTTGATTGATCACGAGGTGGTACTCTAGGGGTACGGGGCGGCGGTTGTGAACTATCGGTTCAGCATCCAAGTACTCGGCGAGTTCTTCGGGGTTCCCCACGGTGGCCGAGAGACCCAACAACTGCGCACCGGTTAGCGTCTTAAGCCTGCATACGAGACCGTCCAAGCGTGGACCTCTCTCGTCAGCCAGCGTATGTACCTCGTCGATTACTACGACACCGATATCGTCGGGATCTACGGCCCCAGTTCGAAGGAGGAGGTCGAACCCCTCGTAGGTGCCGACTATGATGTCGGCGTCACGCGGCGACGGACCACGTTCGGGTCCAGAGAACTCCTTCAATCTCGCCGCGCCGACCTGTAGCCTGACACCTATCCCTAACGGTCGTCCGTACTTTTCCATGAATTCCCGGTGCTTCTGGTTCGCCAGGGCCACGAGCGGTACCAGGTAAACCATCTTACGACCTTCTCGGAGGACTTCGGTGAGTCCGGCGAGCTCCGCTACCAGCGTTTTACCGGAACCCGTGGGAGAGACGACCAGCAGATTCCGGCCCTCGAGGAGTCCTCGCTCGACGCACTTCGTTTGGACAGGAGTCAGCTCCTGATACCCCATCCTTTCGAGAACTCGACGCAATTCCTCCGGGATGTCGAGCTCGGTCAGTGGGAGACGGTGTTCCTCCTCGTCCTCGGCCTCTACAATCTCCCACCGCGTCTTCTCCTCTTCTTCGGCGGGATCGAACGCCGGATCCACCATCTCCACGACGCGATCTATGTCGCGGAGCTCATGTAGGAGTCTCTCGAGCTTCTCGAGAAGAGTCTGGGAGAAGCCGGGTACTCGGAACCTCAACTCCTCCTCCAGAATCTCACGGGCGCAGCGCCCGCACACTTCGACTTCACCGAACCGGTACCCGTGCTTCAACACGGTCACTCGATCGGACGCGAGGCATCTCCGACAGAGCTCCTTAACCTCGATTTTCTCCCCCAGAACTCGATCGACCACCTCCGCAACGTCGGGGAGGGCTATCTTCCTGTCCGCTTTCTGTAGCTCGCTTAACACGCGGTCGGGTGGCGTCGGTTCTCCGCCCAGAACCCCTCGAACGGGTTCACCGCCTCCGGAGAGCTCCAGGTGACCCTCGATCGAAATCTCGGCACCGTCCTCCGGGTCACCCTCTGCCAGCACGAACCTGAGCTTCCCACCCTTGTACCCCGTGAACACTACGGTTATCACGCTCGTTTCCCCTACACCCGGATTTTCTCGACTTTCATTAAGATACCATCCGGGTAGTACTCGGGTTTCAGTACGTATACACGATCACGCTCGATCTCGATGAAACAGGGCTGGTGGAGCCACACTCGGACCGCGGTGGGTCCGTACAGCGGTATTACGAGGCTTCCGGGCACCCTGATGGAACTAGTGAAGCAGACCGTCGAGGGGATTACCACGGGAACGATCCGACCGTCCAGACGTGCGGGATACCAGGTAATGCCCCAATCAACGCCGGGGAACGCCGGAGCTTCGGTGGGTTTGAACCCCCTGCCCCGAACTTCTAACGTGATTTCAGGGATCATCAGAGTGTAGCCGGCGAACGGTATCCAAACGTCGGCGACGACCCATCCGGATACCGTCAGCTTACCAGAGTACAGTACGGGCAATCCCGCCCGAAGGTACGGATAAGCGTACTCCAGGTCCTCGGTTAGAGCCTCGACACTCGACTCACGGAGTTCGGGCGGCAGCTTCTGTGATCCCAACGATCTACCGGTTCTTGGATCTATGGCGGTGGCTTGCCCACTTTCCCCTCCTATGAGCACGACCACCCTATCCCGCAGTACGTCTAGGGTTAGGAAAGACATATCCGCCCGGTGTGTTTCGGCGATTCGCCGCAGCGAGGTTTGATCCAAGAGCACCGCAGGTACGAGGGTGTGGACCGTCCTGACGTGCTCCCCCGAGACGTACTCCCAGATTCGAACACTGACGTTAGTAAAATAATCCGTAGTCAGGCCTAAGGTGAAGGTTACGGAGCAGAGTAGTAGGGAACTCACCAGGACGGGCCTGAGGCGGTTTTTGAGCACTCGACACACCTGGATGTGGTCCTTCCACGGAAGACGCGACATCTTGTGCAGGTACCAGGCGATCCAGCCTAGTGTGATGATCATTGGAAGAAGACACAGTGAGATCACGGGGTACGTGATAAGCACAACGGCTAGATACACGAGGAGCAACGAGATCGTGCGTAATCCGTGAGAAACCAAGGCGGACTGTAGGAGCCTCTTATCGGCCCGATACTCGGAGATGTCAAGTATAGTGACGGCTAGCTGAGACAGTACACTCATGAACGCTCGGACCTTGAAAACAAGTCCGAACAGTACCGCCGCGGCGAGTACCCACCGACTCGGATCACCGGAGAGTATCCATTTCAGCACCTCCAGGGCCGGAAACCCAGAAAGTAGTATGGAGAGGCCGATCACTTTGGCCGTCTGCCATGCGAGCCACCACCGGAGGGGAACCGGAGAGGGGGACGTCCCGGAGTACCCATGTAGTAGTATGTTCACGGACGAGTACCCTGGAACCCGCCGGATCGAACACGCTGACAGGACCAAGCATAGACCGTAGTGATACAAGGCGCGCTCTGCGTCTTTCCACGTGGGAGCTTTTGCGACCGATTCGTATCCGCAGAAGGATAATATTGTTAAGCCGGCGACCAAGGTGACCGCGATCAGCCTCTTCATTACTACTGTCGCCAATCGACGAACTCCCCGGGGTGATCTGCATGCCGGCGCCGATCGAGGTGGGAAGGATCTGCGTGAAGACCGCGGGTAGAGAGGCGGGCAAGTACTGTGTCGTCGTGGACATCGTTGATGAGAATTTCGTGATTATCACAGGACCCAAGGACGTGACCGGTGTCAAGCGTCGTCGCTGTAACATCAAGCACCTGGAGCCGACACCGGAGAAAGTCGACATCGACCGGGGCGCGTCCGACGAGGAGGTCAAGGAGGCGCTGGAGGAAGCCGGCCTCCTGGACCTCATGAAGGAAGGCATCGTGAGTGGGTCGTGAGGGGGACCACAGGGTGGCCAAGATCTACGGCGATGAGGACGCCTCCCTCGAACCCCTCGAGGACAAAACGGTGGCGGTAATCGGGTACGGATCGCAGGGTGAGGCCCAAGCGAAGAACCTCCGGGACTCCGGTATAGACGTTATCATCGGCGTACGTGAGGGAGGACCATCCTGGGAGCGGGCCAAGAAGGACGGTTTCGAAGTGCTGCCGATCCCGGAAGCCGCCGAGGCCGGCGACGTGGTCCACATACTGATCCCCGACGAGGTACAGCCGCAGGTTTACCGCGAGCACATCCACGACAATCTGGAGAAGGGGAACGCGCTCGGCTTCAGCCACGCCTACAACATCCACTACGGCCTCATCGAGCCCCCGGAGTACGTCGACGTCATCCTGGTGGCCCCGAAAGGGCCGGGACACATGGTCCGCAAGCTGTACACCGAAGGATTCGGTACTCCGGCCCTAGTGGCCGTACACCAAGACTACACCGGCGAGGCGATGGACCTGGCCCTCGCCATGGCCAAGGCGATGGGGTTCACCCGCGCCGGCGTGATCAAGACGACGTTCCGGGAGGAAGTGGAGACCGACCTTTTCGGCGAGCAGGTAGACCTAGTCGGTGGAGTCCTGTACATGATCCTCTACGCGTTCGAGACCCTAGTCGAAGCGGGTTACCAGCCCGAGGTCGCCTACTTCGAGACGTTACACGAGCTGAAGCTCATCGTCGACCTGATCTACGAGAAAGGCCTCAGTGGAATGCTCGATAACGTCTCCAACACTGCGGAGTACGGCGGGCTCACTAGAGGCAAGCGCATCATCAACAAGGAGGAGATGCGGAAGGTGTTGGAAGAAATCCGAAGCGGTGAGTTCGCCCGTGAGTGGACACTCGAGAACGAGTCCGGTCGTATCGTCATGAAGCGTCTCCGGGAGGAGATAGAGAACCACGAAATCGAGAAGGTAGGCGAGCGGTTGAGGAAGATGATGGGGTTTGAGGACTAGGCCCATGCCGAAAATTCCCAAAAAGGTAATATAACGCCCCGGACCACCGGAGGCTGGGGGTGAAACCGCCGTGAAGCGCGTGCTTCTGGCGCTGGCCGTGGCGCTGGCCGTCGCCCTAGTGGGCGGCGCCGAAGCCAAGGTCTACTCAGGCAAGTACACCATCAAGCCGCAGATCCAGTCCGTAGAAGCACCATCCGAAGTGCAGCTGGAGAAGGGCCAGACGACCGCCGACGTAACCGTGACGGCCACAATCACCTGGACGGGTAACTACCCGTACACGATCAAGCGCACCCCAACCACGGTGACGTTCGCAGTCGACGGGCAGACAGTGGACACGAAGACGATCAACCCGCCGTACAAGCTCGGAGACACCCGGACCGTGAGCACGACCCTGAAACTGACTGAAGGTAAGCACACGATCACCGTGACCGCGAAGTTCCCAGACCTACCGCAGTACGGGATCACCGGTGGAACCGCCACGCAGAGCGTCGAGGTGACCGTAGTAGCTCCGAAGCCGGCGATTCCGACACACCTGGCGGGAGCCGTGGTCAAGGACCTACTGCTAGCGGTGCCAGCGCTGATGCTACTGGACCCGTTCATGGGATACCCACTCAGCGACATGCTAGGCTACAAGACGGACCTACAGAACTTCCTGGACGACCTAGGACTCAGGGAGTTCGCTGAGAACGACGTAGGTGCCGTTCTACCGGCGATGGTGCTGGCAACCGACCTGCTGGCAGGTTGGGGTCTGGACCACAACGTGATGCCGAACACGCTGTCGATGCTCGACGTGGGCACCATGGCGGGCGCGGTAGTAGCGCCGCTGCTGTACGCGCTAGGCGTAGGTGACGTGGAGAACCCACTCGTAGACCTGGCACAGGAACTAGGACTAGAGGGTTCAGCTGTAATCACCGAGGCTAGCGCAGTCGGCCTGGCGCTACCGACCGTGAGCACGGTGCTAGGATACCTGGCTGACAAGGGCGTAGCGACCGCAGCGCAGATCGTGGCGCCAGTGGTCAAGGCTCTGGACCAGCTGCTGACGATGCTGGCCTCGCCGATCGCGGGGTACCTCGCCTAAACCCCCACATCTTCTTACGCCCCCAGCTGGAATTGTTATCGAAACCATAACGATCCTTACTCGATGATTCTTACTCCAGGGATGATGAGTCTGGCCTTCGCCGAGCCGGATGAGGAAGGCACGAGCTACTGATCCGGAGGTGGCGGAATGAAGGATCTGCTATGGTGGCTGTTAACGGTGGTCTACGCGCCGGACTTCGAGAAGTGGATGCGCTGGTGTCCTGTCGTGTGCAGCCGTCCTCTCTCGTATTACTCGGCGACTGACGTCCATTATCCCCCACTAGGATCGCTGCTACCCGCCCTCGTGTGGTACATCGGCACCCACACACTGGGGCTTAGCCCCCACACTTGGGAGTTCCGAGTGTTGTGGAAGGTGCCGGCGTGGCTCGGCGCCATAATGTGCATCTACCTGATCCGGCGAGCCGGGGTTGGGAACGTCGGAACGTTGGTGGTCGCCGCCTCAATGGCGTACCCGTGTGTGTTCTGGCAACTGGACACTATCTCGATGGTACCGGCGCTGGCCACCGCAGTATGTGAAGGTAAGCTGGCCGGCTTATGCGCAGCGACGGCGTTATGGATGAAGCCAACTGCCGGTATAGTCGCCCTTCCGTTCCTCCGGCGGCAATCGATTCCCACGTTTCTCCTCGCTTCCGTACTAATTTGCGGACCCTACCTCATCGCTAACGGTTGGGACTTCGTCCACGATGTCATAATCTTTCAAGTCAACCGTTCTCCTCAGAACTGTTCCATATGGACTCTGTTACCCGGATGTCCAGGGATCGAAGCCGCCGTCGGGACGCTCTCCGTCGTCGTTCCGCTAGCAATGCGAGGGAATCCAGAACTCGCGGCCGGGTGCATCGGACTAGCGTTGTTAGCGTTCTCCAAGGTGGTGAACCCAAACTACTGGGCCGTCGGGTGCCCGATGGTGTGCCTGATATCGTGGAAGCAAGGAGCTATGGTCCTCTCGACGGCCGCTTGCTTTCTCACCGCCTCAGCGGTGTCCATAGTAACCACGAAGGAGTACTACAACGCGGAGGATGGGCGCCGGTACAGTATCAGAGAGTTGTTCATCCCACCACCACCTACCACCGATCTCCCTGTAGGAAACGCCGCCGCGAGGTACCTCCTAGGAACATCGATTCTGTACCACTTCCTGGTAACTTCCTGCCTGTACATCCGAAATCTGAGGAAACTAGCGGTAAGTTCATAGGTCTCCTTCCCTACCGAGCACCATGGCCCGGTCGAACCGGCGCGGGGGACGCGGGGATCCCGAGGATGATCCCGCGTGGGCTCCGCCGGGCCACAGGTGTGCGGGTGAGAGGGCCGTCGGTGGCCCGACCGTGATCCCGCGCGCCTACCTCCCTGCTGTACCCGCGGGGGGAAACGAGTCGCGAGCGTTCCAAGGTCGATTCGTTGACCCTTGGTTCTCGGGAATTCGAACCGGGTACGTGATCTGGGACGGAGGTAGGCTGCTTGGAGTGACGCGAAATGAGCCCGAGCACGCCGATGTGATCGACGTTGACGGGATCATCTGCCCTGGGTTCGTGGACGCTCATGTCCACGTGGAAAGTTCCGGACTGAGGCCGGCCCGATACGCCGAAATCGTCGTACGTGAAGGCACCACGGCCGTCGTTTGGGACCCTCACGAGGTCGTGAACGTCTCAGGCGAGCTCGGACTTGAATGGGCCGTCAAGACCGCGGAAGAAGCCCTGCCGTTTAAGTTCTACATCGCGCTACCGTCGTGCGTCCCGGCACTAGGGCCTCCCTACGAGACCGTGGAAGGCGAGATCACGGTCGACGTGGCTCGAAAGTTTGCGAGCCATCCCATGGTAGTTTCCGTAGGAGAGCTGATGGACGTCGCTGGAGTCATGGAGGGAGAAAAGGACGAGTTCATCGAGCTGAAGAGCCTGTACGGTCTGACGGTAGACGGACACGCCCCCGGCCTCACAGGGTTCGAAGCGATGCGATACTTCGCGGCCGGTCCTGAGACCGATCACGAGTGCTCGACCGCGGAAGAATTCACCTCAAGACGAGAGCTCGGAGTCTGGACCTTCGTCCGACAGGGCTCATCCTCGAAGGACATGGAAGTAGCACTGGAAACGTTGGAGGACCTCCGCGGTGTGTGCTTCGTTACCGACGATCTGCACGTTAAGGACATGGACGAAATATCACTCCGGAAAATAGTAGGGCGTGCGATCGAGGCGGGTTTCGATCCGCTGGAGTCCCTCAGCGCGGTCACGTTGAATCCGTCCCTGTGTTACGGCTTACAATCAGGACGTTTGGTACCAGGGTTCCATGCCGACATAGTGGTGGTCGAAGATCTCGACGAGAACATGGAACTCACGGACGTGTGGATCGGAGGCAAACGTTCGGAACGTGTCCGGTTCCGAGACGCGGAGGCCGAATTACCCGACGTCGAGCTCTCCGTCGACCCGAGAGAAGTATCGTTTCAGGACGGGAAATACGAGGTCAGGTGCGTTGGGCTGGTGAGAGGTTCCATTCGCACGGAAGAAATCGTACGAGAGATCACCGTCAAGGACGGAGCGGTGAAGGACGACGACGTGGCGTTTCTGGTCGTGACGGACCGATACGGGCAGGGCAGCTGGTCGATAGGGTTCGTGGAAGGGTTCGAGGAACTCGACTGTGCCGTGGTGTCCACGGTAGCTCACGACTCACACAACGTGGTGGTCGCGGGTAGACGCCTCGATGACGTGCGCAGGGCTCTGCAGCTCGTCTCCGAGGTGGGAGGGTGCGTAGGGGCCGTCGCGGGAGACCGAGCCGAGTTCGTACGACTGGACGTGGCGGGATTGATGAGCTCCTCGGACCCCGAGGAGGTGAAGAAATCCTACGAGGACGTGCTCGAGTTGATTCGATCGAGTTCCGGTGTCGATTGGGATCCGTTCCAGGCTCTATCTTTCGTGACCCTTCCGGTGGTCCCGGAACTGAGGCTCACGGATCGAGGGTTAGTGAAGGTAGAACCGGACGAGATCCGCTTCGTCGACATAATCACTGACGGGGATCCAGTCGAGTGATCTTAGCGGGACGGGTGGCCAGAGAGCCGTTGGGCCTGTAGACAGTGTGACGAAGCCACCGTTTGTCATCGCGTTCGGGATAATCCGACCGATAGTGAGCTCCACGGCTCTCGGTCCGATAAAGGGCGGATCGCGCGACGGCGATAGCCACCTCTACCATGTTGCGCACCTCTAAGACCGGCCGTAACCCGTATTCATCGTCTAGACCGGATTCCACGGTCTCCTTGAGCTCGTTGAGGGTTTTGATCGCCGTCTTGAGACCTTTCTCGGACCTCTCCAGACCCACGTATTCCCACATCGTCTCCCGGAGCTTCTCGCGCACTCGAATCGGATCCTCTTGACCGACGGTGGACCAAATCTCGGACTCCACCGTCGGCGCATCGGTCTTGCGCACCTGTATCCTACGACCTCGTCTCCGTAACTTCAAGGCGAGCTCGGCGGCGGCCCTTCCGGCGCGGTACCCGAAAACCTGTGTATCGGCCAGGGCGTTTCCGCCGAGTCGGTTCGCTCCGTGGATACCTCCCGTAACCTCACCGCACGCGAAGAGACCCGGGATCGGCGTCTTCCCGTCGGCGTCGATCGGGACCCCTCCCATGAAGTGATGGGCCGTGGGAGCCACCTCCATGGGTTCGTTTCGAATGTCCACGCCCACGCGCAGGAACTGCTTGAGCGTAGTCTCGAGCTTCTCCTCGATCACCTCGTCGGGCAGGTGAGTGACGTCCAGGTAAACTCCACCATGCTCCGTCCCACGTCCCTCTTTGATCTCCCTGTAAATAGCCCGAGCTACGACGTCGCGCGTCGCCAGCTCCATCCTCTCGGGATCGTAGCGCTTCATGAACCGCTCGCCTCTGGCGTTGTAAAGCCGTCCTCCCTCACCTCTAACGGCTTCCGTAACCAAAACTCCGCGAACGCTCTCGGGATACACCATTCCAGTGGGGTGAAACTGAACCATTTCCATGTCAATGAGCGGGCAACCGACGCGTAAGGCCATGGCGTACCCGTCACCGGTCTTGTGGACGGGGTTCGTGGTGACGGGGTAGAGCTGACCCGCGCCCCCTGTAGCTAGAACGGTGGCGTAGGCCGTGATGACGATGGTATCCTCGGTTTGAAGGTCCACGCATACCGCGCCCACTACCCTTCCGTCGTGATCTCGAACCAGTCCGTATCCCATTGTGCGTTCCAGAACGGTGATACCGTCGAGGCGGCGAACTTCGTCCAGCAACGCCATCATTATCTCGTGTCCCGTACGGTCACCGGCGTAGCAAGTACGGGGCTTAGATTGACCACCGAAAGGACGCTGGGCTAGGGTACCGTCCTCGTTACGGTCGAACACGGCTCCGAAGTTCTCTAGGTCGAGTAAGCGCTTAGGTGCTTCTCGTACGAGGATTTCTACCATGTCCTGATCGTTGAGGTAGGCGCCTCCCTCGACGGTGTCGCGGAAGTGAGCGTCGAAGGAGTCATCCGGATCGGCCGTGCGTAAGACCGCGTTGTAGCCCCCTTCCGCCATGACGGTGCATCCACTTCTACCCACGGCACCTTTGGAGACGATCACCACGTTCAGATTCCTCCTAGCGGCCTCGATCGCCGCACGGGCGGCCGCACCACCACCTCCGATCACGAGCACGTCACATTCCAGATGCTCCAAAACGATCACCTCTCCTCCAACCACTCAAGCACGTGCTCGAGGATTCTGTCGGACAACTCATCCCTATTGGAAAGTGTGACCCGGAAACGCACGACGTCGGGGCGTTCCTCCCTAAGATCCACTACGACTGGATGTCGCGATCGCTCGTGCACTACGAAGATCGCGGGTGTGTGCGCGTCGGCCGCCCGTCTCACGGCGTCTACGAACGCGTTCGACTTGAGCTCCATGGGGCCGACCTCGTCGACGATCACGACGTCGGTCCTTTTCACGGCACGTTCGATGGATTCGGCGGCCCGCTCGAGGTTATCGACGAAAACCCCGTAACGACCGACTCTGGGCCCCGAAGCTCCTTCCCTTGCCAGTAGGTACCGGTCACCCTCGGTGAGGTCGACGATCTCGAAGCCTATCCGTCGACCACCCTCCCTGATCTCGGGGCAATAGATTCCGCCGACGGTGTAGCCCTCCTCCTCTAGAACGTTACGAACTTTGAGACAAACTGTGGTCTTACCGATACCGGGACGACCGGTAAGAACGACGTTATGAGGCAGGGAATAGGGCCCCCGTGGTCGGTTAACCGAATAGAGCTCCGAGACCTGCCGCCGCCTCTTCTTCCTCCTCTTCCTCTTCTTCCTCCGCCTCTTCCTCCTCGGCTTCCTCTTCTTCCTCTTCCTCCTTTTCCTTCCGTTCGGCCGCCTCGGCCGACCGGCTCACCATCTCTAATAGCTCTTCGTCGAGAGCTTCCTCGTCCACCTCGGCGATAGCTCCCGCCAGTGCCAGCATCTCTCCGTGAGCCTTGGCCAGGATGCATCCCATAACCGTCTCGTCCGGTACTGGCACTCCCGCGTTGACTGCCAGGTTGAGCGCCTCCGTGTGCGCCTTCGCGACGATAACGTCCGCGGTCTCCGCCGTCGGTATGGCCGCGTTGATCGACAGGTTGAACGCGTGCTGCGCGGCCTCCTTGGCCATGTCCTCGTACTCGTCGAAGTCGATCGCAAGATCATCGCGCTCGAATAGCGTCCCTTCGGCTACGATCGCTACGATATCGACTCCTACCTCCATCGGCTCGATTTCGAGCTTCTTGAGGATCTCGGCGGTCTTTTCGTCTATCTCCTCCCCTTCCTTAACCAACACGGTGTCCTTAGTGATGACTACCTTTCCGTCCTGGATCTGAGCCGGTAGACCGGCCTGCTGGAGCTCGCTTACGATCGGTCCGGGTTCGAACGGTGTGGGACCTTCCGGTACGACGATGTCCTCTGGAGCGATGTCGCCTGGCTTAGCGGGCGCTGAGGCTTTGCTCTCCTCCAGAAGCTTGTACAGCTTGAACGGGTCGAGGTTCGTGAATATAAACGCCACAGGACCCTCGATGTAGTCCAGTAGCGGCTCCAGTTCGGGTCGCTCGTCCAGCTTCTCCTCCAGTGCGATTCGCATCAGGGTGTTCCTGGACATCCTGATGATGGTGTCACGCTCGCGGAGCTTCGCCCTGATCTCTTGCAGTTGTGGTGCCGGGATCCCCTCGAGGTCGACGAGACCCACGTTCTCGTACTCGTCCATCAGCTCTTTGAGTTCCTTAACCTCTCTCCTCTTCCACTCCGCGACCTTAGGCTCGTAGCCGGAGGGCGGCTGTCCCTTCGCTTTGACGGCCATCGCACAGTCCCCCATCAGTACACCCGCTCCGCCGGGCCCATCGTGGTTTTAACGTACACGGAGTCTATCTGGGCCCAGCTCTTCTCGAGCTCGGAGGTTATCTCCCGGAGGACCGCCATCGCGTTCTCGGCGAGTTGCTCCGGCTCCATGTTCCTGGCGCCGATGACAGTGTGAATGACCGGCTGGTCGCGCATCCGTACTCTGGCGGTCCGGTGGGCCCGCTCGATGAGTGCACGGATGTCGGCATTGGGTGGCACCGGCTTGGCCATCTTGCCGCGGGGACCGAGGACGGGTCCTAAAACCCTACCCACGTCCGGCATTAGATCCACCTGAGCGTAGAAGAACTCGTGGCGTCGGGCGATCTTCTTGGCTTCGCGTACGTTCTCCGCGAGTTCCTCGAGCTTTTCGCGGTTAATGACCGTCGCCCCGGCCTCCTCAGCTTCTCGGGCCATCTCACCTTCCGCGATGACACAAACGTTCACGGGCTTGCCGCGACCGTGAGGGAGTACGACCTCTTTGTCGATACGCTGAGAGGGATCGGAGAGATCGACTCCCTTCACGTTGACGATCATGTCTACGGTCTCGAGGAACCGACGGGGTGGGGAGTACTCCACTACCTTCCGGAGCGGTTCGATCAAGTCCTCCTCGGTAATCGTCACTTCCGCTCACCCCTTACTCCTCTTCCTCCTCGTACTTCTCGAACAGGTCATCCCACTTTCCTTCGTCGATTTCTTTCTGAACCTCCTTTGGATCCTTCCCTTCAACCGTAACTCCCATACTTCCACATGTTCCTAGGATCTCTTTAGCCGCCGTCTTCAAATCATATGACAGTAAATCGTCGAACTTCATTTTCGCGATTTTGATCACCTGTTCCATCGAGAGATCGCCCACTGTTTCGTGTCTAGGTTCATGCGCTCCCTTATCAATACCAAGTTCTGACTTGATTATCGCAGAAGTCGGAGGTGATCCAACTTTCACTTCGAACTCTCTGGTCTCCGTGTCAACTATGATCTTGACTGGGACTTCCATACCTTTGAAGTCCTTCGTCTTACGGTTAATCTCTTCAACAACTTCCTGTATGTTAACACCGAGCGGACCTAGAGCGGGTCCGAGCGGTGGTCCAGGGTCAGCTTTACCTCCTTCGATGAGAACTTCAACCTCTTCCTTCGGCATTGTTACCGCACCCCTAATTCGTTAGTTTTACCCTTCGTACTCCTCCTCCCGCAGGAGCCGCAGGGCGTCCATTTTTACCGTTACGGGGATGGGTACGGGGGCCTCCAGCAGCTCGACCGTTATCTCACGACGTGACTCGTCCACGCTGACGACCCGTGCCTTCTCCCCCTTGAAGGGTCCGGAGAGTATCTCGACGACGTCTCCTTCGCTGATTTCCACGGCCTCGGGCTTAGGCGCGAAGTAGTGTTCAATCTCCTCAAAATCCATAGGTTTCTCAACGATACCGCGCGTATCCGGAAGATCGTGAATTAGATCCCTGAGCTCGTCGGTTAACTCCTCAACTTCGATGATTACGTATCCTCGGAGCTCCTCGGGTGCTATCACAGCCTTTAGACCCGTTTCGATACCTTCCTCTTTGACCTTCCTCCGAGCGCGCATCACGAGCATGTCAGCGGTGGCCTCCTCTCGACCCGCCTGCACGCGGACGGCGTAGAGCTTCGTCGAGTCGGTCTCGGCCAATCCAACCTACCCCACTCACGTGTAGAGCTCGATCAACTGCACGATCACTCTGATCAGGAACCCTACTCCGCCCACGATGAGAATGCCGAGTCCGGCGATCTTAGCCGACTCTATGTACTCGTCCCAGGTAGGCTTCCGGGCGGCTCGAAGGACGCGCTTACAGTCCCGTAACAGGGAGATCAGTTCTTCGTAGGTACTCACGGAATCTTGGCCCCCTTAGAGGATCTTCTCCAGATCCTCGAGTGAGGACGGTCTCTCATCTTCGGATGATTCCGCACCTCCTTTCGACACCTCGGGGACTTTTTCGGGCCGAGAAGACTCGGCGGCCACCTCCTTCACCTCGGTACGTTTCGGCTGTCTTGGACCCGTGAACATGGCCTCGAGGTCGGCGTCTTCGATTCCAGTAACTATTACGGTGACGCGGAGCACGTCGTTCAGGTCCTCGTCGATCTGAGCTCCCCAGATGACTGTGGCATCCTCCGACAGTTCCGAAGCTACCAACTCCACGACCTCTTCGGCCTCTTTAAGCGTGAGATCTTTCCCACCGACGATGTTGACTAAGGCACCGGTGGCACCGCTCACTTCGACGTCAACCAGCGGGTTGTTAAGTGCGTTCTCCACGGCTTGGACGGCCCGGCTACCGGACTCGGAATCGTTCTCGGCTTCGCCTATGCCTATCAGGGCGAAACCTCCGTTCTCCATCACGGCTCTCACGTCGGCGAAGTCGAGATTCATGAGACCGGGCTGTGTGATCATCTCGGTGATTCCTTTCACGGCGTTGATGAGGACTTCATCCGCCACCTTGAAAGCTGCCGCGATGGGGAGGTCCGGGACTATCTCTAACAAGCGGTCGTTAGGGATGACTATGCACGTATCGGCCACCTGCCTCAACCGTTCCAAACCCTCAAGGGCGTTCTCTATCCTCCTCCTACCTTCGACCGAGAACGGGAGCGTGACAACGCCGATCGTGAGCGCTCCCTCCTTGCGGGCGACTTCGGCGATGATCGGTGCCGCTCCCGTGCCGGTGCCACCGCCGAGACCGCAGGTGACGAACACCATGTCAGCGCCCTCGACGACCTCTTTGATCTTCTCCATGTCCTCCTTAGCCGCCTCTTCGCCGACGCGCGGGTCACCACCGGCACCCAATCCTCGGGTCAGCTCGTACCCGATGAGCACTTTCCGGTCGGCCTTACACGAAACGAGGTCCTGAGCGTCGGTGTTAATCGCTATTACCTCGGCGCCTCCGATACCTTCCTCTTTGAGCCTAGTAGCGGTGTTGTTGCCGGCTCCCCCCACACCGACTACGAGTATCCTGGCCCGGGCCCGCTCAAGGACTTCCATCAACTCCTGATCGTCGTCGGTCCCCCGGGACGACGGCGGGTCGTCGCCCCCCTGCTCTCGTTCGACGCGCTCCAGCGCGTTCTTCACTATCTGCTCCAAGTGTCACCACCCGGCGGCCGTTCTAAGGGCCGCGACGTCGAACTCCCCACCCACTACGGGCACCTCGAGGTCGAACTCAGTCAGTACTTCGGGATGAATTTCACCGAAGAAACCCAGCTCCCGCCCGTCGGCGAGTACGGCGGCGCACCTTCCATTAATAAATGATCGGTGTTTTCTCTCGGTAATCTCCCACCCGGTGACGTCCAGTTCGCGCAGTAGTGCCTCCACCACGGACTTAATCTCGGAGAAGCCCACACCGGGGCCGGCGATCGCCAGCGCCAGTTTCCACCGGTCCTTGGCACCGGTCTCCGCGTCCTCGTCCCGTTCGATCACCTCCCCGAGCTCGAACACCCGTTGCGGATACGGACGGTGCTTGTTGTCCGCGAGGAAACGCATCAGAGACGGGAGGATCCACGTTCGTACGATCGTGTACTCCTTCTGAATCGGATTAGCTAACTTCACCGCGCGGCCGTCCGGTTCGAGGCGCATTTTCCGATAGTTCTCTTCTGGACTGATGAGAGTCAGGGAGTTCACCTCGACGAACTTCATCCTCGCGAGGGTATCACGCACGACGTTGATGAATTCGCGCTCCCTATCGGCACGTGATGGCGTGTAGAAGTCGGGTACCGTGGGCTCGAACCGGTCGTAATTGTACATGATCCCCGCGTCTTCGATCAGGTCCCACTCGTGAAGGATGTTCGTCCGCCGGGGCCCTACGAAGACCCGTACCACGTCCTCCTCGTAGAGTATCGGAGGGATCTCACGCCAATCAGCCTCGATGTGGTACACATCCGGGAGCGGGTACTCCCGGAGCTCACGCTCACCCTCGGGAACGAAGATCGCCCCGTGCCGAGCGCGTTCCAGCAGCTCCTCCAGCTGCTCGCCGGAGAGATCGATCCCCAACAGTTTCCGAGCCTCGCTCACGGGAACGTCCCATACATCGAGTTCCATCGTTGGAGTCGTCCGCTCGTAGGCCCCCAGTATCTCAACGGTAAGGATTTCCGCGCCGCGTTCGGCCAGGTTGCACACGATCACGTGAAGCGCGTCCAACACGGATCGCCAATCTGTACCGGTCACGTCGATGAGCAGGTCCGTCGTGTCCTGCGTGACCCTGGTGCGCTCCGAGTTTATCACCGGAGGGAACGAGATCACTCCCTCCTCGTCCGCGAGGATCGGGGCCCCGTCGGACACCAGGTGAGCGTACTGCCGGCCCTTTTCGTGCCGTCTGAGGACCTCGGCAGGCGTCATCTCTTCGCCCGGGTGGTCGAGTGGCTCGAACGCCCATGACCTGTCGTTCGGATCCGCGAGGAAGTACCTGAGAGGTGGCTCTACCGCTTCGAAGTCGTGGATACCGATCGCAGCCTTTTTCCTGTCCCTCCCTATCACCCAGTGGAGGTGCTCCTGGAACTCCATGAGGTGCTCCAAGTCACGCTCGTCCTCGAACTCGACGCCGCGGACGACGGCGACCGCAAGGCAGGGGCGCGCGTCGAGTACGCTCTCTTCGACCCGTGCCTCCACGTCCGAGCGACGAACGTTGTACTCAGGTATGCCCGTCTCTATCCCCAGAAATCCCTTGAGTGCCCGCGCAACACCCTCCACGCTGTACAGGTCGGGACGGTTCGGAAAGAACTCTGTCTCGATAACCATTTCACGCTCGTCGATTCGCTCCACATCGCTACCGAGCATCGGGATGAGATTATGAGCTAGCTCCTCGAACGAGACTTCCCTTCCGAGTATTTTCACGAGCTTATCGTAGTGGATCGTGACCACGGGCAACCTCCGACACCCCCGAACGTCCCGGGTACACCGTTAATACTGTTAGCTCGCCGGTCGAGTCGGGGATGAGGACCTACGGCGGTGGCCGAGCCGATGAGGAGGGCCTTAACCGCCGACCCGAGGCCTCGGTAAAGCCAGGGCTCGTCACCACTCGGTGTTCCGGCTGCTCGTCATCGGCCGGGGGTGCGTGCTTGCCGCGCGTGTATTTGGACGGTAGGGAGTTAGGGCTGAGGTTTTCGGCGTGCCACGTGATTCCAGGACATGGTAAGTGCGGTCGCTTGCACGGTCACACGTACCATGTGTCGGTTGAGCTACTCGGAGAGCGCACGGAACCACACGGCTTCGTGTACGACTTCGACGAGCTCAAAAGCACGGTGCGAGAGCTGATAAAGCCCTTGGATCATCGGGTGTTGTTACCGACCGAGTCCGAACTTTTCGAGATCGAGGAATCTGGGAACGAGATCACGGTTCGGCTGTCGGACGGCAAGCGCTACGTGTTTCCCAGGGAGGATGTTGTATTGATCCCTACCCGTTCACTATCGGCCGAAGACTTGGCGGAGTACCTAGCGGACGAGTTGGAACGCAGGCTGGCGGGTGACAATCTGAAGGAACTACGCGTCCGGGTGGACGAAGGATGGGGACAGGGGGCAGAGGTCGTCCGACGCCTGGATTGAACGTGTACGAGGTGTTCCTCTCACTGCAGGGAGAGGGCAAGTTCGTGGGGGAGCCGCAGGCGTTCGTCCGATTCTCAGGGTGTAACCTGAGATGTGCATACTGTGACGAGCCAGCCTCCCGAAGCAGCCGCCGGAGGGCCCTGATTCGACGTGTGAGCGGAGAGGTGGAGCTCGAGCTCCCGGTCCCATGCGGACCGGAGGACGTCGTCGAAGTGCTGGTGGAATTAGAGGACCTGGAGGACACGTTCGGAACCGTCTCGTTGACCGGGGGAGAACCTCTCGTCCAGCCGTGGGGCGCACTGAAGGAGTTGATCGAGAGGCTCCGTGAACGCGGGTTCCGGGTACTGCTCGAGACCAATGCCTCACTACCTGACCGAGCTCCGTTGATCGACGAATTGGCGGATGTAGTTTCCGCGGACGTGAAACTGCCGTCACACGGACCCAACATGGACGATTTTCCCGACCGTTGTCTGAGGTTCCTCGAGAGGATCAGCGCGGAGGTTTACGCTAAGGTAGTACTGGTGGACGAGGAATGTTACCAGCACGCTGAGAGCGCACTGAAGGGGCTTCATCGGCTGGGTGTAGAACCGATATACCTACAACCGGCGACGGGCTCTGAGCACGACCTCGAGGATCTTTGGGAGTTAGCCGGGCTGGTGAACGCCGACGTGCGGGTGTTGCCGCAAGTGCACAAGCTCGTGGACTTCATCCCGAGGTGATTATCCTCGGAGCCACTATTCGGAGCGTCCTTCCGTGGGAGGGCGGCACCCCTCGATTCTCAGACACTCGGCGGCTACCGCGTGACCGCGCTCGCAGCACCGGTCGGCCGGTTCACCCCGTAGAATACCTTCGATGAATCCGGCCGCGAAGGCATCCCCCGCCCCCGTAGGATCTACGATGTCCTCCTCCGGAACGGGCTCCGGGGCCACTTCCGAGATCTCGGTCCCTTCTTGGACGATCGCGGGGTCGGACCCGCGGGTGACGATCGTTACTTCCACGAGTTCGGCCAGCCTATTGAGGGTCTCCTCGATATCGCCCGTCAAGTGAACCGCCTCCGTCTCGTTGAGGAACACGACGTCGGCGGCTTCGAAGTACGGTTCCAAGTAGGACCAGCCACGCAAGACCATCGTGGCGGGAGAGAAAGTCACCATCAGCTCGTCCGCTACCGCCTTCATGGTCCGCTTCAGGGTCTCTAGGGACGTCTCCGATCGTAATCCGATGAACGAGCTGGTGTGGAGTACGCGGGCCTTACGGATGTAATCGAGATCGACCTCATCCGGTCGAAGCTCGTCGTTGACCCCGGGATCGACGAGGATTCTCCTATCGTCTCCGGAGACCAGACAGAACGCCGTACCGCTGTGTCCGTCACCCCTGACGACTCTGGAGGTATCGACGCCGTACTCTTCGAACTCCCGGAGTAGGAGATCCCCAGCATCATCGCTGCCGACTTTCCCGACGAACCCCACTTCTCTCCCGAGGTGGGCGAGCCAACAGATAGTGTTCGCCGCGGATCCCCCTCCCCGCCGTACTCTCCGTTCGACAGGTACCGAATCGTCGCGTTCGGGCATTCGAGGGATGTACAGAAGCTCGTCCACGTTGAGGGCGCCGAGACCCACTACGTCCAACACTCCTCACTCCCGAATGCACTCCCGCAGCGGAATCCTGTAGTCGCCGAGTTTACCTCCGAAGTTCCCGGCGGACACCTTGACGACGCCGTCAACCTCCGTGGCGGCCTCGATAGCGATTCCGATCGCTCGCTTCACCACGTCGAGCGAGACCCCGTTGATCACGATCTCGGGGATCGCCTCGACACCTTCCGGGACCTTCGAGTCGAGGATCCTATCGCGGAGGGTCGGACAGTATGGGTGGTTGGTCGTCGGACCGATGTCCGGGTAGATAGTTTCGGGCTTCGAACCGGCGGCACAGACGTTGAAGGGAGTGATGACGCCTTCTACGTCTCGCAGGGCCTCAACGGCCCGGTAACCGGCTTCGAGCGCGGCATCGACGTCTTCGCAGAACAGCCATACTAAGCCCCCTGCGACACCTTCCGCGTACCCCAGCCGACGCTCGATCAGGAACTCGCCCATCATGATCGGAACGTGGACCATCTCCCGGTCGAAACGTACGTCGGTGTATTCGTACCCGTCGGCGCAACGGCCGATGGGGCGTTCCGTGTCGATGTAGCCGTCCGGATCCTCGCAAGCGTCGAATACCCTGGTGGTCGGTCGTACCAGCACACCCTGACGTATGCGCTTCCCGAGCTCGTGCTCCAGTTTCTTCACGGCGTCATCACCGTACTCCACCCACATCTGAGCGACGAACCCCGGGCGACCGTCCGGGGTCTCCTCCGGGTCCAACCAGCGTTCCACGCCTGCCTCAGATTCGCCGAAGACGGTAGCCGGCAGAGCGGCGACGTTCTCAGCAGCCTCACGCAAGGGACGCTCGTCGGCAGCCGTCACGATGAACCGTGCGTACAAGCCTTTGAAAGCCTCACAGAACGTGTCCTCTACAGGTACTCCGTTGATCTCCACCAAACTCCCCCCGAGGAGTAGAGTGAAAGTAACTATAAACCGGATCCCCGGTTCGTTGCGGACTGTGTAACAATAAGGGATCGGGGCGGAATCCGCTCCCGGCTCCCGGTTAATCGTCATCCCTCAGCGGTCTGTCCCGCCAGGCCTCTTCACGAGCGCGCGTCGAACCGCCCCATGCACACTATCCACTTCCTTCCCAGCCGTCCGCACCCGGACCAGCGTCCTGCCCGACTCCACACGTTCCACCGAGATCTCGTAATACTTCAGCTTTAGGGAGTCCAACTCTTTTTCGAGCGCGGCCAACCGGCGCCCGATTTCACCCGGGGATCCCTCTACTACGACCTCGAACTCGCATTCGTCGGAGTCGTCCAGCTTCTCCACGGTCTCGTTGACTAGAACGGAGTTGGGAATGACTATCCTCCGACCTCTGGACTTCAACACCGTGCACCGGATTCGGAGGTCAACCACCTCCCCTGAGTACTCACCGACTCGGATTCTGTCACCCACTTCGAAGGGGCGCTCCAGTGCCAGGTACAACCCCGCTAGTAGGTTCGCAATAAGATCACGGGCGGCTACCGCGATACCGGCTCCGGCCAGCCCTAATCCAGTGACGAGAGCCCAGAGGCTCACCCCTAGGGACTCGAGGACTATCGAGAACGCCAGGAGGTAAGAACCATACAGGAGCGTCTTCTCCACCCACCACCCCAAATCCTGTAAGTCCTCCTCTTCGAGCTTACCCCGAACGGCCCGAGCCGCTCGACCCATGATCTTCACGAGGAGCAAGGCTATTACGATCGCCGTGGCCAGCTTCAGCGGCTCCACGTGTGCCGACGGGAGCTTCATCGACGGCAGTTCCACAGGATGTCCCCCGGGGTGCGGGCGTTGTCAGTGTACCAGGCCGAGCTGAGGATCAAGTCGGAACGCAGGGTTCAGGTGATCGACGTCACCGACCAGGTCAGAGAGAAAGTTAGGGAGAGCGGAGTGGAGAAAGGGATCGCTCACGTGTACTCACGGCACACCACCGCGGCCGTGGTCGTGAACGAGCCCGAGTCGGGTCTCCTCCGTGATATCGTTAATAAGCTTGAAGAGCTAGTGCCCCAAGGTGCGGGGTACGAACACGATAGAATCGACAACAACGCCGATGCACACCTGCGCGCTCTACTCCTAGGGAGTTCCGTCACCATCCCCGTATCCGACGGTGATCTCGTACTGGGAACCTGGCAATCCGTGCTGTTCGTGGAGTTAGACGGCCCACGATCTCGTCGTCTGCTCGTGACCGTGGTGGGGGAGTGAAATGAGACGACAGTTACCCCTGGAACCCGTGGCAGCCGAGAAGGTAGAGGAGGAGTATGAGCTGGTAACCTTGCTCGTGTGTGACAATTGCGATTACTTCGAATTCAAACCCCACGACCGTGAGGTAGTATACGAGCGGAAGGGTAAGTGCCCTAAATGTGGTGGGACGTTACTAGTCGAGGGCGTGTTCCGTACGGATGCCGACCCGTCGATGTTTCCATCGTATAAAGACGTTAAGAGTGTTGAAAGGGCCCTCGAAAGTGCGGGATACGAGGTGAAGGAGTTCCGTGTCCGGGAGGACGGTTCGGTCGTTTTCCACTACGAGCGGAAGGGAGACGCGCATCGCCTGGCTAGGAAGCTTGCTGAGATGAAATTCACAGCGGAACCGGAGGGGAAGGCCGGTAGGCTGGTCGTACAGCGTTTCGAAGTTCCCGAACAGGAGCCGGGCTGGTTGGCTCTGCTGGGGCTTTCGGTTCCGGTATTCGCGTACTTGGGCGGATGGTTGGCGTTCGGCTCGACCTGGGCCGCGGTGGAGTTCGCACTCGCGTTCTCGGCGATTTACTTCGGCAAGGAGATCGCGAAGCTCTGGGTAGCGAAGGTGGAAGGCCTCAGACCGCGCCTGCCGTTTTTCCTCGCGGTCCCTCCCTTCCCAGGGGCATTCTCCTCGGTGATTCGCTCGGAAGTTCGACCTATGCTGGTTGAATCGTTGTGCCGGGTGGGCGTAGCCGGTCTGGTGGCCGGGTTTCTACTATCCACCGCGATGTTCCTCCTAGGTTCCGCGTTCGACCATACGCCCGTCCGAATGCTCGTGTGGCACAACCCGTGGACGTTGCTCCTATCGCGCGAACTCGGAATCGTCGCGAACCCGATCACGTTGGCTGGATGGGCGGGACTCGTCATCACCTGGCTCTCGGCCCTGCCGGTGTACCCGCTCGAAGGAGGATACATCCTGCGATATTACTACGATACCCGCACCGTCAAGTGGTTCTCTGTGGCGTCGGCGTTCATCCAAGGCTGGCTGCACTGGTACCACATAGCGGTGGCGACCGTGATCGTGCTGGTTAAGATAACGGCGAAACTACCGTCCGACCGCTCGTTCTTGGACGATGACGAGAGCAAGAGCTGGCTACCCGCCTTGCTGCTGGTGGCCCTGTTCGTCCTGCTGATATCACCGGCACCGTTCGGGCTGTGGCCCTTAGAACACTCGAAGGTACCACACAACCTGCAGTGGCTGTTCCTGAGGTGACGGGGGCGTCGGTAATGAGGGCAGTACCACGGTGCGTACCGTGCGTGCTTGAAATCGCGGTAAACACCGTCGAACGAGCTGTTCCGGAGGATCGTCAGAAGGAGGCCATCCTAGCCGCAACCGAGCGTGTGAGCGAGTTGTACCGGATGGAACCCACACCCCAACCTCCGAGACTGGGTACCGAAGCACAACGGACCGTCATGAAGTACTCGGAGGATCCGGACCCCTACCGAGAGGAGAAGCGGCGGGCCAACGAGCGCGCGGCGGCGGTCGCACGGGAGCTCGAGAGCGATCTCGAGAATATCGAGGACCCTGAGGAACTCCTGAAGCGGGCCGCGGCCGCGGCGATCGTCGGTAACACTATCGACTTCGCGGTAGCAGGCCATGAGTTCGACCTCGACGAACTCCGTGAGGAGATCAGCAGCGCGGAGTTCGCAGTCTTCGACCTGAAACCTGAGGATCTCAGAGGCGCACGCGTGCTCTACCTGTGCGATAACGCGGGAGAGATCGCCCTGGATAAGCTGCTGATCGAGGTGTTGGTGGAAGAGTTGGAGTGCGACGTGGTAGTGGCCGTCCGCGGTGGTCCGATAGTGAACGACGCCACGCGGGAGGACGCCGAGCAAGTCGGTATTACCGAGATCTGCGACGTGATCGACACGGGGGCCGAGATGCTCGGACTGCTCGCGACCGAAGTCAGCGAGGAGTTCGCCGAGGAGTTATCCTCCGCCGACGTGGTGATATCCAAAGGGCAAGGTAACTTCGAGTCCATCCCGGAGGAGCCGTTCCCCGACGTGCCCGTGTACTTCCTGCTGAGGGCTAAGTGCGAGCCCGTCGCCGAGGAGCTAGGGGTCGAAGTAGGGAGCAACGTGGCACTGCGCTGGGAACCCGAGGACGAGAACGTCCGACGATGGAGGGAAATCGTGAGGTGAGAGGGTCGGTAAGTCGACCCCTCTTCACTCCACCACTCCGCAGGGTTCCTCGCTCCTCATCCCCAGGGCTCCGACATAGCGGAAACCGCCGCGTTTCCTCTTAAGCGAGGGATACCGGAACGAACTCCATGGTACGTCGTTGAGCCGAGGATTACTTCGGCGGAGCCCAAACCTTCAGGTCGATACACTCTATGCGCAACCGGTCACCGACTGCCTCGATAACCACCCCAGAGTGAACTTTCTGCATCATGCAGTGCTCCGGGACGAACCGGACCGTCTCCCCGACATTGGGCACTCTACCTTCCGATACGATCCCCTCGAACCCGACTACGAGGCACAGGCCAACGTCCTTATACTCGAAGTCAGTTTCGCCGAGTCGGTGCCTAGGTCCTACGATATGGACTGTCAGGAGACCCTTCTCCGCATCGAGAACGCGCGCGAAATGCGTGGTAGGACAACCCCACGGCCTGTAGCGGATGACGTCACCCTCCTCGATATCGGCCTCGGACCAGAAAGGATGGAGGATCTCACGGCAGGCGGGCTCGTCCGGGAGGGGTGAAAGCACTAAGTCGGCCTCGTAGCCGTCCAGGACTCCAGTGATGCTGGGGCGCGCTCCTTCGGCTTCTCCGATCTCCTCCAGGAGTTTCTCGAGCCGTCGGCGCTCCTCGGCGAACCGCTCGGTTTGAAGGTAAGGGCAGTCGTCAAGCTTGGCCTCCCCGCGGACCAGTGCCTCGGCGAAGTCATCGCATCGGTCGTACCCGCAGGCTCCACAGTGGAACCCAGGAAGCAGTTCGACGAGCTTACTCACCTCGGTACTCCGTGAATCCGTCAATGCGCCTGAGCACCCCACGGTGGTAACGCTCGGCAACCCGTGTCTCGCCCACGCAGAGCGTGCAGACGGCGAGCGGAGCCTTCTCACGGAGTCTGACTTCGTCGAGGGTATCGGGCAGCTCGGGGGCTTCCTCTTCGATCAGTCGAGCTAGTAGTTCACAGCCGGCTCCGGTGAGTCCGTTGGTTTCGATGACCCGACAGTCTGGATTCACCTCGGCCACCTTCCGAACGTAGACCTCACGTTCGGCCTGGGAGACCAGGTCGCCCTTGTTGACGCAGACAACGTCGGCTGTCTGCAGGAAGGGACCGACCTTGGCTGGGGAGTTCGGACCTAAGGTGACGTCGGCGACGCAGACTCCAAGACAGGCATCGACGTAGGGTGCGCAGCGGAGGCAGAGACCCGCGGTTTCCACGACGAGCAGGTCCGCACCGTGTTCTTCGGCCCAGCGAACCATGTGTTCGAGGTTATAAGCTGCGAAGTGGTCGGGACACATGTCCTTAGCTAGGGCGTCGGTGGCGGGAATCCCTAAGCGCTCACGGTACACCTCATGGTCGTCGGTGCGGAGACAGTCGACTTTGACGACAGCGGGGTTGTACTGGTCGAGTAGTCGTTCCAGTGCGTGGAGGATGACGGCGGTCTTACCGGATCCGGGCGTGCCCGAGACTATTACCAGCTTCACGTCTCGATCCCCGCAGGTGGTTCGACATCGTCCAGGCGCTCACCACAGCGGACGCGGTTTCGGAGGTCGAGGAGCCACGTGTCCACGCGCTCGAGGAGCTCGGCGACTTCCCGTTCTCGCTGCGTCGTCTCCACTATCTCGGTCATCGCTCCGTTCCGCATGACGATCCGGAAATCGGATCGTAAGGCCACGACGGGGTCGTGAGTGACCAAGAGGACGATCTTATCTCGCGCCGTGAGCTCGTCGAGAGCTTCGTGTTTGCAGATTCCTGCGTTCTCGATTTCGTCGATGAGGACGACGGGTGAGTCGCTGATCAAAGCCACGTCGGCTATCATGAGTGACCGTGACTGACCACCGCTGAGTTCGGTCATCTTCATGTCCGGATCTATCGGTTCACCCGTGAAACGATTGGCGACATCGACGACCTCCTCTGGATCGACGTCGACGCCACGGCTCTCGGCGTGTATCTCGACGAACTCGCGGACGGTACAGTCGGCGAGGAATCCCATGGTTTGGGTCACGTGGGCAACAAGACGGTGCTCCGGATCGAACCGGAGATCATCGGATGGTTCCTCACCGTCGAGCAGGATTCTGCGGCCTGTCTCGGTGTCACCCTGCGCTAGGATTTCGACGTCACGCAGTAGCGCGGATTTACCTGAGCCGGTGAGACCTACGACCGCGGCTATCGTTCCACGTTCCAGAGTAAGTTCTCAGACGGGTTCGGGCCGACCATCTTTATCGGTACCGCCTAGAATCGTAAGCTCGTGGACCTCCACGGCCGACTTCCCCTGCCACGAAATCCCACGGTCCTTAATCCGTGTTTCCCCCCGGTTGACGCTTCCGGTGGAACGAGTACGCTCCCGTTCCCGTTCTCCGCACACTTGGGGGTGGATCCGTGTTCATCACCTCGAAGGAAATGAGGAGGATCGAGCTCAACTCGCGGTGGCTGGGCTTTGAAGAGGACTTCATGATGGAGAACGCCGGAGCCGGCGTGGCTAGGGTAGTGATCGGGGAATACTCCCCAAACGACGTCTTGGTCGTCTGTGGTACAGGTGGAAACGGTGGGGACGGGTTCGTCACCGCCCGCCACCTGGACTCCGAGGGAGTGGACGTCGATGTGCTCCTCGTGGGACGGCGTGAGGCCATCAAGAACGAGGCGGCCGAGTTGAACCTCAGGAGGCTGGACCGCGCGGGGATCCCCGTCCAGGAGGTCCGAGATTCGGAAGATCTCGAGAGCGTCGATTTCGAGCGGGACGTAGTCGTCGACGCGCTCCTCGGGTTCGGGATCCGAGGACGGCTGCGCGAACCCGTGAGATCGGCGGTCCTTCGGATCAACGAGGCCTCACGTGCGGGGACGCGAGTGGTCTCCATCGACATTCCTACAGGGCTCGATCCCGACAGCGGAGAGACACCGGACGTCGCCGTCGAAGCGGACCTGGTAGTGTCGATACATCGACATAAACGTGGCGTTCGGAAGCTACGAGACGTGTTCCTCCGGAGGGTGAACGCGGGGATCCCCGAGATAGCCGAGCGGATCTGCGGTCCGGGCGACCTCATCACCTCGGATATCTGGCGGCGCGATCCCTGGTCGCATAAGGGCCAGCACGGCCGCGTACTGATCATAGGCGGCTCGCGGAAGTACGTTGGAGCGCCACAGCTGGCCGCACGAGGCGCGCTCAGGGCCGGTGTGGACCTCGTCTTCCTGCTAACCGTCGACGCGGTGCCCAAGAACGACCCGAACGTTATCTACAGAGCGGTCCCCGCGGAGCGGCTCGAGCCAGAGCACCTGGATGAAGTTGACCTCGAGGGCGTGGACACTGTAGTAGTCGGGCCCGGACTCGGCGCAGACGCGGACTCCGTCGGAATCCTGAGAGAGCTGGCGGAGTCCTTCGACGGGATGATTATCGTCGACGCCGACGGACTGCGAGGAATCTCGGGGGTAAACGTGGACGATAGGTTCGTTCTAACGCCACATGCGGGGGAGTTCAGGAGGGAGTTCGGGGAGGAGCTGGGGAGATCTCTCGAGGATCGTTCGGAAGCCGTCCGGCGGGTTTCGGAGGAACTCGGATGCACCATCCTACTGAAAGGTAGAGTTGACGTCATCGGGTCCCCCGACGGCGAGATCAGATGGAACGTCACGGGAACCCCGGCGATGACCGTAGGAGGCACGGGTGACGTACTCGCCGGGGTCGTCGCCGGAGTCGCAGCCCGGTGTAGGGAAGGGTTCGAAGCCGCGTGTATCGGGGCGTTCGTAGTGGGTAGCGCCGGATGCTTGGCGGAGCGGAGGTTATCCCAGGGACTCACGGCGGAAGACGTCGCTGAGTATGTTCCGAAGGTCCTCAGAAACCCGTGGGCGGCTGAGCCCGAGGCCGTAACAGAGGTGCGACGGGATTAATCCGCACCGGGGAACCCCGCGCGGTCCGCTTCCGCACGGTCAGTAGAGAATCTCGAGCCGGTCGGCCGTCGAGACGCCGAGCAGTTCGGCAGCGCTCCCCTCTACGACCGCGATTTCCAGGTGGTCGGAGGAAGACCGTAGGACAACCAGATCACCGGAGTCCGCCTCCCCATACGTGTGGACGTGCCTAGCCTCGAAGGATTCCCCGGAGACGCGGATCGTCACGGTCTCGGGCAGGTCCACCTCGTCGTACAGGACGTTCGTGATGATGTTCCCGAAGTCATCCACGAACCACACCTGGGCACGCACGTGGCCGTCGTCCACTTCAGGTTCGGCGATCGGTGGCTCGACTAGTTCCTCTGGGTCTAGGGGTTCACAGAACCTCTCCGGACTCTCACCTGACGCCACTCGCGCGGCGGCTGGGGCGAATACGTCGCGTCCGTGGAAGGTAGCGGAGACTTCCCAGTCCGAGACTTCGTCCTCGAGGATACGAAAGGCCCGGACGATTCCACCGAGCTCTTCGGCGAGAGGTATCAGGAGGCCGTTGTCCGGTCCCACCAAGAAGTCCCCGCGCTCCGCCTCCAGTAGGACGGCCCTACGCTCGGTCCCCACTCCGGGATCCACCACACCCACGTGGACGGACCCCGGTGGAAACCACGGACACGCGACTGACATCACGTAGGAACCAGCCACCACGTCCTGTGCCGGGACTTCGTGGGTTACGTCGACGATATCGACGCCTGGGGCCGCGATTCTGAGAATCACAGCTTTAACCTGGGCCGGATACGGAGAACCGAGCCCGAAGTCCGTGGTCAACGTGATCAGACGCAAGGGGAGCTCCCCTTGCAACGGATCACAATCGTCGCACTTATTCTATCGATCGCAGCGGTTCCAGGGTCCGCGGACCTCATGAACCCAGTATACTTGACGGGAACGCTGGCACACGAGCTAGGTCACGCCTTAGTGGAGGCGGAGTACTACGGGGGCATTGACGAGGTTCAGCTCGACGTGTTTCCACCGAAGATACTCTTCCACTGTAGGGACGGGAAGTGCATCGACATCCACGCGGAACCTCCGATAGGATTCGTCACCAGGGGGCCTTACGACCCGGGTACTCCGGAGGAGGAGCTCAGGAAGCGGCATAAGGAGGCTATGCTGCTCTACATCGAGGATCCCGCGAGGTTCTTCGATAACGTCTCGCGAGAAGACGCGGAGGTCACTATGGCGGGACCGGTGGTCGGAGCTCTGATATCGGCCGCGCTGAGTCCGCTGGATCCCCAAGGGGCGTTCGACTCCGCCTGGGATAACCTCCTCAACCTGATGCCGGTCGAGATCCACGGTGCGCTGACGGATGGTAAGATCGCGTGGGAGGCTTTGATACGGGGCCGGTACCCGGTAGAGCGGTATCTCATCGAGCTCGGGCTCGTAACGCTGTCGGTGTTGGTCACGGCCGCCCAATGTCCGCGCTACGCGCTAGAAACCATCGAGTCCGATTTCGTACTCACGCTCGAGCTGGCGCCGATCGCTCTGTTAGACGATTTGAGCAAAGCCGTACTCGGCAACCTGCTAGGCTTGGCCGTTAAGTTGCGAGAGCCGTTCTTCGTCCCGGGCATCTGGGTCGGATGGAACCTTTCATTGCTAGGTCCGGACCATCGGAAGTGGTTATTCGCGTTACTCGACGCGCTCGGGTGGACGCTGGTAATCCCGTGGCTCGACATGCCTTGGAAACTTTACGCCATCATCTTGAAGCTGATCGATGCGACCGCGGACTTGGATCCGGGGTACCCGTCTCTGGGCAGCTACCTCGGTCGTCTGAAGGTGCCGTTCATAGTGTTCCTATTAGTGTCGCTTCTCCAGTGTCATCCGTTTTTAGAGGACTCTAAAGGGATAATTATTATGGAAGGGAGTCGCCTCCGAAGGAACGGGCCCGCCTGAAACAGATGAGGGCGGGCGTGCTGCGGTCCGGCACAATCACGCCCGGCGGCCGCGACCGGCCGTCTCGCAGCGGATGAACGGCCGTCCGACGGGCCGGACACACTCCCCCTGGAACACGGGTCCGTGTCGGGATGACGAGCCTACCACCCCGGCTCCGAGCTCGTGAGGAGGGGGCCACGGTCCGACCGAACGGGGTCGGCATTTTGGATCCGCACGAGACGATGCGACGGGCGCTTCGGGAAGGGGGCGTCCATCGCGTTCGGATGTCGGAACCCGGTCGCCGGCTCGTTGTCGACTCTGTCGGACCATACTTACGCTACCCTATCGTGACGGCTTTCGTAGCACGTCGAGACGATGGGGCGATAGTCGAACTGGTAGCTTTTCGTGATGAGAGCGTCGACGTTATCGAAACGGCTCTAGCGGTGGAACACCGGGAAAAGGGCCGCGACATCCTTGTGGACGCGAACCTGAAACCACTGGAAGACATGTACGGAGTAGAAGCGGACAAGGAGGAGGTAGACCGGGTAGTGTACGCCAAAGTCCACCCGGAACTGCACAGACTGTTGGGATCCGAGTGGCTCAGCGTACGCTTCTTCGGTCCGACCGTGGGGCTGGGATCCGGCGACGTACCTACGCTGGTAACCCGAGGGTTAGGGGCGCACATAGTTTCGGAACTACTCGGCGAGGAACCCGCGTTCATAGACGACGGCGAGAAGACCCACCGGCCTTACCAGGAGGTGCCACCGGAGCGCGTAGAATGGGTCCTCGCGGAGCTGACCGCACGAGGGTATGGGGTCGTGTTCACTAAGCCCGCCGTCGAGGTCCTCTACACGCTATGTCGTGAGGGATACGCGTCCCCGGATCGTGTGGAGTGGGTGTACCGGACGCAGCGATCTTGGTGTGAGCGCCCGGAGAGCTGGCCCAGGCGATCCATCGCGGAACGAAACCTAGAAGCGCTCGAGTACGGGTTAGAGCTACTCCGAGATGTCTAAACTCCACGGTACAGCCGCGCTCCCAGCTCCTCCGGCAGACCGCGCTCTTCGATCTCGCGGGCGGTCCGATCGACGTTGTAGGCTACCCTGTGTACGTCCCATGAGACTATCCTGCCGTTAGAGACTTCGAGGATACCGAATGCCGCCCTCGGGTCACCGTCCCTGGGCTGACCTACGCTACCGGGGTTGAGGACGTAAGAACCGTTAACCTCGTCGTACATGGGCACGTGTGTGTGACCCATGATGAGAACGTCCGTACCCGCCTTATCGACCAGTTTCTCCAGCAGCTGCCTGGGAGTGTGTGGAAACACGTACTCCCATATCGGATCCCTGGGACTCCCGTGTACCAGGAAGATCGAAACCCCTTCCACCTCGAACCGCTCGGTCTTCGGCAACTTCGCCAGAAACTCCCGCCTGTCCTCGTCTAGCTGGCGCCGAGTCCACTCTACGGCTATCCGCGCGGCGATGTTGAAGTAAGCGACATCTCCGGTGACGACGCCGTAGTCGTGGTTACCCATCACGCACCGGTCACACCACTCGCGGACGATGTCCACGCACTCGACGGGTCGGGGACCGTAGCCCACGATATCGCCGCAGCACACCAACATGTCGGCCGATCGTACTTCCCGCAGCACCCGCTTCAGCGCCTCGAGGTTCGAATGAACGTCCGATATCACGGCGATCTCCACCGTCATAGTCGCTCCACCTTCTTCCCTTTCTCCGAGGGTACGACCCTCAACCTAGCCCGCTCGAACTCCCGATGAAGTTCCTTGCCCTCGTAGAGTCGGTCGAGAAAGACGGCGAGCGCGGCCACCTCGGAGTGGGGTTGATGGCCTATGGCGACGTTGTAGTCCGAAAGCTCGAAGACCTCGGCAGGGACCTTGCCGGCGCCTACGATCACGAGCAGTTCATTCTCCCCTCGCAACTCTCCGATCACGTCGTCTATATGCAAACCGTACATCGTGAGGTGAACTACGGATCCACCCGAACGTTTCCAATCTTTGATCACACGTCTCCAATTCCCCACCCACTGCACGGTGAAGGGGCCGCCCCATCGCTCGACGACGTCCTCGACGGACTCGATCACCGATTCATCATGGTCACCCGAGATCAGCACACCGGCGGCTCCGAACGCTCGAGCCGTCAGACATACGTGCGTCGTGATCCGCTTGTCCCGCTCGCGCCGATGTCCCAGCCTGAGAACTACCGTCCTCGGCTCAAGTTCCAACCTCTCAGCCCCTTGCGAAATTTATTCACCGCCATCACCACTCGCTTCCGGGGCCTCGGATGCTGCCGATGCTGTTCACGTTACTGCTGCTCGCGGGTCCTTCTCAGGCGGCGGAGCTGGGCCCGGCGGACGTCCCGGGTCCCGGGACTGCATCCAATCCACCGGCCCTCGCCCTCCAGTCGGATCATGCGTTGATAGCTTGGAAATCCCCTGAGGGACTCGGCATAGCGGTGGCGAAGGCCGACGGGAGGGTACTAGTCAAGACCGGGATCAGGACACCCGTGGCCAGTTATCCGGCTGCGGCCCCATGGCGCGGGGAGCGTGATCTGGCAACGTTCGTGCTGACTGTACCGCTCATGACGCCGGAAGGGCCCAGGATCGACGTCGATCTCGTCGAGTACAGTGACAACGTTTGCGCCGTACTGTGGACGGGATTGAGTGTCCGAGGCGACGCGGCTGTGCCGGTCCGGGTGGACGATTCCACCTTCGCACTCGTGTACCGGTGCGAGGGGAAGCTGCGGGTGAGGGTGTTCGGAAACGTCGACGGCGTCTGGAGATGGATCACGGACGAGCAAGGTCAGCCCGTGGAGCTCAAGTTATCCGCTCCAGGTCCTGTCGAGAGGTTCTCCGTTTCGGTAGCCGGACGTCCTGTGACTACGTATCTCCTCGTGGCGTACGAGACTCCGGCGGGAACCGAAGTCGTGGCTGTTAACTTAACCGATCCCGCCCACCCGACGATCGACGGTGCTCCAATCCCCGTCCCGGGGACGAGACCCGTTCTCTTGGACAACGTTTTAGCGTACGTCGGCGCCGACGGTGTACACGCAGCGCTACTGGTTAAGGGGACGGCGTGGAAAATAGCGTCCGACGTGAAGGTAGCTGACGCTACCGATGTTCGGCCCGCGATCGTCTCGTACGGTGTCGATCGATACCTGATCGTGTACGGAGGGTCCGAGCTGCGGGCCGCCGAGGTGAGGATTGAAGGAACGAGACTGGGGGTCGTGAGGGAAGGTACGTTGATAAAGGAGCCAGGTTACTCGCCGACCGGAATCGGAGTGGTGAGGACTACGGAGCGTTCTCTAGAGGTCGCCGGGGTCATACTCGCCTTCTACGCGAGAGACGGTGAACCTACGGTCCACGTCGAATACTCCGAAGGGCTAGGCGAACTTCCTACACAGCACCGACGCAGGCCCGTTTGGATCGTCCCGTTGCTTCTCGCGGCATCGATAGGAGCCTACATAGGCCTCAAGCTCCCGGTGTACGGGCAGTTCCTATGGCTCATAATCTCTCGAGCACGTCGCGAAGTTCCGAAACACGATCCGTAACGAACCGGTGCAACCTCGTCCCTGGTGGGGCTTCCGAGGCGTACCATTCGAGCGTCAACTCGACGGCATCGATGACGTCCTGTTCCGGTAGTCTAGCGACTCTATAACCCCCGACCAGGAGTTCCCATTCATCCCCACCTACTGCTACCAGGCCCAGGTCATTCTCACTCGGCCGCGTGCAGCCCCGAGGGCAACCCGAGACGGCGATCTTGACTTTGGCCGGCACCCACACGTCCAAGAACTCTTCGTGCAACTTCCGAGCCAATGGTACGGGGTCCGTGAGTGCGTTGGCACACGTCCTGGTGCCCGGACAGCAGGTCACCTGACGAACGCGAGGACCCGTCGATCCGGGCTCCAAGCCGAGCTCCCTGAGCTTACGCAGGAGATCATCTAACTTCGACGGCGGTACCTCGGGGATCTCCAGACCTTGTCGCACCGTGATATGCACTTCACCGCTCGCGTACCGTTCCGCGAGCTCCGCCACGGTCCTCAGTATCTCAGCCTTGACGAATCCCGGCGGAAGTGCCAGCCTCACCACGTACGTGCCGTCAGGGGATTGAATCACTCCGGGCCGGACCTCGGAACATCCGCACGCTCCAAAGCATCCTTTACTGCCTCGTACCATTCGTCGAGCGCCCTAAGGACTATTTTCCGCGCCTCCTCAAAGGGTACCGCCTTGTACACGTACACGAACCCACCGCGCGGCCGGGTTTCCTTGCGACGCGTGACTAAACCCGCGTATACCAGGCTTTTCAGCGCTTTTTGGACCGTCGTACGGTCGCGATCTAGTTCCTCCGCCAGATCGTATACCGTGGCTTCACCGCGCTCGAGCAATGCAAAGTACGTGTCTACCTCGACGTCCCGAAGCCCGAGCACGCATCTAAGTACGTCCCGGACCGTAACGTTGAGCCTTCGGACGGTGACGAAGGGAACGTCTGCGAGCATCGGCACCCCCACCGGTCTAAGCCTAATCGGAATGTATATATAGATCCAGCCTCGTGGATGTGTGCGGAGTATCGTCACATCAGAGCACGGGGGACACTACTTGACAGAAGAATTCGAGTGGAAACTTACCGAGGAAGTCGTCGAGCCCGGGGCCTGTGCACTATGCGGCACTTGTGTCGCGATCTGCCCGGGCGGGATAATCGAGCTCACGGACGAGGGCCCGCGACTCACTGAGGAGTGCGCCCGGAAGGGAACAGGTAACTGTCACACTGTGTGCCCGCGTGTCGACACCGCAGCCTACCATCTCGGGCTACGTATCGCAGGCCGCGACTACGAACCTCTCACAGGCGGTTACCGGCGTGCAGTAGGGGCTGTCGCCGCCGATTCCGACCTCCGAGAACTCGGTCAAGATGGAGGCGCCGTTACGGCACTAGCCCGATACGCCCTCGAAGAAGGTCTCGCCGATGCCGTCGTCGGAGTGACCGCCGGCTCCGCTTGGAAGCCGTGTGTTACCGTCGTAGAAGATCCCGAAAAGGTGAAGGACCTGGCCGGATCCAAGTACACACGCGTTGGACTGGTTGAGGCTCTGGCTGAAGCCGCGGATCGTGGTATTGAGCGTGTGCTCGCGATAGGTCTCCCCTGCCAGGTGAATGGGCTCGCAAAGATTCAGCACTTCGAGATAGTAGCTAAAGGCGCACGGGCCTTGCGCAACATCGACGGGAGTCCGGCCGAGAAGCTCCCGGAAGTCGTAGCCACTATCGGACTATTCTGTACCAAAAACTTCGAGTACGAAGGCCTTGTGAAGCTCCTGAGAGAGAAAGGTGTCGATATCGAGGACGTGGAGCGATTCGATATCACTTCAGGAAAGCTCCGCGTCGAGATATCAGGCGGTGAAACTAAGGAGTACGATGTGAAGGAGTTTGAAGAGGCGATCCCCGAAGGCTGCCGTATCTGTAACGACTTCACCGCCAGACTAGCCGACGTCTCCGTCGGCTCCGTAGGAACTCCCGAAGGAGTTACCACCCTCCTCATCCGCAGCGAGACCGGTGAAGAACTCGTTGAAGGTGCTGTCGAGGCCGGGTATCTACGGCTTCGAGATGCCGTTAACGGGTCGGATGTGCGAAGGCTCGCAAAGCTCAAGTGCGACTGGGCCATGAAAGAGGCGAAGAATCGGCTGAAAGAGGGGCGGAAAGTTCCACCGTTTTGGGTCGGAGACTACGGAGGAGTCATCACCCGGGCGGACGGTACCTTTGCGGTCAGGCTAAAGGTCGGTCCAGGTGGCTGGGTCGACGATCCCGACATCTTCCGGGCGATTTCGGGGTTCCTCGAAGAAGGTTACAGGGCCAAGTTCACCGACCGGCAGCAGCTCGAGATCCATGGTATCCCAGCTACAGAGATACCCGAAGTCGTGGAACGGCTCCGAGAGACCGGACTGAACACGGGGTCCGAGGGTCCCCTCGTCCGAACGATCATGGCATGCCCGGGGAAGGACAACTGCTCTTCGGGCATTTTGAACACCGAAGAGCTCGCCAGAAAGCTAGAGGAAGAACTAGCGGAAGAGCCCACCCCGTATAAGTTCAAGATCGCGCTATCCGGATGCACGAACAGCTGCGTTCGACCTCAACACCATGACCTCGGTTTCGCCGGCGCCGTGAGGCCCGGAGTGGACCCGGAGAAGTGCACTGGATGCGGTCAGTGTGTGGATGCCTGTAAGGTCGACGCGATCCGAATCATCACTGTGGGAGGACAGGCGGCGGTGGCGGACACCGATTACAAGCGTTGCGTCTACTGTGGCAAGTGTATCAACGTCTGTCCGGAGGAAGCCAGGTACGCCGAGAAGGAGGGCATCATCGTCTGGATCGGGGGTAAAGGAGGGCGAGAACCCGTCGAAGGAGCCAGGTTGGACGTTTTCGCCGACCCTGACAGCATACCTACGATCGCTCACACCGTGATCGAAACGTATCGGGAACTGGCGGAAGAACCGCAGAAAGAGCGGTTGGCCGACACGATCCGCAAACACGGACTTCGACAGTTCACAGAGGCGATCCGGCGGGTCCTCTCCCAATAAACACTTTTTTAAAGTCCAGTTGAAACCCGGAGTCCGACGTGTGCCTATCATCGAGCAACCCGCACTTCCAGTCCCAGGGCGCGTAGCTTTCGGAGTAATCCCTCGAGCGATTCCTTGCCGGTGTATTCGACTTCAACGCGTACACGTTCGCCCCGACGCTCGGCCCGTAGTGCACGCAAGTTACGGCCGAGAGCGTCCACTACGGCCGCGACGTCCCCGGGATCCGCACCTGTACGCAACTCTAGAACTGTAACTTCACCGTCGAAGTGTGCAAGCTCTTTGGGACACCTTGGGAGGATCTTGTAACGGTCTCGGGGTAGTTCACGGCCGTCTAATCGGATTGTATCCCGATCACCCGTAACCTCACCCTCAAGGGCCTCGTTCGTGTACACGTCGAGGAGGATGGCCTCGATTCCCTCCTGTAGGATCCTGAGTTCGTCGGCCAGGTACGACAGGAGTTTGTCGGTACGACGCTGACAGGCTTCGAGATCGAGCTCTCGGCCGAGTCTCTCCCGGCTCTCCGCTATGTACTCGGTAAGGGCGTTATGGTCGTGGGCGTGCTCGTGGAAGCGTCTGAGGGCGCGGAGGAGCTCTTCACGGGCTTCGTCACCGTAGGGGTTGAAGGCTTGGATCTCGGCGTAAAGACGTGGATCCTGCCCGGCGATACGACCCACGACGTCCATGAGTAGGCGATACACGGGGCTGGCGACCTCTTCGATGTCGAGCTCGAGACTTGGGAGGAAACGGCCTATGGCGGCGCCTGCAGCGAGGAGGACAGCATGGGTGAGGCACTGAACGACGGCCATAGTGCGATCGTGTTCCTCCGGGGTGGTCTCAACGACTCGAGCGCCTTTCCGCTCGAGATAACGACGAACGCGGCGAGTCCAGGGACCACTACGCTCCGTGGGCGTGAGGATGACGGTCTGACCGCGGAGACTGGGGACCGTGGGGCCGAAGAGGGGGTGAGTTCCGAGGACGTACACATCCTCGGGAGCGTGCTCGAGCATAGCGCGAACGGGACGAACCTTGACGGAGGTCACGTCGGTGAGGAGGGAACCCTCAGGAACGTGTGGTGCGACCTCACGGATGACGTCTTCAGTCACGGAGATGGGGACGGAAACCACCACAACGTCGGCATCTTTGGCGGCATCGACGTTGGTCGGAGCAGCCTCGACGTCGAGCTCGCGGGCGACGCGTTCGGCGGTGTGAGGGTTAGAACCAGTGATAACTACCTCATGACCGTCGTCACGGAGCTCGCGGGCGATAAGACGGCCCATGGCGCCGGTACCGCCGAGTATCGCGATCCTCATCCGGTACACCCCTGGGCACCGCGTAGGAACCGGGTTATCCGGAGAACCTTGCGCTCGTCCTCGCGAATGTTGTGGAGGGCCTCGTGAAACACGTCGTCCGTGAGAGGAACTGGGCGACTAAGGGTCGTGAAGGCTGTGAGCTGAAGCTGGAGGGCGCGGTCGCCAGCCTCGGTCTCGAGCTGCTCGCCCGGCCGGAGGACGGGAATCTCCTCCTCGGGAAGCTCGGTAACGAGGCGGCCGAGCTCGGTACCGGGGATGGGCTCGGCGAGGTTGATGAACACGTCGTCGAGGTTCAGCTCGGTGAGTAACTCCTCGGTAGCTTCAAGATCGTCCTCGGTCTCGCCCGGATAACCGACGATGAACGAGCCGGCGACACGGACGCCGACTGTCCGGGCCAGTTCGACGGCTTCGCAGACGTCGTCGACGGTGATGCCCTTGCGCATGGCACGGAGGATCCTATCACTACCGCTCTCGATCCCGAGGAAGATCCAACCGATCGTGTAATCGCGGATAGCCTCGAGGAGGCGCTCGTTCAGGAGATCGGCACGAACGTCGGGAGCGGAAACGTTCTCGCGACCGAGGAGGTCCGCGAGGCGTTTGAGGAGCTCGACGAAATCTTCCTCGTCGTCGCCGTAGGTCGTGACGGTCCCCCCGGAGATCGCGAAGCGACGGGCACCACCTCGCGTAAGCTCCCTGACTTCCTCGAGAACCGCCTCTACGGGCTTCCAGCGGACACGGCGTCCGAAGAACTCCGGAACCTGGCAGAAGGTACACGCACCCGGGCAGCCGCGATGCGTCTCTATGTACACGTTCGCTCCGCGGACGTCTTGCCGACCGAGGTCGCGCGGAACCTTGAGTGGGCTGGGTCCATCTAGATCGGCGGGTGGAGGCCAGCCGGTGTCGACGATTTCACCGTCCCTCAGGAGCGCGATTCCCTCGACGTCTTCGAAGTCTCCTTCGTCCTCCAAGGTCTGGAGGAGCGGAGGAAGCCCCGTCTCCGCCTCACCTTTAGCCACGATCGCGTTGGGAAACCTCTCTAAAACGAGCTCCGGAACTTGAGAAACTGGTCCGCCGACGATCACAGGTTTACCGAACTCGTGGGCCTGGCGAGCTATCTCGAGGATATCCTCATCGAGGAGGTGTAGGGTGGTGTGGAGGGATAGTATCAGCACGTCCGCCCGCTTGAGGGCCTCCGGATCGGGTGAACGTCGGAGGATAGTGCTATGACCGTGTTCCTCGCAAACTCCCGCGACTACTATGGCTCCGTAGGTGTAATACTCTGGGGAGATGACCAGGACCTTCATCGCTCGCCCCTCACCTCCCGAACGTAGACGGTACGACCCATGTCGGACTGGTCCATCTCGCGGAGGCGGCCGAGTCCTTCCACAACGCGGCCGATGACGTTCGTACCTTCGAAGGTCTCGCCCGTAGGACCGTATTCCTCGCTGTCCTCGAGCCGAACTCCGATGAGACCCGCGTGAGGTTTGGCTTGATTCGTGACCCCCAGGACACCGGCCTCAACTCGATCCTTCGGGTTGTTCTCGGGTGGAAGCTTCTTTCCGAGCTTCTCGTTCCCTTCGAACACGATCATTCCCAAGTCTGCGTAAGCGAAGTGAACTTTGAGACGGCCTACCGGTCTGTCCAACATCTTCGTGACTCGCCTGAAGTACTCGACGGAGCGCGGAGCGTCGTCCTCGTAGAGCTCTATTTCGATAACTTCGTCCTCAGGAACTACTTCGACCCGGACTTTCCTCTCCTTGAGTACGTTCAGAGTCTCCCTAGGCTCCTGATCGACCACAACGTCGCCATCACCGTTCACTTCGAGCTCGACGTCGAACTCTTCCGCCAGCTCCCTGGCTTCGTCGACGGTCAGCCCGACGAAGTTCACCCGGGGAGGATCGGTTTCCACCAGGACTCGATCGCCCTCGGCCACCACGTCGAGGAGCTCCATCCCCCGGCGAACCCTACCTACGACGTTGTGGCTCTCGACGGGAGTCCGGTCACGGCGGTACACGTATACGACGCCTTCGTCGACGCCTCGATTGCGTACGGTCACGACGCCACGTTCACGCATGTCGACGTTCTCCTCGGGCAAATCGTAGAACGGACGTGGCTCGATCGATGTGAACGTGTCCGTCCTGAACTTAATCCGCAACCGACCCTCTTCCATCTCCAGCGTGTTGAGCAGGTGCTCGGCACTGACCGGCGCGTTCTTCTCGAGTTCTATCTCCACCCTGGTAATGATCCGGTCACCGGCCTCGAGTCCGTCGTCAAGGGTGACCCTTGAGACGACACGTTCGGTGGCGCGCTCAACCACGGGCTCCACGTGTGTCACGCGCTCTCCACCACGGAGCTCGTCGACCAGCTCCCGACCAGCCGTTACACGGCCATGAATGTCGGTACAGATGTACTCGACGGCCATCCGGCGCTTGGTGATCAGGAAGTAGGCCTCGGAGGGATCGTTGGTGGGCAGGATCAGGATCGCCGTGTACGGAGGGACTTCGACACCCCGACGTGTGTGGAACTCGAGATCAGAAACGTCCACCGGACCCAATCCCACCTCGTCACGGGTCGTCCAGGAGACGGAGGCTCCGGGCAATTCCTCACAAACCTCACTCATTCGCTCGTCTTCGACGGCCACCGTTAGCGAAAGTTCTTCGTCGCCTGTCTCGAGCATTATCCGAAGCCTATCGGTCTCGCGCTCGACCTTCTGTTCACCTTTGAATACGGCGATCGTGACGTCTTCGGGCACACTGACTCCCGCTGCCTCGAGCGCATCGCGAACAGTCGCCTCCTCGGGTACGTCAACAGGCTCCCCGTCGACGTATACTCTCAACGTGGAGACACCCCGAGGATTCTGTCCTCTCGAAAGTCGAACACTCGAGCACTTTCGTCACCTTCGGACACCTTAACAACACCGTCCTCCGTCACCTCGCCGATCACCGACACTTCCAGCCTGGCATCGGACAACACGCGCCTGATCGCACGGACATCGCGCTCACTGTCCACCGCGTACACGAAACCCATTCCAGGATACATTTTCAGCCACGTGACCATGTCTACGTCTTCAGGCTTTGGGATGCTGTCTAACCACACCTCAGCACCGAGACAACCACTGGCTTCGAGCATCATGGCGAGAGTTCCGACGAGGCCCGGGTTACTCACATCTTTACCAGCTTTCACGAGCTTAGAAGCTTCCACTACGGCTTCCATTTGCCTCCTGAGGTAGTCAGGATCCTTCATCGTTGTTGTATCCCAGTTAAGAGGATACTCCGGATAAGGTCGACCGTTGAGGTCGATGACGAAGACTATCAAGTCCCCCTCCTCAGCAGTAGAACTGAGCACGAGATGCTCTTCGTCGGTGACCCCCACTATCGCCGCATCTACTGCGGTGTAAGGAGTGTCCGGATGTGTGTGTCCTCCGAGGACCGGCGTGGAAAACTTCCACGCGCCCTCACGCATTCCTTCGAGGATTTCACGACACACATCGACGTCGGACGTCGAAAGCACGTTAACGAGGCCGACTGGCCGGCCGCCCATCGCCAGCACGTCGTTCACGTTCACGAGAACCGCACAGTACCCAGCCCACCATGGGTCCCGATCGATCAGTTTGCCCCAGATGCCGTCTGCCGCGATCAGTAGTATGTCGTCCCCCACCTTTACCGCCGCGGCATCCTCGCCCACGTCCGCGATGACCTCTCCTTCGAACGTCACATCGAGCGGCTCTAAAAGACCCTCCACCACGGTTTTCACGGGATGCTTCCTGGTAACACCCTCAAAGGACCGGAGCTCGCGGGCGAGTTCCCGGAGGTTCAAAGCCGAACCCCCACCGATGACGAGAAGTCGCGGGTCCGAGTGGTGAGGAACCCAGCTCACGCTGAGGTCTCTTTCGCCTTGTGGTACACGCACTTGAGAACCTCCTTTACGCACTCTTTCACCTCTTCGACGAGCTCCCCAACTGTCACGGGGGGATCGAGCACCCTCATCTCTCGGTCGCGAAAGAACCGCCCTCGAACCAATTTCCCGGCATCGTCGTCCCGCTCACACACTAGTAGGGCCGCTAGGTTCTCGGAGCTGCGCAGGGACTCGCGCGTATCGTCACGAACCCATCCGTCCGGATCGAGATCGACGAGCCCTATCACCCAAACTCCCAGCCGATCACCTAGCTCCGCGCACACGCAAGTTGTGTCGTCCCCGACGGAGACGACAGCGTCCGATCGACGCATATCTTCGACTTTACGCTCCGCGTCGTGGTCGACGAGTAGAACCCGATGGATCCTTTCGGGCCCACTCTTCACCCTCTTACGCTCCGGCTCAGTTCTCCTAAGTCTGCGGTCCGTTTTCACCACCACGCGCTCAGGATCCACCCGGCCGAGGCGCTCTACACCTTCCGGCTTGATCCTGCCGCCGCGAATCTCCACCAAGTACCCGCTGTCATCGAACACCAGCTCCACGTTCCGGGATTCGGCGACACCTACCGTGATTCCGTTCACTAGAATGCGATCACCCGGCTCGACACAGGCGACCCTCCGGGACTTCCCAATTCCGCCGCCTTTCTCGGTCCGAACAGTCCGAACCTCGGTAATCTTCAACCCCAAATCCTCCCGGAGGTGCTCAGCCACCGTCCGCTCCGCGTCGCCGGGGTTCCACAGGACGATACCACCGTCGGGTTCGCCCGGGCGCTCTGCCTGTACTAGCGAGTCGACACCTTCGGCCCTGGAGAGTACCTGTTCCGCGAAAGCGAGACCGCTTTCTCGGCTTTTACCGTGGTTCGTGAGGACTAGAACGTCGGCCCACTCGTTCAGCTCGGACAAGCACTCGCTCGGTAGCTTCCGGTCGAACTCCACCACGGAGTCTAGTCCCGCGTCTAAGAGCGCCACGTAACCGGTGGTGCCTCCGAGCTTAGCACGGACCTCGCCCAGCCTTTTCAGGGAGCGAAGGATACGCTCGGCCCAACCCGTGTCGATCACCGTAGGACCGTGGATCACGAGCCCTACTCGGATCTCGGAGACCCCCTTCGTTATCTCACGCGAAACGATGACGACGGAGGTGGAAGTCAGCGAGAGACCGGGATTCTACCGATCGACGACCTCGATGGTCTGGTTGAAGTGACCGACGGGGCCCGACTCAAGCTGCCCGTGCTCTCCGTAGGTTTTGAACCCAACGATCGGCACATCGTCGCCCACCACTTCCCGAATGGCATCGTATTGGGCGTCACAGTCCCGGTGAGCACAGTCGAACACGAGCACCAGCGCGATCTCCTCGGGATCTCGGATGTCCGCCCTCCTCATCGCCCGCTCCGTGACACGCCGCGCGGTTTCACGCATGTTCTCCTCAGTCGGTTCAAGCCGGATCAACGCTCCCGCCGCCGGTGACCTCGAATGGAAGATCATCGACCCGTCGTCTTCCACGAACGCCGGCTCGCGCACGATGATCTCCCGGCCGAAGATCTCCCATCCAAGCGGGTTCCACATGAACACGGAGTCATCGAGTTCCTCGACGGGTTTCCCCACCACATCGGCGTAATAATCGGCGGCCGGTTCGCCGTCGAACTCCACGATCCGTCGCTCCTCGGGTACGGCCTTGGTGACCGGGAACCTATCCTCATACACCGGCTCGAATCCGCACTCTAGGGCCCCGCCGATCTTGAGAGCCGTAGAGCCGAACGCTACCACGGCCGACCCTTCAGGACACAAGGTACGCCCCTCGAGCACGTACGTACGCTCGAGACGTAGGTCGTCACCGGCCGCCCCACCGTACACCTCGAGGAACTTGTACTTCTGGACCACCTCGTTGATACCGTCCATGTAGTAATCAATGGCGGGAACCAGGCCCTCGACGAGCTCGATTATGAAGTAGGGAAGCGCCCTGATGGGTCTTCCCTCACTGAGACTCGTGAGCATGGCGTTGAAGTTGATGTCGAGACAGGGGCCCGGGTTACGTAGCTTCTCCATCGCTCCGAGCACGAGGTTGCGGCCTATCTCCCTAGCGTGCTTCGGGTCTTCACGCTCGAAGGTAATGCGGTGCGTTTCCACGGCGAGGTACGGGCTGGAGATTAACGCCACGATAACTGTGCCATAGGTGTACCCATCCGGAGTGAGCTCACCGGCCGTCGAACACCCTATCACCTTGCATCCTTCTGGGAGGCTGCCCACGGCACTCTCGATTTCCTCGATGTGCTTGGGTGAGAAGAATACCAGCCCTAAGTTGGGATCCTCCGTTAGCTGATCTATCGCGTCCTCCACGACCGCGTGCGGATCCTTCCCGTAAGCCACACCGACCTCTATAGTCTTCAACTGACGTGCCCCCTCCAGCAAGAACGGCATAAGTTAACTTTCCACTCCGTTTGTTGACGCGTTTAGTGTTTATATACAGGTTCGGCCGGCTAAGGGAGCGGGCACCGCTATGGAGCGCGGTAGACTCGTCTACGAGGGCAAGGCGAAGAGTCTCTACGAACATCCGGAGGATGAGAACCTGCTCGTGATGGAATTCCGAGACGACATCACGGCGTTTAACATGGAGAAAATGGATACCGTCGAAGGCAAGGGAGTTTACAACTGCCTGATTTCGGCGCGATTGTTCGAAGTACTCGAAGACGCCGGAATACCCACCCACTACGTGGAACTCGCCGACGAGCGTCGCATGGTAGTGGAGCGCTTAGACATGTTTAATTTGGAGGTCATCTGTCGCAACATGGCGACGGGCAGTTTGGTGGAGCGACTACCATTCGAGGAGGGTGAGAAGCTGGATCCACCGATCGTCGAATTCGACTACAAGAGCGACGAATACGGAGACCCGATGGTGAATATGGACCACATCCGAGCGCTAGGTTTGGCTACGGAAGAAGAAGTAGAACGCATGCGGGAGCTGACCCTGCAGGTGAACGAAGTGCTCTCCGAGTTCCTGAAGGATTGCGACATCATCCTGGTGGACTTCAAGCTCGAGTTCGGAGTGAACCCGGACGGAGAAGTCGTAGTGGGAGACGAGATCAGCCCCGACACGTGCCGGTTCTGGGACGCGGAGACCGAAGAGAGCCTGGACAAGGACATCTTCAGAAAAGACGAAGGAGACGTTCTGGCGGGTTACAGGGAAGCCGCCGAGAGAATCCTGCGAGGTGATGAGGAGAAGCTGGCCATGCTACCGGGGTGACACAGTTGGTCACCGTCGAGGTTCGCGTGAGCTTGAAACCGAAGGCATTGGACCCCGAAGGTGAGACTGTGAAGAGGGCGTTACACCGACTGGGATACGAGGAGGTGGAAGACGTTCGGACGGCCAAGATCTACAGGATCGAGCTCGACATCAACGACGAAGAAGAGGCCGTAGAGCTCGTCGATGAGATGTGTCGGAGACTTCTTGCAAATCCAGTCGTCGAAGACTACGAGATCGAGGTCGTCGAGTGAACCCCCTCGGCGTACTTGGGACTCCCCATCACCTCGGTCCCGGGGTAGGTCATCATCGGGGGCCTGAGTTTGGTCCGTGTGGCTGTCATCAGGTTTCCCGGCACGAACTGCGACCTCGAGATGGCATGGGCCGTGAAGCTCGCTGGTGGAGATCCGGAGTTCGTCTGGCACGAAGATGGTGGGTTAGACGACTTCGACGCCGTGATCATCCCGGGCGGATTCACTTACGGGGATTACATCCGGGCGGGCGCCATCGCCGCGCTATCCCCGATTTTGGAGGAGATTCGAGAGTGTGCAGAGGACGGGCGCCCCGTGCTGGGAGTGTGTAACGGAATGCAGATACTAGCCGAAGCGGAGCTCATCCCGGGTACTCTCACGGTCAACGTCGGGAACAGGTTCATCTGCGATTGGGTCTACTTACGCGTGGAACGTACTGACACCCCGTTCACGACCAAGTACCAGGAGGACGAAGTCATTCGAGTTCCGATCGCCCACGCGGAGGGACGGTACTACTACGAAAACCCGGAGGAGATCGAGGACAACGTGGTGTTCAGGTTCTGCGGACCCGACGGCGACGTCTCAGAGGAGTACAACCTCAACGGCTCCGTCGGCGGTATTACGGGAGTTGTGAACGACGATGGGAACGTCCTCGGAATGATGCCTCACCCTGAGCGCGCGGCTCACCGTCTCCTGAACTCCGATGACGGTTTACGGTTGTTCGAGTCGCTCGTCGAGTGGTGCCGATCCTGATCCAGCAGCCAATCCAGGAGTATCGACACGGACTTGCGGGTATAACGTTCCACGTCCGACTGGTCCCACGGGTCGACACCTCGGGCCAGTTTCACCAGCTCTTCTTTCACCTCCCTCAGCTCCGGATCCTCGATCGAGGGTTCCTGCACGGAGGTGTCGAGTCCGAGACGTCGAGCGGCTAGCCTTATCGGGACGGCGACGAGCGCGTTCTCGAGGTCCAGTATCGGGTCGCCCGTCCGACGCCACTCCCGCGCCTCCTCCTGGGCCATCCTGATCCTCACCTCACCTATTTCCGGGAGCTCTCTGAGCACGAGCTCTTCGGCACCCACTTCGAGTGGTAGCAGCACGGACCTGACAGCTCCTGCCGGTCTGGGTACATCCTTGGGGAACAGCTTCAATCGATGCTGCAGTAGGTGGGCCAGCTCGTGCGCCAGTGCGGCTTTCACGGATTCCTCAGACCGGTAAGCGGGACCTATCAGCACGTGATACGTATCACCGCCAACGCGTACGACGAGCGCTCCCGACCCTCCGACCAGCGTGAGAAGAGCGTCCTCAGCCGTCCCCTCATCAACTCGTTTGGCTAACCACCGAACGTATTCACGCGGGTTTTCTACTATACCTACACCGAACTCCTCGAGTCCCACCACCTCCCGGGCGAAGCCGGTCAGATCTCGAAGTGCTTTCACAGTACGTCTGTACAATGCGGCCGGGCTTAGCACGAGGACCTCCAATTCCATTACCCGCTCAGGACTTTCATCGCGGTCTTGGAGAGCCTCATCTGGTGTCCCCACGCGCCTTCCGCCTTACCTTCTTGAGTCCACCGTCCGAGTATACGCCGGATCTTGGACGAGAGCGGTGCTGGCTCCTCGTTCTCCAGCGGTGTTCCGGGCAGTGGCATGAAGTAGTGGAGTCTGACCTCACCACCCCGCTTGATTATCCACCGGGCGAGTTCTACTGACGCTAACTGGTCCTCCTCCGTCTCCCCGGGCAACCCGAAGATGAAATCGACCACAGGTTTCAGACCTACTTCCAGCGCCTTCTCTACGGCCACTTCGACGTCCTCCACGGTATGCCCTCGCTCAATCCTCTTGAGTACGCGTTCGCTCCCGGACTGTGCTCCGATGTTGACACGCTCGTTGTCCGCATAGTGAGCGATCAGTTCAATGGCATCCCCTTTGGCGATGGAGTCGGGTCTGAGTTCCGCCGGAAAGCTACCGAAAAACACCTTTTCTAACCCCTCAATCGAGCGGAGTGATCGGAGGAGACGCTTCACTCGGTCCGGCTTCAGCCGGATACCGTCGGGTGACCCGTATGCCAGAGCATCCGGAGCGACGAAGCGAGCGAAGGTGTGACCGTACCGCTCGACCCCTCTCCTGACCCATCGGACCACGTCCTCCACGGACCGATGCCGCAGCTTCGGCCCGAAGAGTCTGGTGACTTGACAGAAGGCACAACCCCAAGGGCATCCTCGGGTGATTTCGACGGAACAGAATATGCGAAAACCCTCGGAGTACGGCGGAAAGCGGTCGAGATCCTCCACCCGCGGGGCTGGTTGAGGATTCCCCTCACCCAAGTAAACGCCGGGGCGTTCTTCAGGTTCCTTACCACGAATGAGTTCACGGAGTACCTCCGGGACTACTTCCTCCCCCTCCCCGATCAGGACGATGTCGAACCCGTGCTCGAGGCACTGGTCCGGTCGGGCCGATGGGTGGGGACCACCCGCCAGTTTCACCACGTCATCATGGAGACGTTCCACCACCTCGAAGACCTCGGGAGCCATGAACGTGTTGAACGAGAACACCACGATGTCCCCGGGCTCCGGATCCGGGTTCCTGGAGACCTCGATGTACGGTATTAGCTCGGGGGCACGGGCCTCTACGGCCCCGAGCACGTGTGCCAGGCTGTACCTATTCTTTGAGTCCAAGTGGAACCAAATCCTCCTCACGGCGAGTCCCCCGGGAAAACGATCAGTCTGGCCTCCTCGTCTTCCACCCGAATCACGGCGTCCACGAAGGGGTCGTCCAGGACGTACCTGAGCAACGTGGCTCCGAATGCCGTCGCGCGCAGTTCCTGAAACCCGTCCTCGACAACCCCCAGTCGGCCGTTGGCCGATATAGCCGGACGATATTCTCCGTCCGAAACCCTAGCTTCACCTATGAGGGTCTCGAACCGCGGGACTCCGGGATCGACGCCGTAACGTCTACGAGCCAGTCGACGAGCCTCTTCGTAGGAATCGGCTCGCTTGTACAGTCGATCCGCATCGCGGGCCTTAACCCCATGGCTGGAAAGAGCCGCCACGAACCAATCGCGCCGGTACATCGAGTCGGGAGATTGGTTCTCCGGGACAAGACGCTCGACACACCAGCTTAGAGCGATCCGAGCGATCTCGTCCGAGGTTACGCGACACTCGGTGTTCGCCAATGCGAGCCGCGTGAGCACCGAACCGTAGTCGGCTCTGCGGAGTGCCCCCCAAACCTGACGCTCCGATCTGAATGGACGCCCTCTGAGGATCTCCCGAACGGCGATGGTGTTGAGGTGTGCGATGCTACAGAGCTCGTAGCTCGACGCGCGGTTCAAGACGTCGAGGAGCTCCTTTCGCCGGGCTATCGGTGGTGTCCGCGCCTTGAGGTATCGTTCAAGTTTTTTGAACGTTTCCCGGGGCAAGTGACGCCTGACTTTTCTGAGCGAATCGGGTGAATAGCCGGAGCGCCGGAGCGCGGCTCTGATCTTGCGACCGGAATACCCTTCGAGCTCCGGAATAAGGAGTAGCTCGACGTCCGTTCCCAGCTCTCGGTTCACGTACTCGACGGCCGCCAACCATCGGACCACATTACGGGCCGGAACGTTCGGAGGAATGGAGAAGAGGTCACTTACCTCCAACACCCTCTCGACGTGCTCACGGAGCCGATCGAGGTTTCGCGACGGTCCAGCGTCGAGGATAACATCCACGCCCTCCTCCGCCATGAGTCTGACTCGCACGGGGACCGTGTAGGCAAGTGGAAATCGCTGGTGGTACCCCCGGACTGGTATCACCTCGTCTGCGCCGAGCTCTAACACTATCTCGCGACGTAAGCGGTACGGTAGGAGAGGTGGGGTATGGTGCGCGGTGTAATCAGCGTTGAGGAACACCACGACTTCGTCACCGAGGTCTCGGGCACGGTCTAATAGGTAAGCGTGTCCCCGGTGGGGTGGATCGAAGTCGGCGGCTATCCCGATAACGGTCACTGTTCCACCCGCCGGATCTCCTCAACCCACATAAGTGGGTAGTTCAGCTCCTCGATGAACTCGAGCTTCCCTACGGCCTCCCACTCCCCGCACCTAGTTACAATCGTAACTCGTAGGTTCCGGCCTGAAACCTCCGTGTACCCACCGTAGTTGTCGGTATCCTCGGATGATACGTCCACCTCCACCCGAGCATCGATTACGCAGGGCTGAAGTAGGGCAGCACGTTCGATACACTTGGCCACCTCCTCCGCGGTGCCGGGTGATACAGGCGTGCCGCAGAACTGATGATATATAGCGCCCAGCGTGATTCCAGCCTCGAATATCGCGCGCTCCCGATCGGACAACCTCTTGAAATACTTCAAGTCGGGGTCTCCCCCTTGGATGAGCTGATAAAAGACCTTGAGGAGGGAGCGGGAGAGAAGGGAGAGCTCCTCGCGGAAATCGTCTACGAGCGCGCGGACTCCCTCGAAGAGATGCTGGAGTTGCTCGAGGATATGGGCATGGAGGGGATAAAGGTTGACTTCGTGGGTGATAAGGAGGACCCGGAAGAAATAGTCATCACCGTAGAAACGACGGTTACGGTGGAATTCTACGAGGAGAACCCCGAGGTTAAGGAGGAAATGGGATTCACCGAGCCCGCTTGTGAGTTGGAGCAGGCCTTATTCCGCAAGCTAGCGGAGCTGAAGTACGATAAGAGCATGGAGATAGAGGAGACGAAGTGCCAGCTGGCGGGCGACGATATCTGTAAGTTCCGTATAGTACCGAAGGAGTAGCTAGATCTCCACCCCCAATTCCTCCGCCGCTATCCTTACGTCCTTGTCGCCTCTCCCCGACAGGTTCACGACGACAACGTCCCCACGGTCCAGTTCACCTCTTTCCACCAGCTTTTTCACGTAATAGACCGCGTGTGCGGATTCGAGCGCTGGGAGTATCCCTTCGGTTTCGTTCAGCATGACGAAACCACGCAGTGCTTCCTCGTCCGTCACGGCGTCGGCGGTGACTCTACCTTCGTCCACTAGGAACGCGAGCTCCGGACCCACTCCAGGATAGTCGAGACCAGGTGCGATGCTGTGTGTCGGTCGGATCTGGCCGTGCTCATCCTGAAGGACTTTGGTCCGACAACCGTGGAGGACCCCCACCTCCCCGGCGCACAGCGAGGCCGAATGTTCGTCAGTATCCAGCCCCTTGCCACCGGCCTCGACGGCGTATAGCGCTACTTCCTCATCGTCCAGGAAGTCGTAGAATATCCCGATGGAGTTACTGCCTCCCCCCGTACACGCCACGATCGCGTCCGGAAGACCTCCCTCTAGCTCCGTGATCTGCTCCTTCGTCTCCCTGCCGATCACCCGCTGAAACTCGCGGACGATCCACGGGTAAGGGTGCGGCCCGACGACGGAACCCAAGAGGTAATGAGTAGTCTCGAGGTTCGTTATCCAGTCGCGCAGCGCCTCGTTGATCGCGTCCTTGAGCGTCTGCGTTCCGGCTTTCACGGGGTGGACTTTGGCCCCCATCAGCTCCATCCTGAAGACGTTGTGTTTCTGGCGCTCTACGTCGATGGCCCCCATGTAGATCTCGACTTTCTTGCCCAGTGCGGCCCCGGCCATGGCGGTGGCGAGTCCGTGTTGTCCGGCACCGGTCTCCGCGATGATGCGATCTTTACCCATACGATCGGCGAGCAGGGCCTGACCGAGTGTGTTGTTCAGCTTGTGTGCCCCGCCGTGGACCAAGTCCTCGCGCTTGAGGTACACCTTGACGCCGAGTTTCCGCGACAGGTTCCGTGCGTAGTACAGTGGAGTCGGGCGCCCGGCGTACTTCCGCCACAGTTCTTCGAGTTCTTCCCAGAACTCTGGGTCTTCACGTGCTTCTTTGAACGCATCCTCTAGTTCCTCCAGCGCGGGCATGAGCGTCTCCGGCACGAAACGCCCTCCGTACTCACCGAAATACCCGTTCTCGTCCGGGTACCTATCCACGTACCGTCCCAACCGAAGCCTCCCCTACAGTCTCGAAACGACGTCCTCGAACCGTTCTTCACAGACGCTTTCCGTGATGACCTTACAGGCCTCCTCGAAAATCCTCGCGCCGGCGTCTAAGTCTTCCGGGGCGAAGATCGATGAAACCACTATCGTGACGCCCGCCCCATACCTGCCGGCTAACCTCAGTGCTCTCTCCACACACGCCCTGGTGAAAGAGCGACGCACGACGGTTCCGAACGTTACCGCCGGAGCCCCGTGAGTCTTAGCGACATCGTAGAGCGTTCCGCCCGTAGCCGTGGCGAACAAGAAGACCTTACCCGCCGGATCCACCACGTCCTTAATCCTAGGGCCCGCGTTAGGTACGACCTCCCGGATTTCCGCCCCGACGTCCTCAACGCCTTTCCTAGCCAAACTCGCGTTATCTTCGCCGCCGTCTACCACGAGTACTACATCGCAGCCCTCTTCCACGGCTATCTTACCAGCTTCCCGGCCTCGCTCTACCGGGTCAACGCCTTCGGGTGTCTCCGCGAACGGGTATTTAGCCGCGTGCTCACCCGAGAGGACCCGATAAGCACTATCGGGAGCCGCCCCTACTACGGCGACAGCCCCTTCGCGTAAGGCGACCTCAGCCGCAGAGGAAGTGTTCACGACGTCCACTACCACGATCACGTCCCCGTGCGAAGCCGCCTCAGCGGCTCCGGTGGCTCCGATCGTCATTTTGATCGACATCATGACATTTCCCTCCGGGGTTGACGGACTTGAAGACCGAAACCGTCCTGAAGGCTTCCGCGATTCTAGGGTTCGTCATCGGTATGGCCGCGGGGTTCGTCAGTATCTCGCCTATCAAACAGGAGATCGAGGAACAGGAGAAGATGTCTAAGGTGGTACTACCGCCGGAGCTCAAGAACCGTAAACCTCACCCACTGTCGCCGTCGGAGATCGCCGCCAAGACGAAAGTTAAGGACGTGGGAGGCCGATCCGGAGAGGAGCAGGGTGCGGGGAAGGAAGAATCCACTACTGGATCGTCCACCACTGGACCCACTACTGGACCCGGTTGAGGGCAGCTTCCCTGACGAACTCCGCCACCTCCATCGTCTTTTTATCACCTCCTAGATCCGGCGTGACGACACCTTCTCGGATCGCCTCACCCACGGCCTCTCTTACGGCTTCCGCGGCTTCGTCCTCACCCAACCACTCTAGCATCATGACCGCGGAAAGGATCGTCGCGAACGGGTTCGCGATTCCTTTACCCGCGATGTCCGGCGCCGATCCGTGCACCGGTTCGAACAGCCCATGGCGGTCGCCGACGTTCCCGCTGGGCGCCAACCCCAGCCCACCAACGAGTGCTGCCGCCTCGTCAGATAGTATGTCGCCGAACATGTTCGGTGTCACGACGACGTCGAAGCGCTCCGGCTCGGTAATCATGAACATAGCCGCAGCGTCCACGTAGTACTCCTCGAACTCCAGTCCACGGGATTCGACCACCTCCTTGCACACTTCGCGGAAGAGCCCACACGTCTCACGCATGACGTTCGCCTTGTGCACACACGTAACGGTATTCGAACCGCGCTCCTCCGCTAAATCGCAAGCTACTTCGGCGATACGCCGCGTCCCTTCTTCTGTGATGATCCTCAAGGTGTACGCGGTGTCTCGGAATCTCCCCTCGATCCCTGAGTACAGCCCCTCGGTATTCTCGCGCACTATCACGAAGTCCACGTCGTCCCGCACGTACGGCTCACCGGTGAGCTCACGGAGTCCCGGAAACCCACGTACCGGTCTGATGTTCGCGTACAGGTCGAGCTCCTGTCTCAGCCGGACGATCACGTCGGCCGCCGTCTCACCCGCGGCCCCGAATAGGATCGCATCGGCTTCGTGGCATAGCTCCAAGGTATCCTCCGGCAGCGGATCGCCGTGCTTCTCAGCGCATTCGTCGCCGGCCTCACCCTCGACGAACTCCGCGTCGATCAGCGGCTCGATCACGTGGAGGGCTGCCTCGATGACTTCCGGTCCGATGCCGTCTCCCGGGATCACAGCGATCTTGTACGCCACGGAGGTCACCCCTCGAAAGCCCGTGGCCCTTCCCGCTTGATCAATTCCACCAGGCCGCCGGCCTCGAGTATCCTCATCATGAAGTCCGGGAGTGGTTTCGCCTCCAGCTCCTCACCGGTGTCGAGGTTCCTGACATACCCCTCTCGGAGATTCACCTCGATCCCCTGGCCATCCTCGAACGCGTCGTCCACGCCGGGGCAAACCACTAGGGGTAACCCCAGGTTGATCGCGTTCCGGTAGAAGATACGGGCGAAGGACCTCGTGACCACGCAGGCGATTCCGGCAGCTTTGAGCGCGATCGGCGCGTGCTCACGGGAGGAACCGCAGCCGAAGTTCTTCCCGGCCACGATCACGTCGCCCTCGCGGACCTTCTCGGGGAACTCCGGATCGGCCCCTTCCATCACGTGCTTGGCCAGCTCCTCGGGGTCCTGGGTAGTGAGGTATCGACCCGGGATGATCTGGTCGGTGTCGATATCGTCCCCGAAGACCCAGGCCCTTCCCCGGATAACGTCTCTCAAGCGGACGCCCCGGGCCGCCCCCGTGACCGGCGAGTTATCACCTTTGTCGACCGATCAGTCGAACACCGGCTCTCTGAAGATCGTCAGGCACGCGGATACGTGGTTGTGAAACTCGTTATACCCGGTAATCGGGATGATCTCTCCGAAGGAGTACATCCCCACGCAATGCTTGTCGGGGATCTCCTCCTTGAGCGGCTTGCGTCCCGCGAACGTGACCAGAATGGATGCTAGCGGCTCCTCACCTGAGCTCAAGGATCCCTGGTAGGCCCTAACGGGAGCGTTCGGCCTATCATCGAAGCCGAGAAGCAGCAGCTGCTCGCCCTCCACGACGTAACCCGCCGTTCGGATGTAGTCGTCGGTAACCTCTAGCGGGGTGCGTGGGATGATCCTGTGTCCGACGGAGGGGAACACACGAACCACACCGAGCGGTGGAAGCTCCTTGTAGACGTACTCGTTCGGGCATGCCTTGACGTAGTCGGTCACCTCTTCGAGTTTCTCGATGTAAACCTCGCCGGCGGGACGCCCGTCGATCTCAACGATCACGTTCTCCCTACTTTTCGTTACCGTTCCGAGCTTCGTCACGGGTTTCAGTGAGGATGCGAACGACCAACTGACCTTCAAGAACGTGGAAATAGTAGCGTAAACAGCACCGCTTTCGAACACCCCTTTATCGCACACCACCGGAGCACTCTCCAACTCAGGATCGCTGGACAGCGCTCCGAAGGTGCGGATACTTTCGGCCGCAGGACCACTCCCGAATCTGAAGCCGGAGAGCACTTCGAGACCCGTACCACCGAGGTTGTGAAACGTGGCCCCCTCAATGAACGTTATGCCGATAACCGGCCTGTACATGACGATACGTTTTGGATCTTTAAGATTGAGCGCTGAGTAGGAGACGTCGTAGGGATCGAAATCCAGGTCCTCGAAAGCCTCCTCCAGTGCACCACGAGAAGCCTCGCCAGGATCTTGACGCGCCGATCCGCCGGTACCGAACTTGGCCATCCATTCCGTCTTCAACGCCAGTAAGCTGATCTTATGCCCCTTAACCGACCCCGGATAGTGACCCTCTCCAGCCACACAGCCGACGAAACGCTCAACTCCATAACTGAGCTCGGAGACTACGTCCTCGGGATCTATATCGTGAAAAAACACGATTCCGAAATCGGCACGGTCACCAAGCCTTTCGACGACTTCATCGACGATACTTTCCGGACTGTCACCACACACTACGCAGCAGTCCAGGTCGACCAAAAGCCCCACCCCCGATGATCGCCAGAGCGATTGTATACCTTGTCAGAAGTCAATCACTAGCTACTTTCGCCAGTGTGTAGACGGCATCTATTAATGGCACGACCCCGGTTAACTTCCTGCCATCCATCACGTATATTCTATCTGACATTTTGTCGATAACTTCCCAAAGAGCCTCATGTAGAGGCGTCTCGGGAGGCACCACCACCATTTCTTGCAGATAATTTCTGGCCGTGAGGTCGTGTAAATCTCTTCGGTTTAGAATCGCGTCGAGAGCGGCACCCATCACGTCCTTGTCACCGGCGCGGCCGATCGGGGACTCCCCCTCCAGGAGGACCGCGTAGTGTCGACCCTTCTCGCTTATACACCTCGCGACATCGGCAACGGAGCTGGAAGCGTCCAGGGTCAAAGGAGAGTTCCGAATCACTTGCTTGATGGCTACACTTCCGGGCCAGAATATGTCACCGACTTTCGGAGGCGAAACCGGTCGATCCGTGTTGCCGGGAGCCCTGAACCCCCTGTAATCCCCCGTAAGTACTCGTACAATATCAGAAGCGGAGATCACACCGTACACGCCGCTCCTTAGGAGACCGGAAGAACGTACGAATGCCCGGGTCGTGTTGCCTTTCAGCATTTCAACCATGGCGTTTTGGAAAGTATCGCTCGACTTCACCACCACGGCCGGTTTCATGAACCGCTTAACTTCGGCCGCGAGAGCGTCCTCCTCGAGCGCACGGAGGGCACGGAGCAAATCATCCTCCTCGAACGCTCCGACTATTTTGGAGTCCTCCATCACCGCCGCACCGTGAATGCCGTGAGTGACCATAGCCTTCAACGCGTTCCATAGCGGTTCATCGGGTTTCACCGCAATGGCACCGTGACGAACGAAGTCAGACACTTTGTGTTTAGCCAATATCTCGAGTCCGAGCCCTTGAGGGCTGGACGCGACTTCTTCTCTCAAAGCCTATGGACACCACCCCTCAAATTCTCAGACGTTAGAGCACCTTTCTACCGACGGAGTTAATGATCATCCCTTAATCACCTCCCGATACGCGCGCAACGCCTCCCGTTTCCTGGGTTTAACGATAAGTCTCTCCGGAACGAACGGACATCGTCCCGGATCGCGTTCAGGGACCCCTATCCTACGTCCGTATCGGACTATCTCGGGTTTGTTCAGACCGACCAACGGACGTAGTACGATACCATTCACTTGAGACTCCTCCAGCTTGAGGTTCCATACGGTTTGACTCGCCACTTGACCCAATGAGTCACCGGTGACAATACAATCACACCCGAGCCGATCGGCCCATTGAGAGGCACGCTCGAGCATCCTCATCTTGCAAACAACGCACAGGTATCGTTTGAGTCGTCCGGTCAGTCGCTCCTCGGCGGTCTCCAGGAACTCACGGTGCGACTCGTCCACTAGGAGATCGAAGTCCGGGCACCAGCGTCGGAGGACTCGCTCGTTCTCACGGGCCGCTTCAAGCTCCGACTCCGTGACTAAAAAGTGCAACCCTTTGCACTCGAGTCCTCTACGCATAACCATCCACGTGGCCACGGGACTGTCGAAGCCTCCAGAAAGTAAGCACAGCGCACGCCCCTGCGTGCCCACAGGAAGACCACCGGGACCGGCTTTCTCGGGTCCGCAGACGTAAGCGACGTCGGGATAGACCTCCACCAGCAGTCGGGACCCACGCTTGCTAGTCTTACGGCCGGTAGACTCGACGATCTCCCTCACGGACTCGAACAGCGCATGTCCCGAAACGCCGTCGTGGTGTGACCGGACGTCCACCCTGATCTCCTCTGGGCACTCCCGCAACGCGCGTCGCGTGGCTTTGAGTATTGTGGCCGGTTTCGGTCTCACCTTGTATCCCGGTAGCGCACCTTCGACACCGAACTCCGAAGCGGCGTTCGGATGGTGGCCCGGGACTATTAGCCTCGGCCCGCGTACCCGGACCACCTCGCCGAGCCTCCGCTCTAACCGCCGCGCCAGTTCACCCAGTAACGTCTTTCGGACGGGCGCGCTCTTAGCCGTCACCTCACCTGAGGGCCTAATCAAGGTCACCGGCTTCATGGAACTACCCCCTACAAGCTCGGCCGCCCACCGCTCCGGTCATCGTTCCCCGAGGCCTCGGGTGTCCTCATCGCCCCCGAAGGCCGTTTTACGGGCGGGTCGAGGTCCCGTCGAGGGCTCCTGTGTTCACGGTTCTGAAGCTCGGAGGGAGTGTGATCACCGACAAATCGAAACCGAAAACGGCCAGGGAAGACCGTATTCGAAGACTTATGAAAGTCATCTCAGACTGGAGGGGAGATTTAGTACTCATCCACGGCGGCGGGTCGTTCGGGCACTACGCGGCGTCGAGAGTAAGCGACCTGCAAAAGGGTGTTTCGGAGGTTCGACGGGCGATGCACGAGCTACTTTCTATCGTCGAGAAGGTGGCAGTGGACTCGGGAGTGCGCGTGTACCCGGTGACACCCGCGACGGTACTGTACTCGCTCAACGTGTTAGTGGACCTGTTGGAACGTGGTTGCGTTCCCCTACTCTACGGTGACGTCGTCCCGGACCACGACGGGGACGGGTTTAGGATCATGTCGGGCGACGAAATCGCCGAGCGGGTCTCCTGGCTGGGCCCGGACCGGGTCGGTTTCGGGATGAGCGTCGACGGAGTTTACCCGAGAACACCGGAGGAGGGGGAGCCCTTAAGGGAGCTCTCTCCGGATGAAGCGCGAGACTTGGCACGGCAGCTGGAGGGTTCTGCCGGCGTAGATGTGACGGGGGGCATCGCGGAGAAACTGCGAAGGGCCGCACGCATAGCGGAGCGCGGCGCGGAAGTGTACATGTTCGATGCTCGGGATCCGGAAAACGTCGACCGATTCCTTCGGGGTGAGCACGTTGGTACGAGGATCACGCGCTGAAGGGATGAGAGAACGGAAGTGGGAACACGTGCTAGCGTGTATTTGGGAGGACGTCGAATCGGAGGAAAGCCCGCTGTTCGACTGCGTGAAGATAGTACATCGGGCGCTCCCGGAGCTCGACTTCGACGACGTGGACATGGAAATCGAACTCTTCGGGAAGCGGCTCTCCTTCCCGCTGATAATCGCCGGAATGACGGGAGGCCATCCTAAAACCGGCGAGATCAACCGGAAGCTCGCCCGAGTAGCCCGCGAGCTTGAGATAGGTATAGGGGTCGGAAGCCAGCGAGCCGGCGTGAAGGATCCGGAGGTGCGGTGGACGTTCGAGGTGGTACGGGAGGAGTACCCCGACGGCCTGGTGCTGGCCAACATCGGGCTCCCGCAGCTGCGCGAGAACGGCCCAGACCTCGCGCTCGAAGTCGTCGATATGGTGGACGCAGACGCGCTGGCCGTTCACGTGAACGTGCTGCAGGAAGCGGTTCAGTTGGAAGGTGAGGCGGACGCCGCCGGGTTCGTGGACGTACTCGCCGAAGTCTGCGAAACGGTGGACGTGCCGGTGGTCTTGAAGGAGACCGGAGCCGGCGTGTCAGCCGAAGACGCCAAGTTGGTCCGGGATATCGTGGACGGTATCGACGTCGGTGGAGCCGGTGGAACCAACTGGGCGGTGGTCGAAGCCGTCCGGTCGAAGGCCCACGGTGAGATACCACTCGGCTACGCGTTCTCCGATTGGGGAGTCCCCACAGCGGCTTCAATACTCGAAGTCAGAAGCGTCGTCGGTAACGATCTCGCGATAATTGGAACCGGAGGCGTGCGCACGGGAATGGACGTCGCGAAGGTTCTGGCTCTAGGTGCGGACTGCGCCGGAATGGCCTTACCAGTGCTCCGTAAAGTGCTGGCCGAGGGCGTCAGAGGCTGCGTCCGCTTCCTGAAGTCGATCGCTCGCGAGGTCAAGATCGCGATGTTGATGGCGGGGTGTTCGTCCGTGGAGGAAATGAGCAGCGTCCCCATAGTAGTGTACGGGAAGCTGCGTGAGTGGTTGGAGTGCCGGGGAGTCCCACTCGATCTCGTCTGCACCGGTGATCGCCGAACGGGGTGGAACCGTTGACCGTCGAGGTGTTCGCAGTAGGGGGATACGGCGAGGCCGGTGGACGAAACATGACCGCGGTCCGCGTGGACGAGGAGATAGTGATCTTCGACTGTGGTATGTCCCTGGACAAATCACTAGTTTTCGAAAAAGATTTTCAGAAAGCCTCAGCCAGGGAACTCCGTAGAGTGAAAGCGATACCGAACGACCCTATCTTACGCCCCCATCGTTCCAAGACGGTCGCCGCGGTCCTGTCCCACGCTCACTTAGACCACATCGGAGCGGTACCTAAGCTGCTCTTTAAGTACAAGTGCCCGGTATTCGGAACTGAGTTCACAATAGAACTCGTGAAAGCCGACCTCAGGAATGAGATAAGGTACGCAGATGAAGCCGAAGATATCATGATTAACTTGTACACAGTCGAGCCTGGAGACGAAGTGCAGATCTCCTCGAAACTCCGACTTGAATTTATCCCTATAAGCCACAGCATACCGTGCTGTGTCCTACCAGTGTTGCATACTCCCTACGGAGCAATAGTATATGCGTGCGATTTTAAGTTCGATGATAATCAAATAATAGGATACAAACCGGATTATAAAAGGCTCAAACAGCTGGGCAAAGAAGGTGTGTTACTGCTCATTACTGAGAGTTTGAGGGTCGCTGAAGAAATTAAGACACCTTCCGAATCTGTAGCTAGGGAAATGGTAAACGACGTGCTCAGATTCGCCGACGAGGAAAGTGAGGGGATTATCGTTACAACGTTCTCGTCACACATAGAACGGATACAGGCGATCGCAGACACTGCGGACAGATTAGGCAGGAAAGTGATCCTCGCCGGAAGATCCATGGGCAAATACGGGAGGATCGCCGAAGAGCTCGGTCTCCTGAACCTCCCCGCGGGTGCCAGGATTTACGATCGCCCCGAGACTATTCGGCGGGGACTCGAACGGGCGAACAAGGAGAAGGAGGATTACCTACTGATCGTCACGGGACACCAGGGAGAGCCGGGCGCCGTGTTACCGCGGATCGTTGACGGCGAGCTCCCGTACCGACTGACCGAAGAAGATAGCGTAGTGTTCTCGTCGTCCACAATTCCGTCCCCTATAAATCGAGCCAACCGCTACGTGTTGGACACCAAGCTCCGGCTGAAGGGTGTGAAAATGTTCAAGGACGTGCACGTGTCAGGGCACGCGGGTCGTGAAGACCATCGCCTAATGCTCAGAATGCTCCAGCCGGAGTTCATCGTCCCGGCACACGGTGACCCGGATATGCTGGCCGCGTACGCCGAACTGGCCACTCAGGAGGGTTACGAGGTGAACCGAGACGTATTCATAATGTTCGACGGCACGAAGCTAAGTCTGCCGTTATAAGGGGACGATTCCATGCGGAGTGAGATACTGAAAGAGCTGAACCGTGCACGCGAGCTCGTCGACGCCAAGATTGAGGAGGTACTACCCAGAGGAGGCCCAGAGGACCTCTACGATGCGTGTTGGCACCTAATCGAAGCGGGAGGTAAGCGAATCCGACCCCTCCTCGCCATCAAATCGTGTCTCATGTTAGGTGGATCGGAAGAGGACGTACTCCCTGAAGCGGTCGCGGTCGAGCTGATTCATACGTTCACTCTAATTCACGACGACATCATGGACGAAGACGACGAACGACGCGGAGTCCCGGCGGTACACGTGAAGTGGGGAGTACCGGTAGCCATACTGGCGGGAGACACCCTGTTCTCCAAAGCCTTCGAAGTGGCGGCGGAAGGCGGAGACGTAGAGGCAGTGAAAGAACTCGCCCGCGCCTGCACGGAGATCTGTGAGGGCCAAGCCATGGACATCGGGTTCGAGAACAGGACTGAAGTCACCGAGGATGAGTTCCTCGAAATGATCCGGAAGAAAACGGCAGCGCTCATACGGACATCGTGCGTCGTAGGCGGGCTTAAAGCCGGGGCGAACCGCGAGCAACTGGAAGCGCTTCGGGAGTACGGCGAGAACTTGGGGATCGCGTTCCAGATACAGGACGACGTCCTCGACCTTGTCGGAGACGAGTCCGAACTCGGTAAGCCCGTGGGCAGCGACATCGTCGAGGGGAAGAAGACGCTGATCGTGATCAAGGGCCTGGAGCTCGCCGATGAGGAGCAGCGGGAGCGCATACTTTCGGTCCTCGGGAACGAGGATGCTTCACGCGAGGACGTTCGCGAGGTTATTCAGATACTCGAAGATCTCGGTGCGATAGATTACGCTAAAAAGCGGGCCCGAGAGTACGCCGATCGCGCTAAGGCTGCGCTGCGCGAGCTCCCCGAGAACGAGCATCGGGAGTTCCTAGAAAAGTTGGCGGATTTCGTTGTAGAGAGGGAGTTCTGAAGTTGGCACTTCCCAGGATATACGTGGAGACCGACGAAGTTCCAGAGAGCGGCAAGATCTTGCTCACGGACCCCGAGTTCGAGGTGATCGTACGCTCGCGTGAGCTAGCGGAGAAGATCGCCGAAGAGTTAGACGAGCCGATATTCTACGAACAGGTGGTGTACGAGGAGGCCAGGTCAGTCTTCGACGTACCGGAGGCCAAGGTCACCCGACACGTCGTCATAGAACCGGTAGATCGGCGATCACTCGTCTTCTTGAAGCCCGGGGACCGGGTGTACCAGATACCGGTTGAAGGTTACGTAGTCACACCGATAGCCGACGTAGGAGATCGGCTCAGGAAAGGTGATCCACTGGCCGCCGTGACGACTCGCAGTGGGAACGTTCGGTACGTCGAGGCACCTCAGGACTGTCTGGTGGTGTACGTCTGTGAGCAGCCCGCAATCCGAACCCAGAGACGACCGAACTACGAGTACTACATCGCACCTACCGAGTGAACGCACCGTCGAGAGAGCCCTGCGCTCGGCCTTACGCGAAGTACTCCACGGATCACTCCCACGGGAAGTGGGAATCGAGGTAAAGGAGATCCGGCCCGGCCGCGGACGTCCTGAACTCGTCTACGCCCGAGCAGAACTCGTGGTCCATAAGGAATCGCTGAAGGCTACCCTCATCGGTCGCGAGGGCAGCACCATCCGAGAGATCGGCAAGCGGGCCCGTGAACTCCTGGAGGAACGCGTCGGAAAGCCTTTCTACCTAGATCTAACCGTCGTAGTCGACCCGAAGAGGTCACCCACTAACCGGTGGTTCAAGGTACGAGACTCTTCGGAAGCCTGGTTGTGCCCCGCCTTCAAACACCCTCACCTCGTGTCCGTGAGGGAATCCAGAATACGCGGCAACGCCCGAGTGGCGGCGTTCGTGGAGCTGGAGCACGTCACAGTCCACGGAGGCGCCATGATCTCGAACTTCTCTTCGATCCGTCGCTCAGTGTTACACAAACGGGTTTCCGTGTCCTCACACTGTGAAATCGAACGCTCGGAACTCGGCCCGGTGACTTTCGTCGGAGATGGAGCAGAGATCCATGGGTGTAAAATCGAGGAGCGGTGTTTCGTGGGCATGAATGCACGCCTCTCGCGCTGTGAAATCGGGAGATGGTCCGTAGTAGGTGCGGGAGCTCACATCAGCGACTCGCGCGTTCCTGAGCGTAGTCTAGTTGTCGGCAACAGCATTGTAGACCGTCTCGACGTTTACACTCTAGTGGTTGGCAAGCGACTCAAACTGGAACTGAACGGTGGCGAAATATGGTCAGGGCAAGGTGAGAAGTACTACGTCTGTTACCTGCCTGAAGACAATAGAATCACAGTCCGTCCTGAACCCACGGAGAGGGTTCTGTGCGAAGTTCGGAAAGCCAACGATAAATGGGAGGTGAGAGGGGAAGGGTTCGTTCGCACGGTCCGAGGGTCGTCGCTACACTGGTACGTGGGACATGAGCGAGGGCTACTGGGTTAGACCTTCAGAGATTCTCGCAGTTCCTTCACGATCTCCGCGATGTCCATCTTGGTGACCCTGTTCAACACGAACTTAGCGTCTTTCTCCGACTTCGCTAGATGAAACGGCCCGAGGCGCTCCACGTTGGAAATCGTCTTGCGGAATACCCTGTTAGCGACGGGATCGTCGAACGGTTCGGTGTTTATGTAGAGCTTCGGGTTCCGACCCTTGATGGACAACGAGCCGTAGTAGACGCATGAGTTCACTCCTTGCTCCACCGGTCCCTCTCGAACGATCACCGTCTTGACGAAGCTGTCGTCACCCAGCTTGACCCTCTCATCCGCTAGAATATAATCCGCCTCTATGGAACCGGCTGATTCGAAGTCATTACACAGCACCGCCGCAACGCTGAGGCCTTGACTGGCCTTGACCGACCCTGGCGTGATCAGAACCTCCTTGACCTCCACGTTGTTAGCGAGCGAGATGTCGTCTCCGCTGACCATACTCCCTTCTATTATCACATCCGCACTCGTCTTCAGTGAATTAATAGAAATTACATGGCCTTTTACCGTAGAGCCTTCTCCGATTTCCAACTTGTTTTCACAAATTACATTCCCGTAAATCTTTACATTACTCCCAATTGAGATGTTTTTAGCCACAATCGTCCCGTAAATTCGCGAATTATCTTTGACATTAATTTCCTCCTTAACTACTATGGGCTCATCCTCTTGGAGTGCCTTAACCATTGAATTCTTTCCTATTACAATACTACCCTTCACCTTTGCTATCGCCATTTCAGTCTCGGGTGGAACCAGAAGTCGCTTCCCTTCCTCATACCTTTTAATTTCATCCTTCAACTTACTTTGTGCCTTCCTAAGCTTCCTAATCTCCTCATCCCTTCTCTTAATTTCCTCCCTGAGCTTCCCGATATGCTGGCGAGCCTTTTCCAATTTCTTCTCCCTATCTTTGAGCTTCTTCTGGAGATTACTCAGCTCAGACTTCAGTTTGTCTATTTTCTTCCTAAGTTTTTCGTTCTCATTCCTCAGGGCTTCGACTTCGTTGGCGAGGTCGTCTCTTTCGCTTTTAACCTCCTTAAGTTTACTTTGAAGCTTAGCTAACTGGTCCTTGAGTTTCCCCACTTCTTTCGTTTCTTCCTTTAGCCTATCTCTCTCCTCCTTAATTTCATTATACTTCTCTTTGAGTTTCTTTAGATTCTCTGCGAGACGACGATTTTGGTCCGAGAGATCCTCCAGCTTCGACTTAAGCTCATTGTATTTCCCAGCAATCTTTTCGTACCGTTCACGGTACTCTTCCGCTTTTTCTTTAAGTTCCTCCGATTCTCTTTTAGCTTTTTCTAACTTTTCTTTCAGTTGCTTCGAAATTTTGATGTACTTATCAAGTTCCTTCTCTTGCTTCTCAAGTTCTTCCTTAAGTCTTTTAATTTCGGACCTTAGTCTATCCCTCTCTCCCATCGCACTCTTGGCTTTGTTGCGCCATTCGTCTAATTCTTCTCTAAGCTTTTTATTCTCGGCTTTCAGCCGCTCTAGTTCAGCTTCCAAATTCGAGGGAGCGGTACGCTCTTCCGGTGGCTTAGGAGGCTTAATTTCAGCCGGTGGGCGCTCTTCTTTCTTCTTTTCCTCCTCTTCTCCACTAGGAGGTTTTTCACTAGGTTTCGGGGGTTTAAGCTTTAATTTGGGGACGGCCTCTGCGCCTTTCGACTCGCCGGGCCTCCCCTCCGGCTTGGGGAGCTTGAGCTTCGGAGCTCCCTCACCTTCCTCCGGAGGTTTAAGCTTGAGATCTATCTCGGGCCGTTCACGCTTACCACCTTTTCTCTTTTTAAAAATCAATCATCTGCCTCCCCAGGCGGCTATCAGCCGAACATGTCCTCGGGTGGAGGTGTGGCCGGCTGCCCGGGAATCACGGGTGGAACCATGGTCTCGGGTTCCTTCTCGATTTCCGCCTTCACGCGGTTCACGAGCTTCTCATCCTTAATAATCTTCACTATCCTGGGTTGTGGTCTGGACTCATTCGGAGAAGGTATCAAGGGTAAGTCGACGATGACGTGGTCGTCTTCCTCGATCTCTCCGGCTATCCTGGGATCGACTTCGGCGATGATCGTAGGGCCGCGGTGCAAGCTCACTGTAGCCAACACTTTTATATCGGCGGAGATCACCCCACCGTCATCCGGCTTTATAATCGTCTCGACTTTCCCGAGCTCGTATGGCAAGGACATCACACCTCCTTATCTTTCTCGCCGTGAGATGCGTAAAAGACTGATCACACCGATCGCGTTCACCATCCAGTACGAGATCAGCCGGTCTAATAGTGCAACCGCAGCGCTGGTTCCCGGGTCGATCCCCCACAGCCTGTAAACCGATGCAGTGGATATCTCCACCAGTCCGAGTCCACCGGGAAGTAACGGGAGAACACCCGCGAACATCGAGACCGTAAACGACACCACGATAACGGGTAGGGGCACCTCGCGTCCCAACGATAAAAACACGACGTATGTCCTGAGGATCTCGCACCCCCACACTGCAGCCGATAACAGGGTGCCCTGAATCAGCGTGAGACGATCCTGGAGGAGCTCTCGAAGCTGCTTCACGAACCTTTCCACCCACTCATCAAGCTCCTCCCACAGGCGGCGTGCGCGTACGCGACGAGATACACGGGACAGGAGCCGGAGAACCCCTCGAGCGACCCTGTGCACGTATCGCTCACTCGCTAAGAACCAAAGCGACAGTATCAAAGCGGCTGTAAGAAAAGACACGCCACCGAGTAGGATGACGAGAATCCCGCCTCTTCCTCCACTTCCCGCGATCAGGAAGGCGCTCAACAGTAGTAGTAACGTCAGGGGAAAGTAGTCGAGAACCCTATCGATAACGACGGAGGAGGCGATATCACGCGCCCGGTACCTGGTCATACGAGCCAGTAGGTACACACGGAGTGGCTCACCGCCGCTCCTGGCGCTCGGGGTGATGTTGTTCACGAGCATCGAGACGTTATTGACCGCGAAGACCAGGCGGAACGGTGCCTTTACCCCGCCTCGTACCAACACCAGGTGCCATCGCAGCGCCCACAGTAGTAAGTCAACCAGTTGGATACAGACGGCGAGCGCGAACAGCCGCGGCTCCGTTCTCGCGATTACGGTGAGGACCTTACGAGGATCGAACGACCAAATCATGATGAGGACAACGGCTACACCCGCCGCCATCGCCGGTATTGCCCGTCGTTTCACGACGCCGTCGGACACGACGTCTACTCCCTCATCCTTCCTTAACGAGTACTGCGTAGAAGAATCCAGGGACATCCGCACGATGGGGGAGGAAGACAACGCCCGGACCTGAGCGTCTGGCGGGTCGAAGCACCGGCGTCTCGGGCTCAAGGTTTAGCTCCCGTATCGCACGTTCGACCACGAGTTCGTTTTCGGTGGGCGTGAGAGTGCACGTGGAGTATAGGAGTCTTCCGCCCTCCTTAAGGACTTCGTATCCGGCTCTGAGCAACGAATACTGGTAAGACGGTAGCCCGAGCGCCTCCTCGTAAGTCGCCTCGACCCAGAGTTTCGGCCTGACACCTAAGGCGGTGCAAGGCGGGTCAACGAGGACAACGTCTGCCGTTCCCCGCAGCCTCCTGACGACCTTCCTGGCGTCCCCGTGCACGGTCTCGACCCAGTCGATACCCAGGCGACGTAGTCGAGCCTCCATCCGTTCGAGTCGTGGTGCGGAGCGGTCGATAGCTACTATCTTGGACTCCGGACCGGTGATCTGAGCCACGTGGGAACACTTCCCACCCGGAGCCGCACAGAGGTCGACCACGGTTTCGCCGGGCTCCGGAGACAGGGCCTCTACGGCCAAGATGGAGGGCAGACCCTGGGAGTACACCCAACCTCGCCGGTACGCTTCGGTCTCACGGACTTTTGGGGCACTAAAGGTGGGGCGATCCACGCGGACGGCAGTACCTCGGTCCCGCTTTTCCATCTCACGCCCCTGGAGCGCCGCCTCACCGGATGCGACCGGGTGCCCGCGTTCCGAGACTACGGTCACGCGGTCGCCTCTACGGATGTCGGGGTCCGCTTGCACCACCCCGGGAGCGTAGAGATCCGCCCCCACGTAGACGCTCTCGGCCGCGAACTTGTCGGCGACTACGACGTGGTGGTTCCCCTCCACGGGGTACGGTCCTTTCACCTCGATCTCGACCGCGTACTCGGAGTAAGGAGACTCTCTAACCTCCCGATCGGGAAAATCCGAGGCGAGACATTCGACGACATCCTCCAGGTCCGCTTTCAGAGTGTTAACCCGGAGCGTGTAGCGCCGAACCGGAGTTCGGAGGGCGGCCAGCAGTGAGGGATAGTCGGCTACGCGCTCACGGAGTACGTGCGCGAGTCGCGGGTCATCGAGCTCCGTCTTTCGGAGGATGGGAGTGTCCCCTCAGCTCGGGTGGATCTCGTCACGTCTCAGGCGAAGGCCGTGATCTTCATCGGGCATGTCGGGTCAAAACTCGACGAACTCTACCTTCTTCTCATCGGGGTCGAGCAGCGCGGCCGTTCGGCGCCCGGTGACGTACCCACATACCTCTCCGGGATTAACCACGAGCGTGTCTCCGACCACGCGCTCCTCCGGTTCGTGGGTGTGGCCGTAAACCACCAGATCGTACTCGCCACAGCGGGCGAGGGCCTCGACTACGGCCTCTTCGGTGCCGTGAATCATGGCCACTCGGAGACCCAAGACCTCGCCCGTGAAGATCTCGCCGACCAGCTCGAAGCCCACTTCCTCCGCCTTTTCGCGCAAATAGTCACGCTCGCCGTCGTTGTTTCCAAAAACCCCTATAAACTCGTCACACTCCACCTTCGCGAGCACCGGGAGGGTGAAGGGAGCCACGTAGTCACCCGCATGGAGTACGACCTCAACGTCCGCCTCGTTCAGCTCGCTAGCAAGCCGTTCGATGGCCTTCAGGTTGTCGTGGGTGTCCGACAAGATCCCGATCATCATGAATCCCCCTTGAGGGGGTGAGGAAGGTTACCCGAAGTTTTGAAACGCGTCACCGGGGTGAACTCTCGCCGCGTGCTGCGGCAGGCCGTTCGCGTCTCGCTTAAGCCGGTATATAAGATGTACGAGAGGATACTTGAGGAGAAGGTGAAGGAAGGCAGAGTCCCTGAGCATGTAGGCATCATTATGGACGGAAACAGAAGGTTCGCCCGAGAGCTGGGATTGGAACCGTGGGAAGGTCATCGGTACGGAGCTGACAAACTCGAGGACGTGCTGGAGTGGTGTCTCGACTTAGGTGTTAAGGCTGTTACTGTGTACGCGCTGTCTACCGAGAACCTGAACCGACCGAAGGAGGAGCTCAAGCGGCTCTTCGACCTCATGGAAGAGCGGTTCAAGGCACTCGCGGAGAGCGAGCGGATCCATCGACGAAAGGTCGCCGTCCGTGCCGTCGGGAGGCTCCATCTGCTCCCGACCCGTGTCCGCAGAGCTATCAAAAAGGCCGAACGCGCCACTAAGGAGTACAAGGACAGGTTCCTGAACGTCGCCGTAGCCTACGGTGGGAGGCAGGAGATTATCGACGCTGTTCGCGAGATAGCGCACGACGTGAAAGTCGGCCGGCTCGACCCCGATGAGATCGATGAAGGAACGTTCAGAAAGTACGTATACGTGGGAGATCTCCCGGATCCGGAGCTGATCATAAGAACCAGTGGTGAGGAAAGACTCAGCAACTTCCTGCTCTGGTACTCCGCGTACTCCGAGCTGTACTTTGTGGACGTGTACTGGCCTGAGTTTCGGAAGATTGACTTGCTGCGCGCGATCCGTGAATTCCAGAAGCGTGAAAGAAGATTCGGGCGGTAAGGGGGGAGAGGAATGAAGGAGTTGATGGGTGTAGAGCCGCAGACCGAAGGACAGGAGCGACTGGTCGAAGCGCTGCTAAACGAGGAGAATGAAATAGTGGCCGTGTTCGGCCCCACGGGCACCGGTAAGACCCTGTTCTGTGCGGCGTACGGCGTGCAGGCCGTGATGGAAGGTGAGTACGACCGGTTCATAGTGACCCGTCCACTCGTCGACGTGGCCACCAAGCAAGAGATGAGCTCCGCGGACCTGCCCGAGAAGTTCGAAGAGATGGTGGTTACCCCGGTCATGGACGTGCTCTCACGGTTCACCGGGCGGGACGAGCTCCAGCAGTTAGTGGACGAGGGCAAGATCATGATCGTGGATACGCACTTCGTCCGTGGACGCACGTTCGACGACGCCGTGATACTGCTGGATGAAGTCCAGAACATGCTGCCCGAGAACGCGGGTGAGGTGCTGGCGCGAATGGGTCACAACTCCCGACTGCTGATCACCGGCGACCCGGTACTTCAGAAGGACGTCGACATCGACCGGTGCGGAGCCACCGTGATGCGTGAGGTCTTGGCAGAGGAACCCAAGGCGGAAGTCGTGGACCTGGGCACGAGGGACATCGTACGCCCCGGTGCTGAGCGGGGCGTGCACCTACAGCTGGAAATCCGCGTCCGTAACAGGGAGATGAACGACGTGGAGCGGGAGATCATGGACGTGGTCCAAGTCGAGGCACCGGACGCCGACGTGCTCACGGTGCTCTACGTGGAGCCGATCGCGGAAGACCTCGAGATCAAGACCGAGAACGTTCCGCAGGCGGTGATCGTTACCAAGGAAGGCCACGTAGGTCGCGTCGTAGGAACGGGAGGTGAGCGTATCGAGAGGATAGAGGCGGAGACGAACATGAGGATCGTCGTGACGCACCTCACACTGGACTTCGTCGACTTCATCGCGGACATCCACCCGGTGCCGTGGATAGGAGAACGTATCGTGGACGTGGACATAGCCGGTCCGAACCTGAAGGTATGGATCGACCAGAAGGACTTCGGACCGTTCATGGGACAGCGGGGCAGGTACGCGCGGTACGTCGAGGAGGTGCTACAGGAGCTACTGGGGATGGGACTGGAGGTCGAGCAGGCTTGAGCGAGCTGATGGTCGACGTGCACCTCCTTTCCCACAAACCAGTTCCTGAGCGGAGGCTCGAGAAAGAAGTATCCGAAGCCCTGAGGCGCGCCGGCTTCGACGTGTTGTCGGTGCGAGCAACCCGAGGATCCGACATCGTCGGGGCCTTCCGCGCCGTGGAGTACGTGATCCTAGTGGACGTCCGAGGTGAAGGGGATCCGGAGGGTCCAGTCAAGAGAGCCCTCCGGGACTACGGTCGCGTCGAGGTACAGGTCGGAAGCAGGTCCGGATCGGGGGAGTGCGATGAAGAGGCGCTGGAAGCTCTATTCGAGGGTAGTAAGGGAGCTGATAGCGGAGGGTAAGAACGACCGAGTAGCGGCGGCACTCGCCCTGGAGGGATACAGGAGGCCACCCGGCGGAGACCGCGTCCACGACGATATCGTTACGCTAATCAAAACGGAAAGAGGGCTGGAAGGAGCGTCACTCCACCCCGAGAAATGCCTCCGACTCCGGGAGATACTGGGACTGAAGCTGAAGGAAGTGTGGCGCAGGTTTCAGGAGCCTCAGGCCCGGAGCGCAGCCCTCGATGCGGTGGCGAGCGCGGAGAACGTGGAGCCTGAGGAGGAGATCAGCTTGCCCAGGGACTACGGCAGAGCCGTTACCCTCCGAGCGAAGATCGTCGCCGACACCGCCGAAAAGCTCGGCGATGAGGTGATACTGGTGGGATACTCCGCCCACATAGCGCGAGAACTACGGGATCGCGGAATACTCCTTCAGATCGTAGACGAGGATCCACGTCTCCGGGTCGAGAGGAATATAAAGTTCGGTGAATCCGTATTGCTCTCTACGGGAATGGTACTATCCAACGGTTCGGTGCGCAGGTTCCTAGCTTCTCATAAGGGCCCTGTAGTGCTCTACTCTCAGTCGTGCCCTCACCTTACAGCCGTGTTGACGCGACAGGGGGTCGTAGACGCGGCCGTCGTGGAAGAGTTCCCTTACCACTTCTCTCCCGGTGGAGAGTGTAAGTTGAGAGTCTATGAACCCGAGCGCCCAGCACGTTAACCGACTGGAGGTGGTGATGAGTTGCTCGATACGGTCAAAGATTATATGAGTGGTGTAATCAAGAGAAAAGCTAAGCGGGGCAATCTTGACATTGCAATGTTGATTGACGGACCGAATATGCTCCGTAAAGAGTTCGATGTCAGTTTGAAGGAGGTTAGAGAATTAGTTGAAGAATTGGGTAATATTAGAGTAGGATTAGCGTTCCTGAACCAATACGCTTCGGACAAACTTATTGAAGCTGTAGCCAATCAGGGTTTTGTTCCTAGAGTGATTCCGGGAGACGTTGATGTGTACTTAGCGGTTGAGGCAATGGAACTTATTTACAGTGATAACGTCGACGCAATCGCACTAATGACGCGTGACACTGACTTTCTTCCAATTATAGCTAAGGCGAAGGAGCAGGGTAAGGTCACCATTGTAATAGGAGCAGATCCAGGATTTAGTACAGCACTACAAAATGCGGCAGACTATGTAATCAAGCTTAAACCGCGCAAGGAGCGGGAATCAGAGGGGAAAGAAGAGAAACCCGAAGAAGCTAAGGATGTGGTGAGTGACGAATGATTAAAACCATAAGAACTCCAGTAGGTGAGTTCAAGCTGTTGGTAGACTCCTACCAGCTCGACCTGCTCCGTGACGTAAGGCGCGTTTTCGTCTTCACCTCGATGGTAGCGGAAGTCGCAGAGGACACTTTCGCGGACCTTGGAGCCGGCACAGGACCTTTATCGGTGGTTGCAGCCCACGCCGGCGCCGAGCGCGTGATCGCCGTAGAAAAGAATCCCAAACGAGCCCGACTTCTCGAGAAGAACCTCAGGAAACACGTCCCGCACGACGTGGAGTGGGAGGTAGTAGTAGGGGACGCGCGGGATGTGGATGTGAACGCCGATGTGGTAGCATGTGAGATGATCGACACACTACTCCTAGAAGAGAAGTTCGTACCCGTCATCAACGCCGTTCTCGAGAGGTATGAACCGACGATCGTGCCACAGGAAGTGCGGATTGGGGCCAACCCTATCCGCCGACCACCTAGGACGCCGAGATATCGGCCGGGTCTCCCAGAAGACATCGAACCACTTGAGGTAATCCGGACCGACAAACCCATCCCCAAAAAGTTCGAGTACGAAACTCCGGAGCCGGGATACGCGTTCTTTACTTGGGTGGAGTACGAAGGGACGATCGCGGGTGGCAGCGATGTGTTCTGTCCCGTCCTCGAGCTCCCAACACCCGGTGACGTGTTGATCGGCGTTCGCGGAGCCGGATTGCCCTCACTCCGCTCATACACCCCGGAGCATCAGGACCACACCTAGGGCTATGAGAGCTCCGGCCAGCATCCACTGGAGTGTCGCCGCCTTCTTCCTCCTACGTTCGTATTCCATCCGGCACTTCTCGCTGCAAAATCGCTCCCCTTCCGGGATTGCGGCCCCACAAACGATACAGTGGGAGTGGGGAGGTACGCGCTCCGTCAAACCCTTTCACCCCTCGATTATCGTCCCATTATGACGGCCTCGAACCACGTTTTCCAACCCACGGGACCGGAAGTCTTCCCACGAAACCACGTGCGTGACGATTTGACCCCTGCTTATCATCTTGGCGGCGAGGGGGTCCACTACGAAGCTTCCCCCCGCCTTAAGCTCAGCGCGGACTGCCAGTTCTTCCAGCTCTTCGGGCCTCAGTTCCCGGAGTTTGCGCGCGCCTGGTTCACTGGGGTCCTTGTCGTACACCCCGTCGACATTGGTAACTATGACGAGTGGACCCTCGAGCAGTTCCGCGATCATGGCCGCTACGGCGTCGGTTGTGTGGCCGGGATGTGTACCACCGCAGACTGCCACACCGTTCCGCCGGACTATTCTCGCGGCTTCTACTGGGGTCTCAGGCACGTGCAGATCGTGCAGACCCAACGCCGCCCCTAGAAGCATCGCGTTCAGCCGGGTAACGGCGATACCCATCTCGTCGAGTAGAGTTTCCGGTGTCCCGAGGTTTCGCGCTACGTTTATGTACCGACGGGCGGTCGGCCCACCACCGACGACGACGCATATCTTCAGCCCGGAATCGAGCCCATTTCGCAAGATTTCGGCGGTTTCCTTGATGCGTTCGGGTTTATCCACGTTTACGACCGAGCCACCCAGTGCCACGACCGAATACATGCTGTCTCACCCCTAGGGGGTGTTCACGATGGCCGAATCGTCTACGGTCGAGAGATATAGGTTCAGGAAGATGATAGAGAGACTGGAAAACCTGCGCGGACAAGGCACCGAGCTCATCACGATTTACATCCCGCCGGAGAATCGTCTGAGCGACGTCATCGCTCAGATGCGGGAGGAGTACTCCCAAGCCAGCAACATCAAGAGTAAGCGCACCCGGAAGAACGTCCAATCAGCTATCGAGGTCGTGATGCAGCGTCTCAAAATGGTCGGAGAGACTCCGGAAAACGGACTCGTAGTTCTCGTCGGCACCGTCCAGGACGGTACCAAGGAGAAGATGGTCGCGGAGCTGATCGAACCGCCCGAGCCCGTGGACCGGTTCATCTACCGATGTGATTCGAAATTCTATCTAGAACCCCTCAAGGAATACCTCGAAGAGAAGGACGTCTACGGAATCCTGGTAATGGACCGCCGGGAGGCCACGATAGGTCTCGTGAAAGGTAAGCGAATCGAACCCGTGAAGAGGCTGACGTCCGACGTGCCGGGTAAGCATAAGGCCGGAGGTCAATCTCAGCGTAGGTTCGACCGGTTGATCGAGCACGCCGCCCACGAGTTTTACCAGAAGGTGGGAGAAGCCGCCCGCGAGGCTTTCGAAGACGTGAAGGATCTGAAGGGAATCATCGTCGGAGGTCCAGGTCCCACGAAGGAGGAGTTCCTGGACGGCGACTACCTCCCCAAGGATCTAAAGGAAAAGGTACTCACCGTGGTGGACGTCGGCAACACGGACGAGTCCGGGCTCCGGGAGGCCCTGAACAAAGCCGAAGAAGCGCTGAAGGAAGCCGAGCTAGTCCGGGAGAAGCGCCTCGTGCGAAAGTTCATGGAGGAGGCCGTGAACGGTGAACTCGCGGCGTATGGAGAGGAAGTCGACGAACTCCTCAAGATGGGTGCCGTGGAGGTACTGCTAGTTTCCGAGGACCTCGAGGGATACAAGGTAATCCTACGATGTCCGGAGTGCGGGTACGAGAACATCGTTACGGTGAAGGAGAAAGACGAGGCGAAGAAATACGTGGAAGAGTGCCCGGAATGCGGGGAAGCAGAGCTCAACGTGGAAGAAATCAAAGACATAGTGGATTACTACGTGGAACTGGCCGAGCAGATGGGATCCAACGTCGAGATCATCTCAACCGAGACCGAAGAGGGCGCTCAGTTTTATAACGCGTTTCGGGGACTCGGAGCCCTGCTCAGGTTCCGACCCAAGTGAAGGGGTTCGCCCACGTTGGCCGAGGAAACCACACCTCGCGACCCGTTTTCGGTTACGATTCGCACCATAAGAACATCGATCCGGGACGCGATCTCGTCCGTGTACGAAGTAGACGAGCTGATAGAGGTTCCTATCGACGAGAACCCACCCGTCGAAGGTGCCGATCTGGCCACGCCGGTGGCACTCTCCCTAGCTAAAGAGCTGGACGAGAACCCCAGAGAGCTGGCTGAAACGATCGTCGAGGAGTCTGACCTCGACGACGTGGTGTTCGTGGAAAAGGCTTGGGTGGAAGGCCCGGGCTTCATCAACTTGAAGCTCGACAGGTCCCAGTACGCGGCGCTGACGCTCAGGTCGATATTCTACTACGGCGAAGAGTACGGCTCGCTCGACCTCGGTATGGGTCGCCCCGTAATCTTGGAGCACACTAGCGCGAACCCCAACGGTCCTTTACACATCGGCCACGGTAGAAACGCTGTCATCGGGGACATTCTCGCGAGGTGCATGGTCTTCACGAACTACGGGGTGGAAGTGCAGTATTACGTGAACGATATGGGTAAGCAGATCGCGATGCTCGCGTGGAAGTACATAAAGGAGGGGCGGCCCGAAGTACCCGAGGGCGAAAAACCGGACGAGTTCTTCGGTAAGCTGTACACTGAAGCCGCGCGTGAGATCGAGGAAGATCCCGAGCTGGAGGAAGTAGTCGAGAGGTTCCTGAGATCGTACGAACGTTACCTAGTGGAGGAAGAATCTCGAGCGGAGCGCATCGCCGACGCGTTCCAGACCGTAGTGGAGGAGTGTCTGAGAGGGCACATCCAAACGCTGGAGCGCCTCCGGGTGGCGCATGACCGATTCGTGTACGAGAGCGAGTTCGCGCGCGATGCACTGGAGATCGTGGAGAAGCTGCTGGACATGGGAGTCGCGGAGGAGCGCGAGGATGGAGCCGTGGTAGTCGACCTGGAAGACTACGGAATCGACAAGGAGCTCGTACTCACGCGCAGCGACGGCACTACGCTGTACACCACCCGTGACATCGCCTATCACCTCTGGAAGCTCGGACGAGCCACGTTCGTGGTAGACGTGCTAGGAGCGGATCACAAGTTAGCGGTCGAACAGCTACGGGCCGTACTGGACATGCTCGAGGAGAACCCCGACCGTATCGACGTGGTGTTCTACGAGTTCATCCATCTGCCGGAAGGATCGATGTCTACTAGGAAGGGTAGATACGTGACGCTCGACGAGTTCCTGGAGGAAGCCAAGAAGCGCGCACTCGAGAAGATGAAGGCAGCGGGCGTAGCGGAGGAACTGAGCGACGAGGAGCGAGAGAAGATCGCGGAGGAGATCGCCATAGGGGCCGTACGCTTCGCTATCGCCAGAGTGAGTCCCAACAAACCGATAGAGTTCGACTGGGACGAAGCCCTCGACTTCCGTCGTGGTGGACCGTTCATCCAGTACGCTTACGCGAGGGCCAAGTCGATCCTCCGGAAGGCAGACGAGGAGGTGAACCGCTTCGATGCGGCATACTTGAACGACGATCACTCGTTCGAGTTGATCCTCAAGATGTCGAAGTTCCCACGCCACGTAGCCCAGTGCGTGCGCAAGCGGCGCCCGGACATCCTCGCCGAGTACGCGTACGACCTGGCGAAGACGTTCCACACGTTCTACGAGGAGGTTCCCGTGCTGCACGTTGAGGACGATGAAGTACGGGAGGCGCGACTGAAGCTCGTAGAGGCATTCACGATCGTGGCGGAGAACCTGATGAATCTCCTCGGAATTCCGACGCTGGAGCGGATGTAATGTGTCAACTCCTTCCTCCAACCCAATTGTTATGGAAATCGTAACGATTGAACTCGACCCACACAAGGTTTACCCCGAACCGTTCGAATGTTATGATCTTCATAACAATTGAGCATTTTGGTGGGCCGGCCGGGATTTGAACCCGGGACCACGGGATTAAAAGTCCCGCGCTCTAGCCAGACTGAGCTGCCGGCCCGACCCGAACCGAACTACCCTCGAGGATCTATATAGAAATTTCGGGTCTGGGTCGGGCCCGGTACTGCGCCTCTCCGTAGCGGGGAGAACGTAATTAAGGGGCTAATGAGTCGGCGGCGTCCGGGGCCAGACTTCGCAAAAGATGACTCCCGTCTGGGTCCCCCGGGGGAGAAGGCCGTCGCCTGTCGATGATCCCGGGGCCGGAGGACGGGGGACACCCCCTCACTGATTATCTCGGGGAGAATGGACCGTGGAGGAGAAGGAACTTCGAGATCTCGTCCGCAGGTACGCTCTGGAGAACGCGGCCCGATACGGTGGGAGGGCGAATCCCAACGCGGTGATGAAGAAGATCATGAAGGAACACGAAGAGCTACGTCCTAGGGCGAAAGAAGTCCTGAAGACCGTCAGAGAGGTGGTCCGCGAAGTTAACAAGATGTCCGGAGAGGAAATCAGACGCGAGCTGGAAGAACTCGGAGGACCGCGCGAAGACGTAGCCCGGGACAAAGAAGGGCTCAAACCCCTTCCCGGAGCTGAACCGGGGAACGTTCGCCTTCGGTTCGCACCGAACCCTTCGGGTCCCCTCCACATAGGTCACGCCCGTGCCGCAGTACTTAACGACGAATACGCTAGAAGGTACGACGGCACCTTAGTCCTCCGCATTGAAGACACCGACCCGCGTCGCGTGGACCCTGAGGCCTACGACATGATCGAAGAGGATCTGGAGTGGCTCGGAGTCAACATCGACGAACGGTACGTGCAGTCTAACAGGATAGAACTGTATTACATGGTTTGCGAGGAGCTGCTGGAGCGGGAAGGGGCGTACGTTTGTACCTGTGATCCAGACGAGTTCCGGAGACTCCGCGACGTGGGGCGAGCCTGCCCGTGCCGCTCTCGGGATAAGGAGGAGAACCTCGAGCTCTGGGAGGAGATGTTGGACGGTACTTTCTCAGAAGGAGAAGCCGTCGTACGTGTCAAGACCGAAGTTGATCACCCGGATCCCGCGGTGAGGGAGTGGATAGCGTTCAGGATCGTCGAAGAAGAGCACCCGATGACGGGTTCTCGGTACCTTGTGTGGCCGACGATGAACTTCGCCGTCGCTGTGGACGACCATCTCATGAACATCACGCACGTACTTCGTGGGAAGGATCATGAGTCCAACACACGGCGTCAGAAGTACGTGTTCGAGCATCTGGGGTGGGACACTCCGGAATACGTTCACTACGGGATTCTGAAGGTTGAAGGTGCCGTGCTAAGCACTTCCGAGATCCGCCGTGGAATCGATTCAGGAGAGTACACAGGGTGGGACGACGTCCGAGTGGCTACCTTACGCGCCCTCCGACGCCGGGGTATTAAGCCGGAAGCAATACGTGAGACTATCCTCGAGATCGGCCTGACCGACGTGGACGCGACGTTCAGCTGGGAGCATCTTTACGCTCGGAACCGTAAGATGATCGACCCTGAGTCTCACCGGTACTTCTTCGTCCGTGATCCTGTCGAATTACGGATCGAAGGGATGAAGGAGTCGGTCCTGGCCCGACTGCCTCTACACCCCGATCGGGATGAGGGAGAGAGGGTCTTAATTCTACATCCTGAGAACGGCGTGGCCCGAGCACTGTTGGACGGTGAAGACGCAGAAGACCTGTGGGAGGGCGACGTAGTTCGGCTGATGAACGCCGTCAACGTCGAGATCGAGGAAGTCGGAGACGGATGGTTGCGAGGCAGGTATCACAGCGACGACTACCGAATCGCGAAAGAGGAAGGTGCTCAAATCGTCCACTGGGTACCGCCCGACCAGGCAGTACGGTGCGAGGTCGTCCGCCCGGACGGTAGCGTTGAGAGTGGATACGCCGAAATTAACGTCGAGCGCGAACAGGCCGGCAGCACCGTCCAGTTCGAACGGCTGTACTTCGTGCGACTCGAAGAGGTCTCCAGCGGTGGGGTAAGGGCTGTGTACGCGCATGACTAGCCCTCCCTCCAGCATAGCACTTTCCGGCGGTAAGGACAGTGTAGCCACGCTGATAGACGCCGCCGATAGGTGGAATGTTAAGGTAGCCGTAACAGTAGTCCACGAGTTCACCGATAAGACATGTTTAGAGAACGCCCGGAAAGCCGCGGAACACGTCGGCGTGGATCACGAGGTGGTCAAGCTACGACTTCGAGAATGGTTCGCGCGGGCTCTGAAGGAAGGACGCCCGATATGTACGAAGTGTGGTAGAAGCGTCCTAACCGCCGCGTGCCTTCGCGCCCGTGAACTAGGATGCGCAACAGTCCTCACCGGTCACGAGCTCCGCGGGAAGTTCGGGAGACGCACTACCCACCCCTACCCTCCAGGAGTCACCGTGGTCCGGTACCCGGCACTCCGTCGGTGGACGTGGGAAGACATCCGCGATATCGTGAGCAGTCTGGGCTGGTTCAATCCCGAGTACACGTGTCCGATCCGTCCGTACGGCGTGCACAGGTTCATAGAGGAGGTCGGGTACAACCCTCTGACAGGTCGCGCATGTACCATCATGCTGGAAGGTGTGGCAACACCTCAAGAGGCCCTAGCGTACCTCCGGGAGACGGAGACCCCAGAGGAGGATCCGGAACGCGTGCTGGATATCTTGGGGTTGGAAGAGAAAGCAGCGTTCCCAAACGGTATCCCGGACGGACCGAGAGATGAGGATGAAATCATCCGAGACCTCACGTACCGGCTGCTCATGTACGCACGTCAAGCCCTGAGGTCGCTGGTACGCGGAACCCTCAACAGGGTCGAGCGGAGGGAGAGGTTCACGCAACTGTACTTCGTAATGTCGGAGTACGGAAAGATCGACGACCGGGTGGAACACCTCGATATCGAAGCGTTCGTACGGTTAGCGACCGGTGACAGGGAGGAAGCCGAACGCCTTCTTCGCGACGTTAAAAAGCTCATGAGGTCGATACTGGCCGAGTACGGCCGAACGATACCGGGAGCGCGGCCGTGATCCCCGACAGGTTCAACTCACCGCGTCCCCAGCCCCTCGGCGGGGTGCGCGGTTGGCCGAACTTCCCTGGTCGACCGTTCTCGTGATCGGGGTCTGTGGGCCCGTATGCAATCTAGCGGCCCGGGTCCTCGCGGAGCGCGGATACGATGTGATCGCGTCGGATCTCCGGGATGAGTGCGAGTTCGCCGAGACGCTTCTCGAATACAGTAACGTGGAGCTCGTATTGGGAGGCCACCCACCCGAGATCTTCGAACGAGCCGAAGTTGTGGTACCTCCTCCGAGCCTATCACGCGATGCTAAGCCGTACCGACTGGCCGAGGATCACGGCTGCGAAATCGTGGAAGTGAAGGAGCTCCTCGACATGTTACCGCCCACACGACCGGTGATCGGAGTCGGTGGGACCAACGGGAAGACCACGACTGTGGCGATGATCAGGCACGTGTGCGAGCAACTCGGGCTCGAGGCCCCGCACCACGGTTTGCCGGGCATGCAAGGGAACGTCGGATTACTCCCCCCACTTCAGGCGCGTCTCCCAGGGGACGTCAGCGTCTTAGAGATAGCAACTTTCGGGAAGAGAGGGGAGATCCTGGAAGCCGCGGAGTTATCCCAGGTGGAGTGCGTCTGCGTTACCAACATCACCCCGGACCATCTGAACGAGGCGGGCGATTTCCTGACGTACGCCAGATGTGAGGCCGAACTGTTGGAGCCGGACACCATCGAGCTAGCCGTGCTGAACGCTCAAGACCCGTTGGTAGTTGGTGCCCCCGAGGTGGTGGATTTCAACGGCGATATCGTGTACTACGGGTTGGACGTGGAACCGTTCGATACCTCGGAAAAAGAGTGCTGGTGCGGCGGACACGTTGAAGTCCATGAGATCCTCCCTTGGGTCGGTCCCTTCAAGTGCCGGGAGTGTGGCCTGCGATCTCCCGAGCCGGACTACCTAGCTACGGACGTTGACTTGTCCGGGTTCCGACTGATCTGTCCCGATGGGGAGTACGAGGTTCGACTACCCGTGATGGGGCTCCACAACGCTTACAACGCCCTCGCGGCGATAGCCGTCTGCTCCGAGTTCTTGGGACTTGATGTGGAGGACGTGGTAGAGGCGCTACAGTCCTTCGAAGGAGTCGAGGGCAGGTTAGAAGTACTCTGGGACGACGGCGAGCGAGTCGTGATCTTAGACTACGGCCATAATCCCGCCGGCGTGGACGCGACGTTGAGATGCGTGAAGGAGGCTTACCGGGAGCGGCGCGTCTGCGCGGTAATCGCCGTAGCTTCGGAGCTGGGACCGGAAGGAGACGAAGAGATACTCAGAAGAGCTGCGGATCTCGCCGACCTAGTGGTGGTGGCATCGTACGCGGCGTACGAAGTCATGGACCGCGTCGACGCCGACAACGTGATCGCAGCGGAGAGCGCCACCAAGCCGTTCGAGAAGAAGGGTACACTGGGTGCCTCTCGGGAGCAGGTGTTGGACGGTCTCAAGGAGGCGCTCCGCTCGGACTGCGAAGTGGTAGTGTTGTTCGGAGAGGCTCCGCTGAAGTACCGGGAAGAGATCTCTGAAGAAGTCGAGCGAGTGCTGGGGGACGAAAGGTGAAGGTACTCTTCGTCGGCGCGAGGCTACTCCGGGACGTGGCGGAGTACGCCGGCTCCACGGGAGTGTACCGTATACTCACCGAGTCGAACCCGAGGAGCAGGGACTGGGAGCTGGCGGATGAGGTGCACTTCGTACCGCGCGGTATGGAACATCCCACGAGAATCGCCCGCGAGCGGCACGTAGACGGTGTAGTACCACTCATCGGTGTAGACGATCCGCTACCGGCAGTGGGGGAGATGAAAGAAGAGCTGGAAGCCGAAGGTATCCGGGTTGTGGCGTCTGATCGCGAGAGCGTTGAAATCGGGATCGATAAAGTGAGAACGAAACGCGCCTTCGAAGAACTGAACGTACCGACGCCTGAATGGGAAGTCGTCGAGAACGAAAGGCCATCGATCAGTCCACCGGTAGTCGTGAAGGATCCACGGTCACAGGCGGGGCTCGGAGTCACGGTCCACGAGACGCACAAGCCGAGAGTATCGGGACGTAAGCTGGTAGAGGAGTTCATCGAAGGTGCGGAAGTTTCGATCGAAGTTCTATCCTGGGACGGTGAGGTGGTGCCGCTGGTTCCGGTGTTCAAAGGATCCACGGCGGACCGTCGTCATCCGATCGATCGTATGCGGATGAGCCCGGCCCCGATCGACCCGTCCGTGGAGCGCAAGATAAGAAGGTGCGCGGTAAGAGTCGTGGAACATCTGGGACTGGAGGGCAACGTGGACTTCGACGTGGTAGTCCGGGAGAACGAGTTCTGGTTCCTCGAGTTCAACCCGAGACCCAGCGGCACCAGGTACATGACGTCCGGATGCACGGGAATATGGCCGCTCCGTGAGCTGGTCGATATGGCGGCCGATCGATGGAGGCCACCGAAGATAAGGAAATTATGGTGCGCCATCGAGTGTCCCGTTTGGCGCCCTACGGACAAGGATCCCCTGCGTGAGATGTTCGACGGCGGAGTGTACCACGTGTTCTACGAGTACTATGGACGCTTCGACGTAGGTGGTCGTGTCACCGTGAGGGGGGACTCTTTTAAAGAAGCCCTCACGAGGCTCCGCTCAGCGCTCAAGGCTGCAGGAGCGGACGTGAAGCGGGCCGAACGTGAGTATCGACGGAGGCTGAGGGAAATCGAGGAGTACTTATGACCGTGGGGAGCGGACGATGATCATCGAGACGTTTACACTCTCCACAGTAACCTCGGCCGTAACGGTTGGATTACTCCGCAAGTACATGCGGGAAGCTAACGTGGTAGACCGCCCGATCGTAACGGAACACGCGCATAAGTCCGGCATGCCCATCATGGGAGGTCTGGGGATCTTACTGGGAACGGCGTCCGGCCCCCTCCTAGCTTCCATCCAGGCGCTCCCTCCTATAGCTTCAGCGCTCCCCATGATGGTGCTAGGAATAGTGGACGACCTGCTCGGATTGCAGGTGGAAGAGTTCCAGAAGGTCGTACGGAACGTCTCGAATCGACCGATCGAGCTGGGAAGACTCATACTACAACCGGGCGAGGAGGCACGTGTAGCCACGGAGAAAGCGAAACGTGATCTGAAGAGGATACTCGAAGAGGACCCGGATGCCATCGAGATCGTCGGTGAGGTGCCTATCAAGAAAGAATTGAGTGAACGTGAGAAACTCGCACTACAGACTGGCGCCGCCCTCTTCGTTCTTCCTATCGTCCCCGCCACATGGCTCTGGATACCCAAGGTCGGCGTTTGGAACCTCTCGTACCTTTTCTATCCGGTCGCGGTGTTCGGAATTGTCGGCGCTACCAACGCCGTGAACCTCATCGACGGGATGGACGGTCTGGCCGCCGGGCTGCTGTTCCTGGCCTCACTGGCTTGCTCCGGCGTATGCCTGGGACAGGGCCAGCTTCCGGGTGCTGCCTTCTTCGCATCACTTGCCGGAGCGTCCCTGGGTTTCCTGTTCCATAACAGATACCCGGCTAAGATCTTCATGGGAGACACGGGGAGTTGCTTCTTAGGGGCGGCTTACGCGGCAGGAGCACTATATTACAAGATCGAGATACCTGCTATGATCGCCTTAGGAGTCCCAGTACTGTCCACGCTCATCAGCTTGCTTCACCGAGCCGGCGTGATCCGGTTGGCTGTGGAACCTCTCCACCACCATATCCAGTACAAGTACGACCTACCCGAACCCGTGGTTGTGGCGCTCCATTGGACCGCCGGAGCGGTGTTCGCCGCCGTGGCACTCTGGATCTCCGTGGGGTGAGGGGCGCTGCTGAAGCTCACGGTGAGGGAGCTGGCTGAGAATGTGGAAGGGGAAATACGCTCAGGCGACCCGGATAGTATGATCGCCGGATGGTTCTCCACGTTAGGAAGGGCGAAAGAAGGAGATGTAGTGATCCGATGGTGGTTGGACGATAAAGGTGCCGAGATCGCGTCGGAGAGAGGCGTGGCATGTCTGGTGACTGAACACCCGCGCGGCAAGCTGATCGAGAGATGCGACGAGCTCGGAATCCCCTTGATCCTGACGGAGGTGGATCGGGCGAACGAGTACGCTCTGCGCGTAGCCCGTGAGAAGTGCGCCCCTGACGCTACCGCGATCTGCGTGACGGGAACTAACGGTAAGTCGACTACGAATCACTTGCTTCACCACATCCTCGATACCGCCGGCTTCGATGCTTACTGCAACACGGATTTCCGTTCCGAGAAGAACACCCTCATAGACCCCGTGGTCGCGATGGAGTTGCGCGAGGAACGGCCGGAAGATTACCTGTGCGTGGAGGTATCTGAGGTACAAGGCTTACCTACGGGTCGAATAATGGAGGACCACGCCTACCGGATGGCGAAGGCCCTCAAATGCGAGCTGGCGGTCGTGACGAACGTCGGGGTGGACCACACGAACCTGGTTTCCTCTCTGGAAGAGATGGTTGACGCTGTATACGGTGTCGTGCGGGCCCTACGAAAGGGAGGTATCGCGGTGCTCAACCGTGACGATCGGTACGTACGGCGGATGACCAGGGAAGGTGTGGAGACGGTATGGTACGGATGGGACGAAGGATACTCCCACATTGAGGAACGCGACGGGGAGGAGTGGATAGTACTGGACGAAGAACCCCTAATACCCGTCCGGGAGTTCCCCCTACCGGTGGACCACTTCCTGTACAACGCGTTGGCCGCCGTAGCCGCCGCGGGAGCTCTAGGAATAGATCGGGAGGATATCGCCGAAGGCTTGAGGACGTACCAACCCTTGAAGCGGAGGTTCGAACGCCTGTGCGACGACCCGCTGATTTACGACGATTTCTGCCACAATCCCGACGGAGTACTCGCCACTGTTCGCGCCCTGCGACGGTTGGGTCGCTCCAAGGTGATTGTTGTGTTCGCGATCCGCGGGTCGCGTGGCGTCGACATTAACCGTCAAATCGCTCGGGCGCTGGCTGAAGGCGCGAAGGATCTACAGGACGAGGGAATCCACGTCCACGTGATCGCGACCTCATCAGAGGGCCTCGTGGACGATGCTAACGTAGTGCGGCCTGAGGAGCGGAGGGCGTTCCTGGAGGAACTGGAGCGCTCCGGCATCGACTACGAGCACTACGATCGGTTAGAAGACGCTTTGGAGCGCGCACTGGACTTGGCGGACGACGACACCGTGATTCTACTGGGAGGAGCCCAAGGAATGGAACCTGCTCGAGAGGTCCTGCGCGATATGGGGGCGATCTAGCGGTGGAAGAGGAAAGGAAGAGGAAGTGGATCAAACCGTGGCCCGTTTCCCGGCGTAACCTGGCGATCATGCTGATGGGTGCTCTACTCCTCAGCATCGGAAGAATCGCGGAGTACACAGCGTGGGCGGCACGTCCGGTACCCAAGCAAGAGGGACTCAGGATCATAGGTATCGACGTAGTCGGCTGCGATTTCCTGCCGGAAGAGGTCATACGTAGCAACGTGATGGCGTCGGGCCTGCGTCCCGGTTCGGTTATCAAGGGCGGAACCCTCATCACCCCGGAAGGCAAGAAAATCCCGCTGCACGAGGCGATCAGGAGGGCGAGGATATACGCGATGAGGAGCGTGATCCCGGGAACGAAGATCAAACCCATTCGATCCGTCCAGATCACGATCAAACGATCAGGGGTCGTCGTGGTCCGGGTGATCGAAGACTACGGACTGCCGAGGTAGGGGGGACCCCGCGATCCGTGTGCTGATCCCGCTGATCGCGCTCCTGGCACTGGTCTCCGGGGCGTCCGCTACCTTCAACATGATCGTGATCACGGACCCCAGCGGCAAGGATCCCAACGGTGCAGCCGCAGCCTCGATGTCCTTCGCTCCTAACATGTTCCAGTCGACGTTCCTAGTGTCCAAGAAGCTACACGTAGCCGTCCTAGCGGGAGGTCTGAGCAAGGGTACGGCACGCCTGGAGGCTATCCTGGCGTGTATACGGGCGTTAGAGCTGGGTGAGGACATAGAAAGTGCCGTGAGGGCCGGTATCAGCCGGTCACCCACGGACCGACTTCTGGTCGGAGGCCCCGGGAAGGGCGTTGCGGTGGGCGGAAGCTACGATATCGCCGTGGTGATCGTGAAAGGGAACAAGATCATCATCAAGCAGTACCACAGCAGCGGAGGCCCTAACATCGTCCGTATACCCAAGAACGTCAAGTGCGCCGTAATCCACCTGCGTAACACGCCGGGCAACCCTATGTACGGCACCGCTACGAAGGTCCGAATAGAGGCCGCCATCATGGCCGGCAGGATGATCAGGGACGGTCTACCCGCGACGGAGATAGTGACGAGGATCATGGGTTACGTGGCCAAGAAGTCCGGAGAGAAGTACGGAGGTGGTGTAGTCAACATCACCGCCGGTCTGTCGACGGGTGACACTTTCGTCCCGCCCAAGCTCAACGCGCGCGGCATCCCGATGGACACAGCCTACCGTAAAGTCTGCCCCAAATGTGGATGGAGCGTCGCCTACCCGGCGGCCTCCAAGTACTCGCGGTGTCCCGTCTGTGGGTCCTCCCTCCGAACGGAGTACGCCTGGCAGGTTGCCCGAGACATGATCACGGTAAGGAAGGACCAGCCGATCGTCCGGGTCTACGGGATCAAGAGCGTGTACGATAAAGTGTCGATAGTCGAGACCGTCCAGACGCTGGTCCAAGCCGGGAAGAAGCAGCCGGAGGACATCGCCCGCGCGATCGACTCCGACATAGACAACAACACACTGTTGGGGTACGACTACATACTACCGGGTGATGTCAAAGTGGAACCCGAGGCCAACCTGATCACTATCTACATGCGTCCGCTACCGGAGGGGTACAAAAAGCCGCCGTTGAAGACCCCGATCTCCCCTGAGACACTACACTCCCTCGGTCTAATCAGCTCCGCCGTAGGAGTTGCGCTGATCGTGCTCGGAGGAATCAGAGAGCTCGTAAATCGGAGGCTGCGGGCGTGGTAACTTGTACGTGGTCCCCTATAACACGGGTGAAGCCCTCCTGGACTTCTTCGTGATCACCCACCTGACGATACCGTTCGCCCTGAGCTATTCCTCGGTAACGGTACAGAGGGTCCTCTCACTGTCCCTCTTCACACTGGGAGTGCTGGCCCTTCTATTCACCGTGGACGCTTTCTCGCTGTTCCTCCCCGTATCACGCCACGAGTTTACGCACCCGTTCGGCCCACTGGCACTCGCCGCTTGGGCGACCTCGAGGTACCTCCTGCAACTGCTCGAAACCCGTGGTATCACGGCGGCCCGACGTACTCGGCCATACTTCAATCTCCTATGGGTGTACGTGGGAATGGTCGGAGGAATTATGCATCGTGACTTCCTACTCTCCTGGTTCCTATGCTGGGCGCTTACGGAGCATTTCATAGCGAAGTACTTGAAAGTGGAGTCGAGATTCCGCGCTTTTGCCGCCCGAGCAGCTAAGATGAGCAAAAGGTCGATCGTGATGGCCACGCTGATGGCCATAGGTTTCCTCGGTCTCCTGGAACTGCTCGCTTACGTCCTGAATAAGCCCGTGTTCAGCCCGACACTCCGTATCAAGCGATTCGCGGAATACACCGTACCGGGACTCGAGTTCGTGGCGAAGAACACGCACATCATCGGTCACTCCACGAAGGCGCTTCCCGCCGGATACGAGTGGCGGGGCTTCGGTGACGGGTTCGTCACACTGCCTGTCGGATATCTCATGATGTTCCGGCTCGACGTACCTACACTACATGGAGCACTCGTCGTTAAAAAGGACCTTCTCGATTACATGCTGCCTGGCTTGTTCACCTGGGCCTTCGACTTCGGGTACATCGGGGCGGTATTACTGTCCATATGGGTCGCGGCCACACTATACGTGGGATCGAGGTGCCTCTCGGAGTACATAAAACTACGAAGGCGTAGGATGACGGCGAGATTCCTGGCGAGAGAGGCCATGCTCTTCGGTTGTCTGATCGCGTTCTCAGTCCAATCACTGATAGGAGTATTCCTGTTCTCTAGGGCGATGAACTCCTTCGCCTTGGCTACGTTCACGTTGCTCTCGGCGCTAATATGGGCGCATCTCGTAAGGGGTAAGTAAATGGTCAGAGCGGAGTTACTTCAACGACACCTAAGGGTACATCCTCCAGCGCTTGACCGATCTCGTACTTAGCGATGCGAATGGCGTGTTCCTCGCTTTCCGCGTTGAACACTCGCATCGATAGAATCAGTCGGACGAGGGCTGTACCTGCTACTATCCACACACCTTCGATTTCATTACCACATTCAGGACACTCGTAAAACCCGACATCGATATCCACGTAATCGAGGCCGTGTCGGTTCAAGCGCTTACCCGCCTCGGCAATGGCGATGTTGATAGCGTCGTCCTCGTCGTCGACGTTGTACACGATCCACGCGGCCTCGAGCACGACGTGATAGTCACCGCCAGTCTCCTCACCCAAAGGCTAGACCCCACGCACATCTCGGATGTGTGGGAGGACGCGGCGGATGTATTCGCGCTCCGCTTCACGGAGTCGGGAGGCGGGCAGTATTAGAGCTTGCGGAGGTTCACCGGGCTCCCAGTCGGAGAGTTCTTCGAGGGTTCCCCAAGCCACCAACTCGTCCTCGAACCCCAGCCTCACTACGGCGATCGCGAGATCCGAGGGGTCGAGTACTCCGCGACCTTCTTCCCTCTCAATTTCCAATAGGTAGCGGGCGGCGTCAGCGACAGAGACGAACTCCCCGTCTTCAGCAACTTCCAGCAGGAAGAGGGTGTGTAAACCGGCCTGCCGGTTCGATTCGAGCACATCGTAGGGATACACGGAGCGCACGTTCAACGGAATCGTGGCGGTACGTCCGAACCGGTACATTTCCAGCCCCGACTTGGATGGTGCCGCGGTGAACACCGATACGCCGTTGATTATCTCGACGTCCCACCCACGGTCGGCGGCCTCGACCACCAGCGCCACGTGAGTGGTCGCTGCCATCGGGTCGCCCGGGGAGAGCAGGGCGACGCGATCGTACCCCTCACACAGGTCGAAGAAGCGCTCCTCCAGGTCCCGCCGCGAGCACATACGTACTTCAGGATCACCTCCGAACCCGTTGAGCAACCGTTTCAGGTCGCCCTCGCTTACGTCGTACACGCTGGTGTAGGTGTCGACCAGCACCAACTCCACGCTAGCTAGCACTTCAAGGGCCCGCAGCGTGAGATCTCGAACGTCGGAGAGACCCCCTCCGACCAGGTACAGCTCACCCATCCGATAACACCTCCCTAGCCTGAGACACCGCCTCACGGACGACGTCCTCAGGCGAGCCCCGCATCTTGAGTACGTGGCCGCAAGAGCCGTCTTCTTCGAACAGTCCCAGCACCAACCTCACGTGATCACCGTCGCGAGCTCGCACGTGGACTCCTACAGGCTCCGAGCAACCCACTCCGAGCTCCCTCACGACGGCCTTCTCCGTCTCGACTTCCACCCGACTCTTCTCGTCGTCCACGACTTCCAGAAGGCGTTTAACGCGATCGTCGTCCTTGCGGCAGGTGATCATCAGGGCCCCTTGGCCCGCCGGCGGCACGAACTCTTCCGGGTCGTACACCTCGGAAACCTCGGATGTCATCCCGAGCCGGTCCAACCCGACTTTGGCGAGAACGGCGGCGTCGTACTCCCTCCGCCTCACCTTGGAGACCCTGGTGTCTACGTTCCCGCGCATCGGCTCCACCTTCAAGTCAGGTCTTTCTAGGAGGATCTGCGCGCGCCGTCTAGGACTGCTGGTCCCCACGGTAGCTCCCCGCGGAAGTTCTTTGAGTCCGCCGTGTCGCGACACCAGACATTCTCGGGGGTCCCTCCGGGGAGGCACAGCCGCCACATCCACGGGATAATCTACGACGGAAGGAACGTCTTTGGCGCTGTGAACGGCGATATCGGCCTTACCTTCGAGTACCAGCCTGTCAACCTCTTTCACGAACACACCCTTCTCACCCAGCTTGTGGAGGGGTCGATCCCGAACGACGTCCCCACGTGACTTCGTCTTCACGATCTCAACCTCGACGTCACGCGGGGATTCCCGCTCCAGCAGCTCGATTACCTCCCGGGTCTGGATAATCGCCAGACGGCTGGATCGAGTGGCGACTCGGATCGTCTCCGACACGGTAATGGTGTCCCCCTTCACTCGACCTCGAACTCCAGCACGCTGGGGCCCAGGTCGTCCCCCATGAGGTGAGAGAGCTCGTGGTGAAGGTTGGCGGCGGGAATGCCTTCAAGTCGGAGCGTTCCCGGGTCGAGCTCCCGAACACGGATGCGTCTACGCCCCGGATCGACGCGGATGATGGCGCCACCATCATGTCGTACTTCAAGCCGCCGTGGACGCTTCGCGACGCGCCGAACTCTCTCGCGACCACACTTCTCGAGTCTAGTTAACGTACCCTCGGCGCGCTCGATCTCGGGGTTGAGAAGCAGGTAGAGATCTTCACGCACTACACCGTTCGACAATTTCCGAATAGGAACGGCCACCGACGATACATCACCGTCGCGGTACGACCACGCTCCCCCGTGCTGAAGTGCCAGGACGGCAGGGGTCACCGCGCGCTTCTCTCCGACGGTCCTCAGGAGTCTTTTGTGAAGCTTTAAGGTACCGACTACGCGACGTGGATCGACTTCGTCCCCCTCCGGTTCCTCCTCACGGGACGGGTCGACCGTGACCCCCGCCCGGCGTAGCGTCTTACGCCCAACGATCATCGGGTACCGCATATCCCGGCGATCCGCCAGCGTGGCCTCCGAGGGTAGACATCTTCCGGCCAGCTCCAAAGTGACGTGAACCACGGGCCGACGCTCGGAGCGTAACCGCGAAGCGGAAGCGGAGCGGACCTTCTTCACCCCGATGACGGGGCCGGCGCCTATTTCCGACGCCAGCTTCAGGTCGATCGAGTCGTTCTCGGCACCGGTATCCACACGGGCTGCTACACGCTTCGACCCCGTCAACCCCGACACCGTCACGACTGTCGTTACACCGACGGTCTCCAACGTCGTCCCCCCGGCCCGATTACCTCGTCCACCTCGCCGTGGACGGGCCCGTACACCCGAATACCCAGTGTAAGCGCCACGTTCTGGACGCTGTAATCGGAGCTGACTAGGACTACGTCCTGCTCTTCCATCAACTCGATGGCGAGCGCGAGAACCTTCAGGTCCGTCTTCGACAACCGAGGTAGGTCACCCGTGACCTTAGCGCGCCTGCGCGCGCGGCGAACCGCCCAGTCTTCGGGTTCCTTGACCCTTACCGACGCAACCTCATACCTCACGCGGGAAAGATCATCCTTAAGCTCCTCGATAACCTCCGGAACCGTGTAAGCGGGACCGTCCAGGAGCTCCGGAGGCACACCCTTGATTAATGCTGATGTATCGAGGACGTAGGTGGTCAACTGAGTCCCCCCGAGCACCCCAGGGGAGGGGAAAGCTTGGACCCCGATCTCCCGACGAACGTTCTGGAAGAGATACTCAAGAAGTCGGCCCGATCCGCCGACGGAGTCCTCGGCGTCAGGATGAGTGCCAAGAAGGAGTACTATCGGGTGATCGAGTCCCTCAGCCTAGCACTGGCGGAGTTGTCGGTTCTCGCGGCCCGTCACGCGGGCAGGAAGACCGTAAAGGCGGAAGACGTCGAGCTAGCGGCAGCTACTCTCGATGTGATCTCTTCCATTCGCGACCCTCGCGGTAGAGGTGGATCCAGAGGGTGAAACACACGCACGCTAGGAGCCTAGGCAGTGGTCCCACTAGAAACGCCCGGAAGATCGCCTCACCGATTTCCTTGATCGTGTCGCGTAGCGACATCAATCCCACCTCAGGAACTTTTCCTTCAACCGCTCGAAGTACGTCGACCCGAACCGTATAAACCGCGCCACGTTCGGGGATCGCGTAACGGACACCGTGCCGTCGAGATTCATGTACTCCTGCCCGTCGACGACGACCTCGGCACGCTCAGGGTCGTCCACGTCGATCTCCACGCGTCGGTCCATGGAAACCACCATAGGCCGTGCCTCCAGCTTGAACGGGTTCAGAGGAGTAATAATGGAACACTCCACCTGTGGCTCCACGATTGGACCTCCGGCTGAGAGGGAGTAGGCGGTGGAACCCGTCGGGGTCGCCACTAGTACACCGTCCGCCCACGTGGTCTCCAACTCGAACCCGTCGATGGACAGCCGGTACCTGATCATTTTAGCAGGTCGACTCGTGATCACGGTGACCTCGTTGAGAGCGTCTCCTTCGTCGGATCCCCCTATCTTTATCCTGAGCTTTCGGTGTTCTTCTAGGTTGAAATCTCCCCGAGCGAGCCGAGATACGGCTTCCTTCAGGCCACTCTCACTCACCTCGGTTAGGAATCCGAACTTTCCTAGGTTCACACCCAAGATCGGCACCTCATACTCTGACGTAATCCTCGAGACGCGGAGTATGGTCCCATCACCGCCGATCGTGATGATCATATCGACCTCTTTGCCCATGTCTTTCAAGTTAACCCGGGGGTATTCGCCGATCCCCAGCGAATCGTCCACTAGGACTTCGAACCCTTCCCGGTCGCAAAGACGACACACTCTCTCCGCGACCCGCACTGCTCTACCCAGGTCCGTTCTGCCGGTCACACCGACGACCTGCGGTCGGAACATCCGAACACCCTCCGAAACTTACGCCGCAGTTCCGTCAAAACGTCCACGTCGAGCTCGTTCGCTAGGTTCATGACGAGAGCGAACACGTCCGCGAGCTCCTCCCCGTACCCCTCTTCCTTACCCACGGCGTGAGCCAGTTCGCAGCATTCCTCACCTAACTTACCGCACAGAGCGTGTTCCGAGAGTCCTTCGGGATGCTTACCGAACAGACGCTGCGCCACACGGATACCCACGTCCTCCTTCAGGGCCTCGAAGAGCTCCCGAGCCTCATCTTCGCTCCGGGCCGTTGCCAGTTCGAAGCGGAAGTCCGGTCGCAGTGGTATCTCAGAAGGATCCAGCTCCCGACCGTTCCGCGCGAATATGAAGGCTAGCTCACCTCGCGCAGCTCCGAATGCCCCCGCTACGTCCGTAGGGCGCAGACTGCCCCGAACGTCTACGAACCCGTCCAGAGCTCCCTTCCCCACTAAAGCCAGTTCCAAGGCCACTGACCCCAAGCAACGGAGCTTGAAACGACCCCGGGAGAACTCAACCGGCATCCGGTCCGATCCGTAGTAGTACGCCGAAACCAGCGGGCGTTCCACCACCGGCTTCTCTTCGACGTCACCGGGACCGAAGGTCAGCAGTTCCGAAACCACCAAACCCTCTTCCACGTCATCCAGAGTCTCGGCCTCCGGATCGGCGATACCGACTGAAACGCAGTAGAACGGAAGACCGCGACTGGCATTGTGTGAGCCGTCGAGCGGGTCTAAGACCAGCGTTACCTCGGGGGCCTCACCCACACGCATCTCACCGGATTCCTCGCTGATTACCCTCGCGTCCACGCCCTCCTCTTCTAACCCGCGGAGGAACTCCCGCTCCGCTACCTCGTCCACCCGCATCGTCGGAGTTCCGTCCGCACCCCTACCGACTTCGACCCAACCACGACGTACCTTGGATACCTCCGGTAAAACCCGCTCCTTGACGATCTTCTCGACGGTCTCTCTCACTCGAGATCACCCCCAGAAGACCACCGCCGCTACCGCCGCCGCCCATTCCGCGTCCTCGGGCTCGGTAGAAGCCGTGACCGTGCGCACTTCCACGAGCTTCTCACCGCGGAGTCTAGCCATCTCCTCGACGTCCCTTTTAGCGAGCCTCCGAACCGTTTCTACGCTATCGGTGGCGGCCCGTTCCGAAACGATCCCGAGACCGGACTCCAGCCTTCCTACGCAGATGCAGCTCGACACCAGGCCGCGTCCCACGGCCTTCGCTACTACGGCCGGCACTATGGACCCGGGTGGGAACTCCGGAAGGTCGTCCTCCTCAGCGTTCGGGGGAAGTATGCTGGACAGCTCCACGAGGTTGCAGTCACCTATCCCCGCATCGATCAGCGCGGCGTCGAAGGCCGCTAGGGACGTATCTGCCTCGCCGGTTCCGGATACTAGGGCGTACTTCTTAGGTACTCCCAGCAATCCTATCCCCCTCGCGAAGCTTATTAGGAGGGATCTCGCTCGCGCCGTGACACTCCGGGAAGGGGGTTCTGGACGTGGCCGTGAAGAAAGTCGAGGTGCGGCAGCTTAAGAAGGGCAAGTACATCATGATCGACGACGAGCCGTGTAAGATTGTGGAGTACACCACGTCCTCACCGGGTAAGCACGGTTCGGCGAAGGCGCGGATCGTAGCGGTAGGGCTGTTCGACGGTAAGAAGCGCACGCTTACTAAACCGGTGGACGCGAAGGTGGATGTACCGGTGATCGAGCGGAAGACAGCCCAGGTAGTCTCCGATATGGGTGATACGGTGCAGCTGATGGATATGGAAACCTACGAGACATTCGAAGTTCAGAAGCCGGAGGACGAGGAACTCGCCTCGCAGCTTGAACCGGGAACCATGGTGGAGTACATGGAGGCAGCGGGCAAGCGTAAAATTGTGGGAATCAAGGAGGAAGAGTGAACCCCGCTTCCCACTCTCGTTTTCATCCGACGACGTGAAATCCCCGGATGTAGCCGTAGTCGGACTTCCCAGGGAGCGTGTGCTCCCAGAGTACCCGACCGGACAAGCCGAGGCTCCGAACGCCGTGAGGTCGGCGGCTTCCACCCTGGACTTTTACGACCCGGAGGTCGGTGACCCGCTGGAAATCCTGACCCTGGTAGATGAGGGGAACCTCAGGACGTTCGAGCCTGAAAGCGAGCCCGAGATATTCGTGGTGCTCGGCGGCGATCACTCTATCACGCCCGAAATCGTTCAAGAACTCACCCCACGGCGTTTGCTCTGGCTGGACGCGCACCCGGACCTCCGTAGATCCGAACGTCACGACGGGGCCCTACGGGGCTGCCTGGAGATCGTCGACGAGGTGTTCTTGGTAGGCGTCAGGTGTTGGTCCCGGGAAGAGTACGACGTGTTCCGCGAGCACGAGCACGTGGTCTCCGTCGATCACGGAGATATAACCGAGGTAATCGACGACGTGGACTACGTGTCGCTAGACCTCGACGTCCTGGATCCGTCCGTAGTCCCGGGTGTAACCACTCCAGAACCGGGGGGACTCCCGTACCGCCTCTGCGCCGACATCTTGAGATGGGCCGGTCGGAAGCGTGCTCACCTAGATGTAGTCGAGCTCTGTCCCACGGTCGAAAGCCACGTGTCGCCGGTGACGGCCGCCCGCTTGGTGGGCGAATACCTCAAGGGAGTGGCTGAAAGGTGAAGCGTGAAACGTTCAGGTATCGAGGCGACATGGACCTCGACGGGTTCCTGCGAGAGATGGAACGCGTCGGCGCGTTAGGCGCCGGAAGATTGGGTAGAGCGGCACGGATCTTGGAGAAGATGTGGTCTTCGGACGACGTCACGGTCCTCCTCACCGTAGCCGGCCCTGCGGTAGCGGGTGGACTCGGCGAGCTCTTCGAGCGGCTCATCCGTGAAGGCCTCGTCGACGCCGTGATCACGTCCGGCGCTAACGTAGTTCACGACGCCCTGGACGCCCTCGGCGGTATCCACGTGTGCTTGGGAGAGCGCAACGTCGATGGGTACGGTCGGGTTCATGATACGCACATACCGACGGAAGCGTTCGAGAAGTTCGAGCACTTCATGCGGGAAGTCCTCTCCGATCTCTCGGGGCGCGTATCCTGCCGAGAGCTGCTGTGGGAAATGGGGAAGAGGCTCGAGAGCGGCTTCCTCAGGGCCGCAGCCGACGAAGGAGTGCCGATATACTCGCCGGGAATACTGGACTCGATGGTCGGCCTGCACGTGTGGATACACTCACAGGATCACGACTTTCACCTGGACCTTGTGGACGATATGCACCATCTCGCGGACCTCGTTTTCGAAGCCGAGGAGTTAGGAGCCATCATCTTAGGCGGGAGCGTGCCGAAGCACTTCGCGATGGGGGCCGCGATGCTTCGAGGTGGTCTGGACTACGCCGTTCAGATCACGATGGATAGGCCCGAAACGGGAAGCCTCAGTGGTGCGCCTCTGGAGGAAGGTAAATCGTGGGAGAAGGTGCGAGAAGACGCCGAGGTGGCCACCATCGTGGGGGACTACCTGATAATCTTCCCACTGCTCGCATCCGGCGTCATGCAGCGGCTGGGGATCGTATGATTGGGGCCTGAGCTGGCGGCGGTGTCCGGGTTCGCGCTGAAGATCGCGGACGACTTGGTAGATGAGTTGAGCCGGCCGCAGTGGGCGTTACCGTGCGGGCTCGTGGCGGCGGCCGCGGCCCTAGCTTCCGTGGCCACCGGGGTAAGGCCGGACTTATACCTGGGACTGATCCTCGGCAACGCCGTCGCCGGTAAGATCGACGAGATTCCCCACCTCGCGGCCGCCGCTATCGTAGCGCTCGGCGTCCTGATCACGCGCCCCGAGGTAACCCCGCTCACCTTGCTGGTCATCACGGTCTTAGCGACCCTCGACGAGATCATTCACCCCGTCGAACCCACGGGATTACGACCCGTACTCAAGATCGGAGCCGTGGTGGGCTGGGCATTTGGGGTCCTGGACGGTATCACGGCACTCGCCGTCATAACCTTCGACCTCGGGTACCACGCTGCGGAACTGTTGACGGGGGCGATCAGGTGCTCGAACCCGATACGCGCCTGATCGTTGCGCTGGACGTGTCACCGGATCGCGCGGTGGAGATCGCGGAAACACTTGACGGATACGTCGACGGGTTCAAAGTAGGGTACGAAGTGGTGCTGGCCGAAGGGGCGGCGGGGATAGAGCGGGTCGCCGAAGTGCTAGAAGAATCGTTCCTGCTCGTGGATTTGAAAACGGCGGACATTCCGGAGATATCGCGGTCGATCGTCGAGCGTGTGAGCGAGGCCGGCGCCAACGCCGCCATAGTTCACGGGTTCGTAGGTCCGGACGTCGTCGAGGAATGCGCTGAGGTGCTACCGGTGTTCGTGGTAGCTACGATGAGTCACCCGGGGGCGCGGGAGTTCTACGATCGAGCTTGCCGGGACATCGTTAAAGCATGCGACGACATCGACGGTGTTGTCGGGTACGTGGCCCCGGCGACGAGACCCGAGAGAGTCCGGGAGGTCCGGAAGATCACCGACAAGCTCATCGCCAGCCCCGGTGTAGGAGCTCAGGGAGCGGCGCCCGGTGACGCGGTGCGAGCTGGTGCGGATTTCGAGATAGTCGGTCGGGCGATCACGGAAGCGCACGACCCCGTGGAAGCGGCGAAGGATTTGACTCGGGCGATGAGGACTTCCAGGCCGGCCGAACGGTGACGAGTCCCATGAGCGCCGAGCCCCACTCATGACCGTTATGGTGTCCATAACGATCCTCGGTGCCCGGGGTCGGGACCTGAACTGGGGGTCAGCGCTCGAGCTCCACCACGTGCTCGTCCATGTCGATGCGCTTGACTTGGGCACCTTCGATCACCTGTTCCTCCCCCATCACGTCGCGCAGTACGACACCCTCCTCCGTCACTTCCAGGTACAGGACGTCCTCCGCGATCACCTCACCACCTAGTTTGACAGTGAACTCACACATCTCTCAGTCCCCGTTCACACTGAATTTCGGAAATTCCTGAAATGATTTCCGGGAAGGAGCTGCAGGATACAGGGAGCTCGACGTCGGCTTGTGGATCCTGTTCCCACGATACCGCGAAAACCGTTCGACTGAGCATGGCGATCGAAGCTCCCAGGTGCTTGTGGGAGAGCTCCTTGGCGAGCTTAACTTCCTCGGAGAATCCGAGCCGTTCGGCGAATTCCAACGACCTACGGAGCGCGAGTTCGAGATCCGGGTGCCTCTCGAGTTCCTTCAGGTACCTGAGGGCTACCTCGGTGCCCGAAAGTCCATCGAGTGCCTCGCGAGTCTCGATAGGTCGGGGCTCATAGATCAGGACACGGAGGTCCGGTTCGACTGGTATTCGGTGGATGAGAACCTCGTCCGGGTACCCGGGTCCGACCCGGAGGACGGCTCCGCCGTGCCAGATCGTTACCACGTCACCGATGCCCGTACCTAGCTCTAGCTCTATCTCGTAAGCGCGACGTGCGATCCACTCGGGGCTCACCTCGAGACCTATCTCGGCGGCCCCGGCCGCCAACGTTCCCAGGGCGGAGGCCGCACTGGTCCCTAAGCCGCAACCAGGGGGTACGGAGAATTCGTAACGAACGCTGAGGCCCCCATCGGGATCGAGCACTTCGTAGCACTTCCGGGCTATTCGAGAGTCGATTGGATGATCTGCGCGAACTCTGAGACGCTCAGCCCGAAGGCGTCGGACACGTACGATCACAACGGAATCGACGGCTAGGCCGAAGCCGGGCGATCCTGTGTCTTTCGGCGTCTTACCGGGCTGCGGGTGAAAAAAGCCCGTCAGGGCACCGGGGACGGAGAGTTTCAACTAGAGGTACTCCCGAAGCAGCTCCGGCACTTCCCACGGCTTCTCGGCTACATCGACTCCTGCCTTTCGGAAAGCTTCGATCTTGGACTCCGCGGTTCCACGACCTCTCTCGATGATGGCCCCGGCGTGGCCCATACGTTTGCCGGGTGGGGCGTGACGGCCGGCGATGTAGGCGACGACGGGCTTCGGGAAGTCGGTTTCCGCGATGTACTCGGCGGCGAGCTCTTCCGCATTTCCACCTATCTCCCCGATGAGAACCACGGCCTCGGTGCGATCATCTTCCCGGACGTACTCCAAGAAGTCTATGAAGGTAGTTCCGACGATTTGGTCGCCCCCGAGTCCCACGCAGAGGGACTGACCGAGTCCGGCCTCGGTCATCGCCTGAACGATCTCGTACGTGAGGGTACCGCTCCTCGACGCTACGGCCACTTCACCCTCGGTGAACACTTGATGAGGCATGATCCCCAGCTTCACCCGCTCCGGCGGTACGATGATTCCGGGAGTGTTAGGGCCGATAATGCGGATACCTTCCCACCGGGCTAGCTCGACGAACCGCATGGTGTCGTGAGCCGGTATGTGCTCGGTGATCACGACGATGGGATCGAGCCCCGCCTCGATGGCTTCCATGACCGCGTCGGGTGCCTGCGGAGCTGGAACGAATATGACGGAAGCCTCGGCGTCGGTCTCTTCGACGGCTTCTTCGACGGTGTCGTAGACCGGGACCCCGTGAACCTCCTGGCCGCCCCGGCCGGGGGTTACGCCGGCGACGATTTCGGTCCCGTACTCCAGCATTAGCTTCGTATGGAAACTTCCGTGCCGGCCCGTGATACCCTGCACGAGGACGCGCGTGTCTGAGTCTAACAAGGGCTAAGCCCCCGCTAACTCGACCGCGCGTTCGACCGCCTCCTTAAGCTCGGTGTAGACGTCGACCCCGTGCTCGCGGAGTATGCGATGACCTTCCTCCTCGTTCGTCCCCACGAGCCTCACCACGAGCGGGACGTCCACGTCGTCGAGGGCTTGAACGATACCTTCCGCCACCTCGTCACACCGAGTGATGCCACCGAAGATGTTGAGGAGGATCACTTTCACGTCCAGCTCGGCCACGGTGAGGATGGCTCTACGGATGAGCGTCGGGTAAGCCCCACCACCTACGTCCAAGAAGTTGGCGGGCTTACCACCGAGATCCTTAACGAGATCTATGGTGGCCATGGTGAGACCCGCACCGTTGGCGATGATACCGATGTCACCGTCGAGCTCGACGAAGGGGAAATCGCGGGTCTCTTCGGCGAACTCCGGGTGCCGGATATTGGCGGCGTCTTCGTCCAGGTTCACGACAGCGTCCGCGGCCACTACCTCCCCGTTCTCCGTAAGAACTAGCGGGTTGATCTCCACGAGGTGAGCGTCGTAGCTCTCGAACACCTCGTACATGGATGTGATCACTTCCTCGACGTCCCGCAGGTGCTCCTTCGGGATACCCGCCTCGAGGATCGCCTCTCGAGCTTCGAAGGGGCGTAATCCTAGGATCGGGTCGAGGTACCTGCGGGCGATCTTCTCGTCCGGAACCTCTTCGATATCTACTCCACCTTCGCGGGAGACGAGGAGTACGGGCCTACGCTTCGCACGGTCGAGCGTTATGGACACGTACCATTCCTCGGCTATGTCCAGTTTCTCTTCCACGAGCACCTTCCTGACGGTCTCACCCCGGATCCGCGAGCCGAGCAGCTTCCGGGCGGCCTTTCTGGCCCCTTCCGGGTCGTCCGCGAACAGGATACCCCCGGCTTTACCACGGGCCCCGACGGGCACCTGCGCCTTGACGGCCACCGGTCCCCCGAGTTCGGCGGCGATCCGGGCCGCGTCCGCCGAGGTGCGGGCGACGTCGCCTTCTGGAATCGGCACCCCGGCCTCCTTGAGCAGATGCTTAGCCTGGTACTCCAACAGCCTGATCATTCCCTCACCTCCCGGGCTCCGAGCTTGAGGGCCCGGACGTTGACGTCCTCCGTCCCGGGCGGTACGGAATCCTCGACGGCCTTTCGTAGTGAGTCGAACGAGACGATCCCGGTGAGCTCACGCAACGCGCCTAAGATGACCATGTTAGCGACGATCCTGAGCCCGAGCTCTTCCTCGGCGAGCTCGGTCGCGGGGACGCCCACGTGCTCGACGTCCTCGCGGGAGGGTTCGACGAGCGTCGAGTCGTAGACGACGAGACCGTCCTCGGGAACGCTCCCCACGTACTTCTCGTAGGCTTCTTGCGACATAGTCACGAGGAAGTCGGGTCGGCGTACGTACGGGTACATGACCTCCTCGTCGGATACTATCACGTCCGAGCGCGAGGCACCGCCCCGGGCCTCCGGCCCGTAGGATTGCGTCTGCACGGCGTTGTACCCCTCGTAAACCGCGGCGGCCCGGCCCAGAACCACGCCGGCGAGTACTATCCCTTGACCGCCGAACCCGCTGATCCTAATCTCCTTCCTCACCCGTTCTCACCTCCTCGATCATGTCGTACATGCGCTTGTGGAAAGGCTCGCGCTCCTCATCGCGGAGGATTCCGATCCGGATCTTGCCTTCCTCCTCCCGCGTGGAGGTGTTCTCCCGGAGCCACTCGACCATCTCTCGAGGGTCCCTCATGTCGTTCCTCCGGCCGTAGTTCGTGGGACACTGACAGAGCACGTCGATGAAGGAGAAACCTTCGCGCTCGAGGGCACGGGCGATCGCGGCCTTCAACTGGGCGGGATGAGCCGTGGTCCACCGCTCCACGTGAGGGGCTCCGGCCCCCATAACGAGCTCACAAAGGTCGAACGGTGGCTCCGGGTTCCCGTAGGGAGTCGTGGTCGACTTGGCACCTCTGGGCGTCGTGGGGCTGACCTGGCCGCCCGTCATTCCGTAAATGTAGTTGTTGGCACAGATCACCGTGACGTCCAAGTTCCTGCGGGCGGCGTGGATCAGGTGGTTCCCACCGATGGCGGCCGCGTCACCGTCACCGGTGATCACGATGACCTCGAGGTCGGGGTTCGCCAGCTTGATTCCAGTCGCGAAGGCCAGTGGACGACCGTGGGTAGTGTGAAGGGAGTCCAGTTTCACGTAGCCCGGTAATCTGGACGAGCAACCGATGCCGGAGACCAGCACCGTCTTATCCGGATCGAGCTCCCCTTCCTCGAACTTCTCCGCCAGGACGCGAACCAGCGCGTTCAGGATGGTGCCGTTCCCACAACCGGGGCAGAGGATGTGCGGCATGCGGTCCCAGCGTACGAGCTCCTTCCAATCCACGACGGTCACCCCGAGAGCTTCTTCACCTCACGGATTACGCGCTCTGGGGTCGGTGGATAGCCACCCGGATAGCCGAGCAGGTGCACGCACTCGCGATCCAGGGCACGCTCGACCATCTCGACGTACTGACCCAAGTTCATCTCGACGACTAGGACCTCGTAGCCGTCGAGTAAGTCACGGATCATATCGGGGTCGAACGGGTGGACAACCTTGGGGCGGAAGACGGTGACCCCGAGCTCCTCGGCCGCCTCGATCACGGTCCTGGCGCAGCCTCCGTAGGCCACTAGGGCGACGTCGGACTCGCGCTCCTCGAAGTCGTACCCTACCTCCTCGTGGATCTCTCGAGCCCGCTTCCTGACCTTGTTGCACAGCCTCATGACGAGCTTGCGATGAACCTCGGGGTCGTCCGTAGCCGGATATCCTCGCTCGTCGTGGGTGAGCCCGGTCACGTGGACTCGGTGCCCTCTGCCGAACACCGGCATCGGGGGAACGAGATCGTCGGGCTCCATCGGAAATGGCTTCTCGATCTCCTCACCCTCGGGCGGTAGCTCCCGCTCGACCGTTTCGACGTCGTCCCGCAGTACCACACGCTCCCGCATGTGTCCGACGACTTCATCCGTGAGGAGGACTGCGGGCACGCGGAGACGCTCCGACCAGTTGAAGCACTCGATCGTGAGGTCGTACATCTCCTGCACCGTGGAGGGGGATAGCGCGACGATCTCGTAATCTCCGTGGGAGCCCCAGCGTGCCTGCATGACGTCCGACTGCGATGCCTTAGTAGGTTGCCCTGTACTGGGTCCACCGCGCTGCACGTTCACGATCACGCAGGGCGTCTCCGCCATCACCGCGTAGCCCATGTGCTCCTGCATCAACGAGAAACCCGGTCCCGCGGTCGCGGTCATGGCCTTGACGCCGGCCCAAGAAGCACCGATCACCGCTGCGAGCGAGGCGATCTCGTCCTCCATCTGCACGTACACGCCGCCGACCTCGGGAAGTCGTGCGCTCATCCGCTCCGCGATCTCGGTGGATGGTGTGATCGGGTAGCCGGCGAAGAACCGGCAACCCGCGGCGATCGCTCCTTCCGCGCAGGCCTCGTTACCTTGCAGGAAGTCGACCTTACCCATCTCCCTCCACCTCCCTCACCTCGATCGCGAGGTCGGGGCAAATGAGCTCGCACTGTCGACATCCGGTGCACTCGCCGTTCCATTCCGGGAGCAGGTAACCGCGCTCGTTCCTCCGGTTCGACCTCTTCAGCGCGTCGATCGGGCAGACCCAGGAGCAGAGGAAGCATCCCTTGCAGTGCTCCTCGCGGATTACTACCTCGTAAGACGTCTTGCCAGCTCCTCTCCCGCCTTCCTCACCACCGGATCCTCCCATACCGGTCTCCCCTCCATCTCCAGCTCCACGAGCTTGTCGGAGTACGGGACCGTCAGCTCGAAGTCGACGTCGAGATCGGGCTCCGGAGCGTCCTCCCGCCACTTGTTCTTGACGAGGGCTACCCTCTCGATCCCCATCTCACGGGCGAGGCGCACCGACTCTCGGGCATTTTTCATGGACTTAACAGAGGGTTCGCACACCACCACTACCCAGTCGACGGACTCCAGTACCCTCCTTCCGAAGTGCTCCAGACCCGCGTCGGTGTCCACCACTACGGACTCGTCCCTGTCGGCGATGACGTAACGGATTAACCTGCGTGCCAACGCGGCGGCCGGGCAGAAGCAACCCTCACCGGGGTTCTCAACGCTTCCGACCACCAGGAGTCGGAGACCGGGCGCGACCCTCACGGCGAGCTCGTCGGGGAGATCAGAGACCCGCGGATTGACCTTGAACACAGGGCCGTAGGTCGTGCCCGGTTCCGCACCCGTACGTTCCCGGACGAGCTCGCGCCGTTCGACGATCGGAGTGGGTGATTCAGGGAGGCCCAAGGAGTAAGCCAGGTCGGGGTCGGGATCGGCGTCTACGGCCAGCACCTCGTACCCTACGTCCGTGAGAGCCTTGGCGAGAGCGGCGGCTACGGTGGTCTTGCCGACGCCCCCTTTACCCACGACTCCCACTTTCACCCCGAAGGGACCCCTCCTCCGATTCGAGCTTCGCGAGCGTCCGGTATATCCGTTCCATCTCGATGGCGAACCGTTCGCGTTTCTCCTCCGCGACCTGCGACTTCGAGACCAACTTCAGCGCGCCCCGATCACACGCCTCCACGCACGCGGGCACTTTCTTGGGGGCGTCCACGCAGAGGGTGCACTTGTCGGCCCGGCCGTTCACCATTTCGATGGCGCCGAAGGGGCACGCGACGGCGCACAAACCGCAGCCGACGCAGTCCTCGGTGACGATCCACGAGTCGCCCTCCTCCACGATCGCGTTCACCGGGCAGACGTTCGCGCAGGGTGCGTCGTCACACTGAAGACACGTGACGGGGGGCGCATCCTCGGAGATCTTGTAAATCCGGGCGTGACCGTGGGTGCGCTCGCACGCGTTGACGCACTTACGGCAGTCCGTGCACCTGTCCGGGGCGACGACCAGGACGAAAACGTCCGGCAACTCGGCACCCCCAGGACCTCCGAGGTGGGGATTAAAGGGCTACGCGATTTTCCGACGGATCCACTCCCAGGTTCGCTCGATCCCCTCCTCTAGGTCGACGCGTGGCTCGAACCCCAGCTCCTCCCGGGCGCGGCTCGGGTCGAGGTATATCCGACGAACCTCGCCCGGCCGCGGATCCTCGTACACTACTTCCACGTCGACCCCTGTGACCGCCTTCACGGCGTTCACGATGTCGTTCACGGAGGTCTCACGGCCGGTACCTATGTTGTACACACCATCACCACGCTCCACCGCCTCGGCCGTGACCCGAGCTACGTCCTCGACGAAAACGAAGTCACGGGTTTGCTCACCGTCCCCGAAGATCGTGAGCGGCTCACCTCGGGCGGCCCGTAATAGGAAGATAGGGATAACCCCTGCCTCGCCCCTGGGATCCTGCCGAGGACCGTAAACGTTAGCGTATCGTAGGATGACGTACTCGAACCCGTCCCGCTCGGCGTACACACGGACGTAGTACTCACCTGCGAGCTTCGAGACGCCGTAGTTCGATATCGGTCGCGTGGGATGTTCCTCATCCACGGGTAAGTACTCCGGTTCCCCGTACACCGCCCCACCCGAGGACGCGTATACGAATCTCTCGACGTCGTGCTCGGCGGCCAACGAGACGAGGTTCAGGGTACCCAATGCGTTGATCCTGGCGTCGACGAAGGGCGACTCCATGGAGTAGCGTACGTTGACCTGGGCGGCCAGGTGAATCACGGCCTCCGGTCGGTACTCCCGAAACGTTCGCTCCACGGCCCTAGGATCCGTCACGTCGGCACGTACGATCTCGATATCGTCCCGGACCTCACGGAGGTTCTCCTCACAACCCACGCTGAAGTTGTCCAAAACCACCACGTCGTGGCCTCGATCGACGAGCTCCTCCACGACGTGCGAACCTATGAACCCGGCTCCTCCGGTCACCAGGATCAACAGCTCATCCCCGAGGTCCCTAGCGCCAGGGTTGGGGAAGGATAAAGTCGCCGGTCATTCCTCAATCCTCAGTAGACCTTCTTTCTCCAGAAACTCAGGCAGCTCGGACGAGTCCTGAGTACCGATCATCACGTCCCAGCCGGTGGCGTCCTCCACGTCCCCTTTCACGGCGGCGGCCTTGCCCGGGATCACAAGGACACGATGTTCGACCTTGTCCTCGATGTCCGTCTCCTCGATGACTTCCTTCACGGCCTCCCCCGTGAACTGACCGCCGGCAACGCTGACGTCTACGGCTAGTCCGCCGGTATCGATGACCAGCAGCCAACAGTCGATGTCGGCGCTCTCGAGGTCGCCGGCCACACAGTGGTACGTCAGCGTGAAGTTCGTCGTGACTAACACAGGAGAATTCTCGTCCGGGTCACCGATCCTGTACAGGCCGGGTTCTACTTCCTGAGGCTCCCGTGGGTCGGTGTACACGCACTGACGCTGGGTTAGCACCGGAAGGAGCGCCCAAGGTTCTACGGTGTCCATGATAAGGATGTCGGCGTACCTTAGCACACAGGCGGACGCTAGGTACGATTCCCGTCTAGCGGCTTTTACGGGATCATCTTCGAGGAACGCGTAGGGAAACGTCGTAACGAGGGTCGGGTAACCGAAGCTCTCGAACTCCTCGATAGCCGCCTTGCGGATCTCCGCCAGCTTGTCCGTGGTAGAAACCACGTCGTGGGGACCGAACTCCGTACCCGGGTCCAGGAGCAGATCGTCCGTGTACTGCTGCGCCTCGACGACCAGGGGTACGAGGTCTTCGACGTCACGGGCGTGAAGTCCCAGGGGACAGTCCCCATCGGCCGCTAGCTTCGCTAGGTCCTCGACGTTCTCCTCGGTCGCCGGATAAAGCAGCGGACGTTCGTCGAAAACGTCGAGACCAGCTTCCATCACCTTAGGATCAGTGGTGATCAACGCCACGGCGAGGTCCTCAGAGCGCTCCACCGCGATCTCAACCGCCCGAGCGTACTTCTCGGGGTCCCCCGTTCGGGATACCACCGCGACGCCGTCAAGCTTCAGGACCTCTCCAACGCGTTCGACTTGAAACTCCTGAATTTCCTCCGTCTTTCCGGCGATTTCGTCCTCCTCCATGTCGTCGTAAACGGTGACGAACACCGGCGGTGGGTTGAAGAACGAGAGCTCGTGTCGGAACATCACCTCATCGCCGCCGACGGTGACTTCGCGGTCCCCTTCCCCTATCGTCAGCTCCTTGACTGGCGGCGCTAGCAGCTCCTGAAGCTTCTCTAGGCTCTCATCGTCGAGCTTCGGGCAATCCTCGGGCTTCGCCTCCCGATTGACGAGCTTCGTAGCGAATTCCATGCAGGTCTTGCAGCCACACGCCCCGCAGTTGGCCTTGGGTAGCAGGTTGTACACGTCCATCGCGCTGAGCTGGGCCACGAGCGTCTCCCCCTCAGGCGATCACGTCGGTCACGTACGCGTCTCCGGTGACGCGTCCTTCGGCCATGTACTCCATAGCCTCCATAACCACTTGCACGGCCCACGGGTGGAACATCATCAACAGGTCGGCACCGCAGAGTGCCACCGTGGTCGCCGTTACCGCCTCCCACAGCGGTCCGCGGTACTCACGCGGTCCCCAAGATTCCTCCTTCATCCAAGCCTCCCGCGCGGCCCACGCGTTGGTGGAACCGCTGGAGATCGGCATCTGCAGGTGTTCATCACCCTTCAGCGCGGCGAGCCTGATCCTGGTCATAACGTCGATCGTGTACTCGATACCGTAACCCAGAGCGCAGGTCGTCGGGTCCATGACGACGTCTTCCTTCGAGAGGCCTCTATTCAGTACTTTCTTATTCAGGGACTTCATGAGGTTCACATCGACCGGGGCGAAGGTCAGTACCACGTGACCGTGTTCTTTGGCCGCCTCAACCACCCGCTCGAAGTCCATGTCCTCGTTGATCGAGGATAGCATCACCCGCTCTCCCTCGCAGACTTCGGCCGCCTTCACGAACACCTCCACATCCTTCTCGGGGTCGCCGGATCCGCCCACGATGATCGGGACCTTCACGGCATCGAGGATGTCCTCCAGTGTCTCCATAGCCTCCTCGACAGGAGCATCATGGAGCTTGGGGGACGTACTGACCAGATGGACGGTGACGATATCGACGCCGTAGCGCTTGACGACAGTTCTTGCCCAGTCCACGGGGTCTTCGATGACGTCGCCCAGCTCCTCCCGAATAGGTCCGGGGATACCCACATCCGGGGTGTCGAACACGTCGAACGTGACCACGGGAGGGTTCGGTCGTGGTTCTTCGAACGGGAAGTAGGCGCGCTCACCACCCAGGACGACGACCCGATCCCGAGAACCGCCGTCGGACCGCGTCGCCCCGATCTGCACCTCGGCCACACAGCCTTCGTACTCCTCAACCGGTGGTTCGTATTCCGGGACCTCGACCTCTCTCTCCTTCTCTTCAACCTCAGGCTTGAGTATGCGTTCCCAGATCTCAACCGGCAGAGTTTGGGCCACGGTTTTGAGGTCCAGCTCCAGCTCGTCTAACTCGATCGTCACGTTCCGCAGCTCGATCTCCTCAACATCTTCCACTAATAGGTTCTTCACGAGGTGCTCAAGCATGTTCTTCACGCCCTTATCCTCAGCCATCGGATAGGAGCACCCCCACCCGCGTAAGCACGGCGCGCATATCACGGCGGACCTTGGCGTCCGGTGGGAGTTCGGTCAGAGGGCGACCATGAAGCTCGAGTCGAACTACCTCGTCGTCGGGTCTCACGAATCCCGCGAACCTAAGACCAAGCTCCTCACCCTTCTCGCGTATGACCGCGTATTCCCCCTCGGTCACGCGGTTCGCCACGACCCACATCTCACCGACGTCGGATTCGAGTTCGTCGATCAGCCGGGATATCCTGACCGCGGTCCGGAGCGCCTTGTAGGAGTGATCCACGACGGTCAATACCGTGTCGACACCCTCGATGATACCACGACTGATGTGTTCGAGCCCTGCCTCGCAGTCCATCACCACGTAATCGTAGTTGGGGAGGAGCTCCCGCATAACCCGACGGAGCCAGTGATTCACGGCGCAGTAGCAGCCCTTACCCTCAGATCTACCCATCACTAGCAAATCGTAGTCGTCGGACTCCTGAAGCGCGGTCATCACCAAGTATTCCATGTAGGCCTGTTTATCGAAGCCGGGTGGGAGCTCTCCTCCCTCGATCTCGCGCTTGAAGTGCTCCCTGACCTCACCGAGCGTGGTGTCGACCTCTACCCCTAGCACGTCGGGCATGTTAGCATCCGGGTCGGCGTCGACCACCAGCAGGTCGGCGTCGGGGTGTCGGTCGAGGAGCTCGAGTACTGTGAGTGCGGCGAGGAGAGTCTTCCCCGTGCCTCCCTTCCCAGTGAAGGCTATGATCAACTCTTATCTTCCCGGTCGGCGCGCTTGATGATGACCTTCTCAGCGTAGATCTTCGCGTTTTTCAGCACGATTTTCACGTTCAGACCACCACCGGGCGCGATCGGGAGCTCCTTCACCTCCATCGTCGGCTCTTCGGCCGGCGCTTCCTCTTCCGGAGCCTTCTCCTCCTCTTCTTCCTCCTCTTCGGCCCAGCGCTCGACGACCGGGTGCTCGACTTTCTCGAGGAACTCCCGGAGCTCTTCCACGGTGGTCGCATCCTCCTCGGTGGCTATCTTGTCGTACAGCTCGTCGGGGATGGCGTGCTTCATGCGTTCTTTCAGCGCCTTAGGCATCCAAACCACGCGCTCCCAGCCGCCGTCGTACTGTAGGAACTTATCGGACTCCATGTAACCGTAGCTTACGCCGACGAAGCCCGGCTGCTGCTCACCGCCACTGGCTTCACCCGCCATGGTCGAGAACGGGAGCCCGATCGGGGTCTCACCCGGGTACTCGCGGTCGACGATTCCGAATCCGTCTACCTCGGGGATGTAGAACACGACGGCCTGGAAGCAGCCGCAGCTCGTATGCGGGTACTCGAGACAGGAGTGCAGGTAAACCCGCTCCACAGTGCCCTGTGAGTGTTCTTTGACCGCCTCGTTCACACCCTCGTACTCGCCGGCCTCGGGATCGAGGCACTCTCCCTTCTCGATCGGGAATATGGGGCCTTCTGGATCGATCTTGTAGGCCGCCTTGGCGTCGTGCCAGGTGATCGATCCACAGAGGCTCGGCCGGTCCGGTGTGATTACGCACACGTGAGTGGGCGCGAAGGACTGGCACATCAGGCACACGTAGAACTCGTTGACGTCCTCCTCCGAGAGTCCCTTCGCACGCTCATCACGCTTTTTGTAGACTCTCCTGGCGTACTCCAAAAACTCCTCCACTTTCTCCTCGTCCGTCATTATCGTGACTTCCACGGAGTCGATGACGTTGCCGAACTCCTCCTTGTACAGCTCTCGGAGCGCGATGCCGAGGTGTTCCAGCCGGAAGCCCTTCTCCGTGACGTTCTTGGAGACCCTACACCAGATCTGATCTCGCTGGTTCAGGTGCATGAAACCCTCGACGTAGTTGCAGAACTCGTGGATACGTCGCTCTAGCACACCTTCCACGTCCTCCTCGAGTTCCTCGCCCGCCGCCTTCACGTAGATGGCGAACGGGTATCTCCCTCCCTCCTCCATCTCATCGATATCCGGGCCGATGACTTCCACTTTGTCCGGCTCGATCTCGTCCGGATCCACCACCTTGAACAGTTCGGCACCGAAGCTCTTTGGGCCCGCTAGCTCGACGTACATGTCGCCGCTTCGTATCCGCTCGCCCTCGTGCCTCGGGCTCACGTCCACGGGTAGATCCGCAAGACTCGTCAATGTTACATTCACCCCTCGGGTAGTAGGGTAGGATCGGATGCGCGCGATCTAGGTGTCCACCCGGTCTCCTCCAGCAGCTCCCGTATCTCGGACCTGAGCGTCACCGGGATATCGCTCTCATCCCGGATGAGCAGGTCAAGATCGGGGGGTAATTCTCCGTACAACTCCCGGTACAGCTCGACGTACGACTCGACCTTGTTCTGGCGGCCTTCCGGGGTATCGTTGGGACGCATACAAAGCCGCGCGGCTGTGATCGCCGCCTCCTTCCAATCCGAAACCACGCACCTCAGGTGCTCCGGGGTGGGATCCTCCACCTCCTCTCCCGAGCAAGCGTCGATAACCTTCGGGTTCTTCTCGACCAACAACGAACCAGCCTCCGGGTCGGGACCCAGTACCACCGGAATACCCCATCGAGTGACCCCGTAGGCGGCCGAAACCAGGTGTTCCGAGTACTCGCCACCCCAGGCTATTACGCAAGCCCCGACCCGGTTGAGTACGTAATCGGCGACCCGCACGAACTCCCCTCTGATAGGGAGCTTACCGAAGATGACCCCCACACGGATGCAAGCCCCGACTAAGTGCGCGGCGGAGGTACAGGGACCGGTGTTGAGAAGCGTGTCGGGGTACCGTTCGTACAGAGTTTTACCATCGTCGTCCAGGTACGAACCTAGCGCGACGGCTAGACAACCCGGAACCAGCACGAGGTACCCGCGCTCCAGGAGGACTTCGGCGATCTTGGCGGGCTCTTCGACGTCCGCGGATTTCTCGGGGCAGGATACCAAGACGACGATTCCCGGAATGTTGCCGGCTACTACCGGAACACCTACGTTTCGGATCACTACGTCCGTGAGGCGAGTCGGCGGGCCGACCCGGAAAGCCCTCCGAGGAGGTTCTCTTCGGTCGCGCGATCCCTCGACTCGAAGCGCCGCCCACGCGGCGATTTCCACGGCCTTGATGGGTTCCTCCACGTAAACGGCGTCCTCCTCGGTGACGAGGACTTCGACCGCCTCCTCAACCGGGTAGTCGGTGACGTCGAGTAGGTCCGCCACGCGGGCCCCGACGGTGGCGACGAGCTTGGATCCGCCCTCACGTGCCGCTTCGATCACGTCTTCTCCCGGACACGCCCCGTCGACCACTACCACATCCGCGAACCCGGAAGAGAGGTATTCATGGTACATAGACAGGGGACCTACGACCCTGACGTGGTCCTCTCGGTTAGGCCACGCGGTGTGTGTTAGTCCGACGAGCTCCACCTGTCTCGCGAGCGTTCCTAGCTCTTCGGTGATGATGTGCCCCAAGAGCGGTAGATGACCGACCAGTAACACCGTGGGACGTCTCGGCAGATCATCCGTCCCGATCTCAAACACTTCCTCCGACTCCGTGACCTCCATCAGCGTGGAGGGGGTCGCATCGGCTATCTCCATCGCGAGGAGACCGATCGCACCGGCGTGCATGGCCACGGACTCGTAACCCTTTAGGGAATGCGACCGCAGGAGCTCCGAAACCGAGGACGTTAGTTCCCGCTCCGCGTAGGATAATCCGGCCTCGAGGTCATCTGCACACTCGGGGGAACTCCCCAGTAGCGTCTCGTAGAGGGGGAGCGGCGTCTCCGCGTCGAATCCAGGGTCCAGGTTCTCCCCCGTTTGACGCAGCAGTTCCACCACGAGTCGGGCCGTGGAGATGAGCCCTGCCGTCCCCTCGCAACAGAGCGTTACTATCGTACGAGCTACCTCTCGTCGCTCCTCTTCCGAATCACCGGGAACCACGGCCAGGTCGTAGACCGACGCCAACGTCCGATCCCACGGGAGCAACTCGCGGCGGGTCGGCCCCTCCATCTCACTTTCGGAGTCTCCTTCCACCACGAGCTCTCCTATCTCGACTTTGACTCCCTCCCATTCTATGCCCAACTTCTCACCCCTAGATTCCCACTAAAGCCTTCAACTCTTGGAGGAACTGATCCCTCTTCACTGTAGGTAGCGAGTAATCTGCGCTGGGACAGTACTCGGGGTTCAATGATACTTTCACCAGGTCCGGCCGCGCATGACGAAGTCCTTGAAGCACGCGGTCGGTTACGTCGGTGCGGGAGCCCGTGAACACGACAAGATCCGGGTGAACTCCGAGCACCGGGGCGTCCCGCTGGAGCAGGGTCGCCGCCTCGACGATGCCCATCTTGCGACCCAGGTCATTGCCCTTGTACGGGGCCGTGCAGACGGCGCTCATCCTGAACTCCTCGCGCAGCTTCATCAGGAGTTCTCGCCACTCCTCGTCCTCCACGGCCCTCGGGCCGACGATCATCAGCGAATCGTTAGCGCGACGGAACACCATCTTGAGCACCGGCGCTCGGGCCACCTCGGCCTTGTCCGTGTAAATCAGTGTGGGGTCCCTCGGTAGCGGCAACGGGCTTAACCCCGCACGTTCTCCTCCAGTAAGGTCGGCTCGGTGATACCCTTCCGGGGCTTCCAACCGACCTCCTCCAGGTACTCCATCACCTCGTCGCGCAGGGTGATCGGAACGTCGTTCTTGTCACGGACGTACAGTGGCAGGTCCGGTGGGAGCTCGTTGTAGAACTCCTTGTACAGCTCGATGTAGTTCTGAAGCTTCGTCTGTCGTCCCTGCGGTGTATCGTTGGGGCGGATGCAGAGCTTCACCGCCTGAACGAGCGCCTCCCTCCAGTCCTCCGCTGCGTACTTCAGGTGAATGGGACAGTACTCTTTGCACTCCTTACCCGTGCGTGCGTCGTACACCGTCCAATCCCCGTCGAGGTCGCCGATGTATAAGGTTTGATATTTGAGACCAGCCGGACCGTAAACTATCGGAATACCCCACCGCGTGAAGCCCGTGGATATCGCGAGGGCCTTCTGACTCATCGTACCCCACAGTACACCACAAGCTCCGATCCTGTTGAGGATGTAATCAGCAATCTCCTTGAAGTTCCCTTTAAGTGGCTTCTTCGCGAAGATGGCGGCAATTTTAATACATGCGCCGAGTATGTGAGCGTTCGAGACACAGGAGCCAGTGTTCACGAGACAACCTGCATCGAACCTATCTTCGTACTTTTCATACAAGGTCTTACCATCCTCATCCGTGTACATACCGAGTGCCATCGCAGTGCAACCCGAAGTCAGTACGATGTAATTTCGTTCCAGAAGTTCTTCCACCATTTTACCCACTTGCTTCACATCATCAGGATAGTTCGGACACGCTACGAAGGCAACTACACCCGGAATATCCCCCATCACGATAGGACCTCCTACCTGCCGTATCTCGACATCCTTAATCGGACCGCGGCCGGTACGCACTTTGTACTTTTCCTCTTTAGTCCTCAGTCTCCAGGCGTCCTCGATCATGTTCATAACACGGAGCTTCGTCGGACACTCGGACTCGCACCGGGCACAACCCACGCACCGGTCGAACAAGTCGGCCAGTCCCTCGAAGTCGCCGTTCGCCGCCCTCTCCATAGCCTCGACGATCGGTAAGTCGTTGGGGCATACCCGTTCACAGTCGCCACATCCCAAACAGCGCTTGGCCTCCTTCTGGAGTTTCTTCGGGTCAGGTTGTGGGATCTCTTTCTTCCGCCGCTCGTGAACCCTTATCGCGACCTCGACCGCGACTTCGGCGGCCTTCTCCAGGTCCTCGATGAAGACCCCCATCCACTCCCCGGATACCATCTTCTCGATGATCTTCTCCGTGGGCTCGTCCGTGACGTCCGGCAGTCCGGCCATCACTAGATCGCGCGTGGCGATGACTCTAGATCCCACCTCGTTGGCTTCCTCCACGATGTCCGCGCGGATGCACTGCTCGTCGAGCACTACCACGTCCGCGATACCCATCCTCACGTAGTGGAGCTGCCTCGATAGGGGCCCGATCACCTTCGAACGGTCGTCCACACGGCTGACGTCCCAGGCCGTGCAGCAGATCCCGAGAACCTCGACCTCCTCGTCGAGACCGCGCTCTTCCAGGTAATCGAGAACTTCGGTGCCGGGAGCCACGTTGTGACCTACGAGCAGTATACACGGCTTGGAGTCGTCCGCCGCGAACGGTCCGAACTCCACGAGGGGTGCCTCACCCTTCGGCATATCGAAGGCCGCGATCTGCGCCACGTCGGCGATCTCGAGCGCGAGGTTGTCGATCATGCCTGCGTGGAGGGCCTTGGACTCGTAATCGTGGGGATCCATCTCCTGACCCACATGCACGGACGATAGGACCTTCGTGAGCTCGCGCTCGATGTACTCAAGCCCCTTCTCGAGGTCCGAAACCGTCTTCGGCTTGAATCCCACGAGCGTCTCGAATATCGGAGTCATCACGTCGACCTCGGAGCCCAGATCGATCTCAACGTCACCGAGCTTTTCCAAGATGTACTCGACGAGGTGGCGTGCGTGGGCCGCGTGGCAGGCCGCACCGATGCAGGTCTTGAGCGCGGTGAACCGGGCCGTGTTGGAGCGGATATCTATTCCACAAGCTCCTCGCCTGCCCTCGGCCAGATTACAACGGCCGTAGGTGCACATACAACACATGTCACAGATGGGAAACGCGATCACCCGATACCGGGCGAAAAGCTTTCTATCCCAGTCCGCGAGATCTGAGACGGTCGGGCAGGGTAGCGGCCCCTCTCCCCTGGGCTCGAAGCCCTCGATGGAGCCTATCTGGACTTTCAACCCCTCGAACTCGAGCTCGAACGGGGACATTCCCTAACCACCCGACCTTACGGCTTTCCCGAAACCAGTTTCGGGGGAACCCGAACCGTGCACCACCTCGTCCCCGCTGTACTTATAATGTTTTTTGCCGTGACGGCGCCCGTGGCCTCGTTGGAACCTCCGAGCGATCCGTACGAGCAGTGGAGAGAAGAACTACGAACGATGTTCTCCGACTACTTCCCACACTTCGATACCTCGACCCCTGGAGACGTGAAGCTGACCGGCGCCAAGGTGTGTTGCGCGTGTGAGGTCACGACGAGACAACACGTGGAGGTACAACCTGGGGTGGAAGCGGAAGGCGTCCTGGTCGCGACGAGTACCAAGTCAGGCGCGGACATATGGTTCGTGAACTGGAACGGTTGGGCTCGTAAGCTGAAATCCGTACAGGGGGAAACTCCCACCGACGCCGCTTACGCCCCCTCTAATGACGGCGGCATCGTCCTCTTCGTAAGCCCGAGCAGCGACGGCGTCCTCCTGCACGCGTTCCGTCTGTCGTTCGTGACTTACTTGAACCTACCCGGAAGTGAAGCCCTGTACGTGCCCGAGCTGGAAGCCGATAATAAGTATGCAATCCGAGCCCCAGGAAAAGTCGGCCGAATCCGTGTCTTGCACGTGGGCTACGAATATTCCGGCAACGTGGAGAGGCCCCTGTTCCTGGTGTTGTACACCGTGAGCGTGCAAGGGAAACCAGTCGAGGAGTACGGTGCGGACCTGTACTCCGCACTCGTCCGAGTGGATCCGAGTAACCTCAGCCTCGAAGTCGTCCCAGGGTCCGTCATCAGCGATTTCCAGTACGTGACCACGTTCGACGCCGACGTCGTGAAAGTGCCTGGATACTGTGAGTATCGACTCAAGGACCGGAGGATCCTGGCGAATTGGGTAGCCGTCGCGTACGCCAAGCAATGGAAGGAATGCGGCGTTTATCTCACCCTCCTCGGGTACTCGCCGGTCGACGACACATACCTACCCATCGCACACACGAGGTTGTCCGACGAAGCTTGCTCACTTCCGATCGGAGATCTGCTACTGGCCCACACTACCTTGAGTGACGGCACGGTGGTGTTCCTGACCGCTTGGACGGACGGAAGGGACCCGATCTCTTATCTGAAGGACCTCCTGAACCCCTCGCCGACGGATGAGGTAATCTTCGATGGCGATGTGATCTGGTGCCAACCCGCCGTCCTAGAGATATGCGCCAACCCGAGGATCTTGGCGAGCATCAGGAACAAGCCGGCAGCCATCGTTCCGAAGGGCTCTAAGCCGGTGTCCCTGATAGGGATCAAGGGGCTGGAAGATTCGGCCATGTTCTGGTTGGACGTCGTCGAGAGTGACGGCATCCGATCGTTCCCAATTCCCGTAGCGGTAGAACGGGAAGGAGATACTGTATACGCGACACCGTGCGTGCTCGCGGTGGCAGTCCGGACGACCGAGGAAAAAGAATCCGAAGGGAAATCCGGCGAGGAACTCCTGTGGGTGCTCGGGACATCCGACACTAGGGCTAGAGATCCGAAGTTCGTGCCCAACGTGGTGTTACCCACAGACGAGTTCAACGATATCAGACTATGGGAGCCGTGGGCATCGACATTAACCATAACCGCAGAGGGAGTGAAATCAGTCGTAGTGATACCGACAGGCAAAACCATGACACCGCCCGGGGTACCCACGGGCGAGGGGTACGTCATCGGCAAGATGGTGGTAATGATATACCAGACTGAACAAGGGACCGAACAACGTGTGTTCGCGCTGCCGTCGGTTCCTATCGCGTGCTTACGGTCCTTGACATTAATCGGCGGATACCTACCGGTCATCCCCCTGAGGTACAGGATGCTGAAGATCGCTGTGAACATCTCTGGACCAACTATCACGAGCAGCGAGGAAGTCCACTACCGAGTACAACTCTCTAACCTTCCAACTATCAGAGAGGGACTCTCCGTAGTGATAGTAGTGAGCCGGCGTAACCAGGTAGTCGGAGCAGCACTGGTGAAGTTATCGGAACCCGACCACCCTGTCGTAGAGGGCGACTTGGAGGGAGTGGAAGTCAAATCGGGGGATATATCCCCGGTGATAGACGTGTGGGTGAAAACCGGGGGCTCCGGCTTCTACACCGTCGAGGTATTCTTCGCCGATGCTCTAGGTTGGTTGATGGGAGAAGAAGCCGTGACTACGACCACGGTGAGGAGAGTCCGAACACCGTCTCAGGCACCGTCATCGGGGCCCACCGAGTACATTCCTCCCGGACTCGGAGTGGCGACACCATCGAGGGAATCTGAGAGTCATCCGGGCGTAGCGCTCCCGGTACCGGTCCCGGTTCGCGTGAGAATTAGAAGGACTGAGAGGAGAATGACAGGGTTAAAAAGCCCGATTACACGGGCTTCTCGAGCACGATCTCGATCGTAGACACGTTGACGGTGTCGCCCTCCTCCGTCTCTAGCTCCTCGGTACCGATCTTAATGTCCTTGACCTCGACCTCGGGCATGAAGCGGTTCCTGACGATCTCCGCGACGTCGACTGCACGGCTGATCGCACGGCCACGCGCCTTGATCCGGACCTCGTTGGCGCCCTCATTAAACTGCGTAATACAGGCCAGAACGTAGTTCATGACGGGCTTACTGCCGACGTATACCACGTTCTCCTCCTCTGCCATGGTGTGTACCCCCGCTAGCTCGCTGATTATAGGGCTGGACCGTGCGCAGTGCCGTGGATCTGGTAAATGAGTTTCGGGAACGCGCCACACGGACCGGGTGCCCTACGGGTCAACTTTTTAACGGACGATTCCCACGGCGGCCTCCCGAACCTGATTCTCGGGGGTTTGAAGTTGGAGTTACCGATCTGTGAAGTGTGCGCGAAGACCGGGCTTCTATGCCCGGGCTGTGAGGAAAGACTGGAACAGGGAGAGATCACGGAGACCGACGTTGAAGTGTCCAAAAAGCTAGTAGAACTGAAGGAAGACCACCCGTCGCTCGAAGACGTCGCGCTGCTGAGGACCATAGACACGGGAAACCTGGTGGTGCTGGTGACGAAACAGGGGATGGCTGGGAAGCTCATCGGCAAGCGGGGTAGGATCTCGAGGGCCCTGTCGGACCACTTAGGTAAGAAGGTGCGCGTCGTGGAAGAAGTAGAGGATCCCAAGGACGTACGCCAATTGAGGAAACTCATACAGGATCTGATCCTACCGGCTCGGTTGCTCAGCGTGAACGTAGTCTACGAGCCGGACGGCGAGCGTTACAAGGCGGTGATCCATCACCGGGACCGGCACCGCGTGCCCGCGGACACCGAGGAGCTCGAGAAGGCCGTGAAGGAGCTCACGGGGATGGAGGTGGAGGTAACCTTTGGTTAACGTGGTCGTATGCGTGACGGGTAGCGTAGCCGCGTATCGCGCCCCGGACGTTTGCCGGGAACTGGTACGTCGGGGTCATCGCGTCCGGGTCGTCGCATCGGAGGAGGCCCTGAGGTTCGTAGGTAAGGACGCACTGGGGTTCGCGGCCGAGGAGGTCATCTTCCGGCTCACATCACGGGCGGAGCACGTAGAGCTGGCCGAGTGGGCCGACGTGGTGGCGGTAGTACCGGCCACGCTGAACACCCTCGCCAAGATCGCGCGCGGGGTAGCTGACGCCCCCGTCCCCCTCACGGCCGTGACATCGTTAGGGGCCGGAAAACGATTAGTCGTCGCCCCCGCGATGTCCCTGCACATGTACCGGTCGCCACCGGCTCGGGAGATCCTACGCCAGCTGGAGGATATGGGCGTCACCGTCGTGGGACCTGTAATCGAGGAAGGGAAGGCCAAACTGGCCTCGATAGAGGAAATAGTAGAGGCCGTGGAGGGAGAGCTGTCGGGCTTTAGGGTCCTGGTCACCGGCGGGCCGACGATGGAGCCCTTGGACGATGTCCGGGTGATCACCAACCGGAGCTCGGGACGGACGGCGTGTGAGATCTGCCGCGAGCTCCGTGCGCGTGGGGCCGAGGTCGTGTTCGTCCATGGGCCGCTCCGAGTGGACCCGCCCCCGATGGACGAGCGTGTGGAGGTGGAAACCACCCGCGAAATGCTCGAGGAGGTCGTGAAGAGGATCGACGACGTGGACGCTATCGTGATGGCGGCGGCACCGTCGGACTTCCGACCGGCGGAGCGTGCCGACGGGAAGCTGGACTCGCGACGTGAGCACGAGATCCGTCTGATCCCTACCGAGAAGATAGTACGGGAAGTGTTTCCGGATTTCGACGGAGTTAGGGTGGCATTCAAGCTAGATCCCGAGCCGGTGGAAGGGGCCCGACGGCTTCTGGACGAAGTCCCGTGTGAGCTCGTCGTCGCCAATCCTCCGGAGACCGCCGGTGCCGAGGGATCGGAGTGGTGGATATTGGACGGAGACGGCGAGGTCATCGAGCGGGTGAAAGGGGACAAGCGGGAGCTGGCCAGGAAGTTGGTAGACGCTCTCTCGAAACTGCTCCGGGGTGACCGCGGGTGAAGATACCACCCGATCACCCCAGGGCGGAGGCGTTGAAGATCCGTGAGCGCCTCGTGCGGGGGTTCGAGGACGGCTACGTGGTGCCTCAAGGACTGATCGCCCAGGGCAGGGGCGAGGTGTTCGACTACCTGATCGGCGAGAAGACGATTCCACCCGCACGGGAGGCGATCAAGGCGGCGGCAGCCGCGTTCAAGCTCGCCGAACACCCAGTGATATCGGTGAACGGGAACACCGCCGCCCTATGCCCGGAGGACCTCGTAGAGCTCTCCGAGGTCACGGGCGCTCCGCTGGAGGTGAACCTATTCCACCGGACGGAAGATCGCGTGGAGAAGATAGCCGAGACCCTGAGGGAAGCCGGTGCCGACAGGGTGTTAGGCGCCGACCCGGAGCACCTTGTCAGGCTCCCGAACCTGTCCTCGCATCGGGCCGTGGTCGACGATCGTGGGATCTATCGGGCGGACGTGGTCCTGGTACCCCTGGAGGACGGGGA